>JBMFVY010000079.1:0-12028 GCA_049965755.1 Phycisphaerae bacterium | reverse complement strand
CCCAGCTCAGGCGCTTGAGGTATTTGCTTCCCATGCCGAGCGATTTTTGATCCAGCATCCCGTGCGGGGCGACGACATAGGGGATATTAAATTTGCGGCAGGCGGCGGCGGCATCATGGCCGGGCTTCTGCCAGAGGCCCTGAATATGGACGACATGGTGGGCCGGCACCTGATGCCAGAGGAACTGCTTAAGCTGCGAGCTTTTGGCCAAGCGGGGTGAGCCGTCGAGCGGAAAGCGGGCGACGCGGACATCATGCGGGTTCAGGTGGGTGCCGCCATTGTCGACGGTCCCGATGGTGACTTGGTGGCCGCGGGCGGCGAGGTTTTCGGCGAGCGCGGCGGTGACGGTGGCGACGCCGCCGGTTTCAGCGGAAAGATCGGTGATGGTAAAGAGAATCTTCATCGTTTAACCAATTTGCCGGAACTGACTGAAACATCCACCGGGGATATGTTACGGCAAGGGCGGCAATTTTGCAGCGGCAAGGCATAAAGCCGCGACGCCCGACCAAGTTACCATTTTCACCGCAGAGGAAATATGGTTTCATGCCTGCAGCATGATGTAACCTGCTTGTTTTCAACACAAAGTTCACGACGAACACAAAGGTATTTTGCGTTGCGGGCGACAGGGTTGCCCCGTATTTCCCGAACGAACGGTGAAGAGGGTGCGGGTGCTGATTTAACCCTCAGCTCATTCCTCATAACGCCTTGGTGAACTTCGTGGCCTTTGTGTTAAATATCGATATCCCCGTCTTCGCGCTCTCCGCGGCTCCGCGCGAGATACAATAAACTCCGGTTCACCGCAGAGGTAAAGAAGGTGCGCAGAGGTTCCGATAATAAATCCGTTTCGTTCACGACGCCAACTCTGCGGTTAAGGCCGTTTCTTCTCCGCGGTTAAAACTGTTTCACCGCAAAGAGCTACCCAGGGGTGGCTGGGAGCAGCCACGACAACGCCGAAGGTGCGCCTTAGAATGCCGCCGTGGAACCGAACGAAGTTAGCCAAGAGATATTAAGCGCAGCCATGGCGGTGCACTCGCCCCTGGGGCCGGGATTATTGGAAAGCGCCTATGAGGAGTGTCTCACTTACGAGTTGCGGAAGCGGGGCGTTGGGGTCGCGACTCAGGTGGAGTTGCCCGTAGCCTATAACGGGGTCAAGATCGATGCCGGTTACAGGATCGACATGATGGTCGCTGATAAGGTGATCGTTGAGATTAAGGCCGTGGATGAGCTTGCTCCGATACACCAGGCGCAGATATTGACATACCTTAAACTCAGTGGCATTAAGGTCGGCTTATTGCTGAATTTCAACGTGGAGCATATGAGGGACGGCATTAAACGCATGGTCAACAAATTCTGAAACCTCAGCGTTCCTCAGCGTCCCCTGCGGTTAACCTCGTTTCTCTCCCTGCGGTTAATAACGTTTCCACCGCTGAGGTCGCAGTGGTACGCAGAGGTTCTGTCACAAGTCCTTGCGCTTGGTCGCACCGTCTTCGCGATCTTCGCGCCTTAGTAGGAGCCCCAGCCGTCCCCCATCTCCGCGTTCTTCGCGGCTTGGTGTGAGATATGGTTATTCGCCCGTCCTACGCGGTTAAATCGGTTTTCTCCCTGCGGTGAAAACTGCGGCGTCGCCGGACGTCCGCGGCCCGGAGCATGTTACGACTTGAGCCGTTCCATGACCTGCTTGAGGTCATCCCATACCTTGGCGCGATTTTCAGGCGTATACGCCCGCAGCAGAAATGATGGATGATATGTCGGCATCAGCGGAATGCCGCGATACATCTGCCACGTGCCCCGCACACGAGTCACATTCTCAGCCCGCCCGATCATGTATTTCAGCGCGGTGGCCCCGAGCGTCACGATAACCTTGGGGGCGATGATTTCGATCTGCGCATCGAGGTAGGCAATCCCGCGTTTCACCTCGGCGTCGGTCGGCGGACGGTCTTTCAGGCGGCCGGTCTCGGGGTCTCGATCGGCGGCACGGAGTTTGGCCACATTACCGATGTAAACCGCCTCCCGCGATAAACCCATCGCCTGGATCATCTTGTCCAGCAGTTGGCCGGAGCGGCCGACAAACGGGCGCCCCTGTTTATCTTCTTCCGCCCCGGGCCCTTCCCCGACAAACATCAACGCAGCATTCGGATCACCCTCGCCGAAAACCACCCGTGTGGCAATATCGTTCACGAATCGCTGGAGGTCCTTTTCTGCCGCAAGCGCCAATTGCCCCAGCGCGGCGGCACGATCGGCGGGGGGGCCGGGCATCGGTTCGCTGAGTTTAGGCCGCATGAGATCTACGGGCATCGGATCTTCCACCTTGACTGTACTTGGCGCCGCAACCTTGGGCGTTGCGGTCGGAACGGCGCTCGGCGCGGGAACGCGAGCCGGAGCATCGCTTCGGCGAGTGATGGGCGGCGGCGTAACTCTGCGGTCGCCGATTTTATCCGGCGCGGTTGCCGAGCGATCACCGCGCGCCGCCCCCTTTTTGGCAGGCGGGGCACCCCACGGCGCCTCGGTCATACCGAGTGCCTGGTCCATTTCGAGCGTCAGCCGGAGCATGGCGCTGCGATACGGGTCATCTGACATGCCTGTTGCACCATCCATGTTGAGCGCCAAACCGGAACCTTCTGTGCAAGGTTTTTACCGACTGCGGTGCCCCCAACGGTCGCGCCGCGTAACCAGTTACGACGAGGTGGGGCGAATTTGCCGTTGACGCGGATCAAGCTGCAACGGGCCGTAAACCTGTTCGTACCGATTAACGACTTTACTCAGTTCCACCGCGAGTTTTTTGGCCGTGTAGAAACTCATCACCATGCGCTGGCTGAAATCGAGCACCACGGTATTGGGTTGATCGTGATGCTGCAGATTAATACCAAAATCCACGAAGAGTTCCTCATGCGTACCCGCCATGCGGAAGATATTGGTGTACTGCGTTTCGAGTTTCTGGTCGCGAACCTGAACATTGACGGCCTGTGCCGCCGCTTCGCCATTGGGGGGGGGGAGATTTTCCGACATATTGATACGTGCTCCATAAAAAAGGCCGCCGGGCCCGATACCTTTTACCATCCGCCAACATACACCAGCCGACGGAAAATGTCATGGTTGGGGATGAAAATATGCCGATTCTGATATACTCGTAGCGCTCATGTTCGAGTTTGGAGAACATCTTGCGGTATTTTCGCAATTATCAAACGAATGGAATTCTTTCTGCTGCCTTAATGGCCGGCCTGCTGATCGGCGCGAGTGCCGGGATAGTTGACGCGGCGCCCCGCATCAGCGAGAGCATGCTGCGGGCCATTCATCAGCTCGGTTCATCCCGCTACACGGCCCGCCAAAAGGCGGAGGCCGAGATTCGCGCGCTTCTGGCCGACCAGCTTCGGGCAACGATCGCGGCGACCGGAGACGAGCGTCGCGCACGGCTCATTCATATTCTGGAATTTGATGAAAATATCTCCCGCTGGGCCCTGGCCGTCATGCGCCGTCCTGCCTCCGATCGCAGGGAACTCTTCAACTGGGGGCTTTCCCCCCAAGTCGCGCCGCTGATTGCCGATGCATTCTCTCATCGACCGTCGGTGCAGATCAAGGCCGTCGGCGGTCTGGCGGCTCTCTGGCCACGGTCTGAGTGGATCGTCGATCGATTGCTTTCCAGTCCCCATCGGTTGGTTTACCTGAGCATGCTTGCCGCCATCTGGAATATCAAACCCGATGCACATCTCATTGATAAATTATGGCGCTGGTCGGTCGCCTCGGGTAACACGGTGGGAGTGCAGAATTTTTCTCTGCACAGGCTGAAATTCCGTCATCAAATCATTGCCATCTCGCATTTTGTTAATATTTGGCAGCGGATACAGGACAGCACCTATGCCACTGAGGTGCTGCGGCATTGGAATCCGCCGCAACTCAAGACGCTTCTGACCGATTATGCCCGGACCGCCTCAATTCCCAATACGCCGGCGGCCCAGACACTGGCATCACCGTCCGTGGCGGGATGCCGCAATTATCTTTCGCTTTTCGCCCGGGCGCATCCGCGGTCGGCGGCACCGTGGCTGCTGAAAATTCTCCATTCCCCCTCGCCCGGCGGGATTAACTTTAATTTTAATAATCAACAGGTTCACTGGGACGGTCATACCGCGGTTGTATATCTGCTGATTCTTGCGGCGGGCAAAAAACCGGCGGACTATCACTTTTTTCACTCGCAGCTCTACGGCGGCTCATGGCTGACCAGCACGCCCGCCGCGCAACTCCAGGCTCAAAGACGGATCGTCACGTGGTGGCATCGACACCACGTAAATTCTTCCTCCGGAGTCCATCCAAACCCGCCAACCCAACTGCCGCCCCCGGTGCGCTGAAGCGGCGCGTCCGCCCGGCGTGCAGGCTATAATCGGGTACTCAGTGTGGTTCAGAATGGTACGTGCTCCATGGAATTCCAGATAGAAAGCCCCTTTCAGCCCACCGGTGATCAACCGGCTGCGATTGAAAAAATCGTCTCCGCCTTCAGGGCCGGTGCGAATCATCAAATCCTCATGGGCGTGACCGGATCGGGTAAAACCTTCACCATGGCCCATGTTGCGGCCCGGCTCGGCGTGCCCACGCTGGTCATCAGCCATAACAAGACGCTGGCGGCGCAGCTTTATGAGGAATTCCGGGAACTTTTTCCCCGAAATGCCGTGAGTTATTTCGTCAGCTACTACGATTATTACCAGCCGGAAGCCTACATACCGCAGCGGGATATTTACATCGAAAAGGATGCCGCCCGAAATGACGATCTGGACCGGCTCCGACTGGCGACCACCAGCAACCTGATCGGAAGACGCGATTGTTTTGTGGTCGCGTCCGTCAGTTGCATTTTTGGGCTCGGTTCCCCGGAGGAATATAAAAAGAAGGTTGTTTCCATCAGCAAGGGAACGGCCTTTGCGCGGGATGATCTGCTTCGCGCGCTGGTGGACATGCAGTACCAGCGCAACGATATCGAATTCAAGCGCGGCATATTCCGCGTTCGGGGCGATGTACTGGAAATATTTCCGGCGTATGAAACCACCGCCCTGCGGGTGGAATTTTTCGGTGATGAGATCGATTCCATCTGGCATATCCATCCGGTATCCGGAGAGCCGCTCACCGAGGAACAGCAGGCGTTCATTTATCCTGCGAAGCATTACGTGGTGGATGACGGCACCATGCTTCGGGCCGTCAAGGATATTCAGAAGGAACTGGATCAGCGCGTCATGCAGTTGCGATCAGACGGTAAACTGCTTGAAGCCCAGCGGCTGCTGGCCCGCACCAAATATGACATGGAGATGCTGCTGGAGGCGGGATTCTGTCAGGGGATTGAAAATTATTCACGCCATATTGCCGGTCTTCCGCCCGGATGCAAGCCCTCCACGCTGGTCGATTATTTTCCCAAGGACTATCTGCTGATCATCGATGAATCGCACGTCACCATCCCGCAGATCAACGCCATGTACTCCGGCGACCGCCATCGGAAGGAAGTGCTGGTGGAACATGGATTCCGCCTTCCTTCGGCGCTGGATAATCGTCCGATGCGGTTTGAGGAATTCCGGGCCATGTGGAACAAAGTGCTGTTTGTCTCCGCCACCCCGGGCCGCTTTGAACTTGAACTCTGCGGCGGAGAAGTGGTGGAGCAGATCATCCGTCCCACCGGCTTGGTGGACCCGGTGATTCACGTGCGCCCGGCGCAGGGGCAGGTGGCGGATCTTGTAGAACAGGTAAAACTCCGCACCCAACGCGGACAGCGGTCGCTGGTAACCACCCTGACCAAGCGGCTTGCCGAAGATCTTTCGCATTACATCGGCCAGGCCGGTATTAAATGCAAATATCTGCACAGTGAAATCCAGACTTTTGAACGCATGGAGATTCTTCGTGAACTGCGTGAAGGCGGTTTTGACTGCCTCGTCGGTGTCAACCTGCTGCGTGAGGGGCTTGATCTGCCCGAGGTATCCATGGTGTCCATCATGGATGCCGACAAGCAGGGGTTTTTGCGCAGTGAAACATCGCTGATCCAGATGATCGGCCGCTGTGCCCGCAATCTGGACGCCGAAGTTTATCTTTACGCCGATCAAATCACCCAGGCGATGCAGCGGGCCATTGATGAAACCAATCGCCGCCGCGACATTCAAATCAAATGGAATGCCGACCATGGCATCACCCCGCAGACCATCAAAAAAGCGATTCGCAGCGGGCTCGACGCCGAACTCAAAGCCCGGCGTGTCGCCCGCGAGATGGTCAATTCCTCTGAAGGGGAGTATGAGCAGCAGGAACTGATCCGCATGTTGGAAGCGGAGATGCTGGAAGCGGCCAACAATCTGGAATTTGAAAAAGCCGCCGAAATTCGCGATCGGCTCAAGGAGCTTGAATCCAAGGCGGGTGAGGGAGAAAAGGGCCGCGGAGATGAAGCCCTCGCGCAGGCGATTGATGAAGGTTTAACGCAGCGGTTGGGAAACAAACCCAGGAGGACCGATGCGGCCGTTTCCGGGCAGCCTCGGCGAACACGACGCGGAATGTATCGAAATAAGCGGGGGTAATTAGCCCCTGCGATCAACACCGCCGCGGTTTTGACATTATTGGCGGCGGCTGAACATATCCCGCCACGCCTCCACAAAAACCGCCAGAGGGCATTTGCTAAGTTGTATCATAGTCCTCTATCCTATCTTGCTTGTTTGGGGTTGCGGGTGATGTGGATTTGGTTTGCAAATCCTGCCGACGGCAACTTTCCGGTATATGGGTCTCTCCCGAGCGGATGGAGCTGCTGATGCGAAGACTCGCTTTCTCAACGCCGCGGCGTGTTTGGGGTATCCGGGGGATAAACGCTGAGACTGACCGGCAGGCTGGATCATGAATCAAGCCAACGGAAACGTAAACCGCAATGACGATGCCGACATCTCGGACGAGAGCCTGCTGGCCAGATTCATTGCGGGCGATCAGGACTCCTTTACCGAGATTGTTGATCGGTACCAGCGCGAACTCTACGCATTCATCATCCGTTACGTCGGCGATCAGGCGACGGCTGAAGATCTCTTCCAAGAGACCTTCATACAACTTCACCGCAGCGCCCAGATGTTTGACCAGCAGCGTCGGCTCAAACCGTGGCTTTTTACCATCGCTGCCAATAAAGCCCGCGATTACCTGCGGGCTGCAGGTCGCCGGCCTGTTCAGCGGCTCGATGCCCACCCCAATGGCGACGATTCCGGTAGCCTCCTCGATCTGGTTGCCGGCACATCGCCGGACGCATCGACCGCCGCCATGATGTCAGAAGATGCCCATCACGTCCGAGAAGTGTTATCGGGCATGTCGCCGATCCATCGCGAAGCGATCATAATGAGCTTTTATCAGCGGCTGTCGTATAAGGAGATGGCAGAGATACTGGGTGTTCCGCTGGGCACCGTGAAGAGTCGTCTCCATATCGCCCTGCAGAATTTTGCAAGGCTTTACGAAGCACGTGCAGGTGACCGCGGGCAGAAGCGATCGGCGGATGATGCGGGGGCGGATCCGAAATGATTCGATTCCGCCCAAGGCATCGGCCGAAGAAGTCGCTGAGGAGTCTTGAACAGGAGCTTGCTCAAAGTGTGGTAGTTGGCGTGCGGCTGTGCCGTAATCGCTTCAATAACCGGACGATGTAATATCCATGGACGCAAACTTCAAAGACTCTGACATGAACATGCCGAAGCAGCAGCCTCTTGATCTCAATCATGCCGCATCGGACGGCGTATCGCCTCTTCCGGCGGAACTCGCCGCTCGGATCGATGCGATATTTGAACAGGGTCTTAAAGACCCGGCCGAGATCGGTCGATTGGCGGATTTACCGATGGGAGCTGCGATCAGTCGGCTGGGGGTGTTGGAACTTTGCCATCCGCCGGCGGACCTGCTTAGTCGCACCCTCAAGGCCCTGCCGAAGCGTGCGTCTGTGCCTCAAGCTAGGACGCCCGTCGAAAGAAAATATGTCGTCCCGGTGGGATTCAATCAGAGAGCAGTGGATATATGGGTTATGGCGGCGGCGGCGTGCGTGCTGGTGGTTGTCATGTTCTTCGGTCTGAGTCAGGCCCAGGTGCACGCCCTGCGATTTGCCTGCGCACGCAATCTTCAGGTCGTCGGCCGGGCGATGGCGCAATATGCTTCGAACAACGCCGGTCGCCTGCCCGAGATCGCTCTACCGGCAGATCGCAATTGGCTTCCCCGCAATGCAGATTCCGGAGCTGTGCGTTCGGCCAATGCACACAGCAATCTGGCCAATCTCTCCTCCTTGATTGACGGCCCGGCTCGCTACACCTCATGGGAGCGGCTGGTTTGTCCCGCCCAACCCGTCTCGGCCGCCGATCTTAATGCCGAACGTTGCCCGACGTGGGGTTCTACGGGATACAGCTATGTAGATCAGCTTGGACCGTATCACCACCATTGGGTCGAGGCAGAAATGGTTCCGATTATGGCCGATGCCAATCCCATCGTCTGCGAGTTCTGCTCTCGGACTGCCGATGCTAATTCTGTTAATCATGGCGGATACGGGCAAAATGTGCTCTTTAACGATGGCGGCGTGGTATGGGAAACGTCGGCGGATGTCGGGCCGGATCATCATAATATCTGGACGGTGGGCGATCCGGCGATTTTACAATACAACGGAACCCAGGAACCGCGCCACTGGTCGAGCGTTTTCCTTGTACCGTAAGGGGACGCAGAACGGACAGAATTCCGCCGCAGCGGGATCAGGCCCAAGTGGCACCGGCATTCTTAGCTCTGCTCAAATAACAACCCAAGGTGACACTGGCATTCCTGCCTGTGCCCAAATAGCAACCGAGGCTGGCGCAGGCATTTCTGCCCCTGTCCAGTCCCGACCGGCAAACCCAGACAAGCAAGAATACCTGTCCAACGGTTATTTGAGTGGAATTCAGTCTATCTCAAACGGTGACGCGGAAATGCAGCAATCGCAGTGAGGCGCCATTTGTGCCCGGCCCACGTGGCTCATGCATGCTCGCCTATTCACCTGATCGACTATCACGTTTTCGTCGGCTCCGCTGGCCCGTATGTCACACGGAGGCTCGGAAAACGCGGGGACGGTACGAAAAAAACGCAAAGATGCGTCCCGGAATCTGACCCCTATTGCGACCTTATGTCGTAACCGGCTCCATAAAGACCATCATCAAGTCCTAGCAGATTGAACATTGAATGTTCAATCTGTATAATGCCCCCATGACGATTCCACGGCACATGGCGAGCCCCCTCGCGCAAGCGGCACAACATTACCCCGTGATTACGCTGACCGGGCCGCGACAATCCGGCAAAACCACGCTCGTTAAATCGGCGTTCCCAAACGCGAATTATGTTTCTCTGGAAGCACCGGATCAACGGAGCTTTGCCATGGAAGACCCGCGCGGATTTCTTCGGCAATTTCCGGGGCCGGTTATTCTCGATGAGGTGCAGCGTGTCCCTGATCTTTTTTCATACATTCAGGGCATCGTTGATGAATCAGCTGTACCGGGACATTTCATTCTCACCGGTTCACAGAACTTTTTACTATTGAACAATATCAGCCAGACGTTGGCCGGCAGATGTGCCATCCTGCACCTCCTGCCGCTGGCGCTTTGCGAATTAGCCCGGCATGGCGCGGTCGTTCCAGCCTCGCTGGGAAATATCCAAAGAAATCGGAAACAGGCGGGAGGAGAACTTATGGAAACCCTGCACACCGGGTTTTATCCACGTGTACATGGCCAGATGATCAGCGCCGGCGACTGGTTGGCGAACTATGTCCGAACCTATATTGAACGGGATGTGCGGGAGGTGCTGAATATCGGCGACACCGAGGCGTTTTATCGCTTCTTGCGGTTATGTGCAGGGCGGGTCGGGCAACTGCTTAATTTGTCCTCTCTGGCGACGGACTGTGGCATTTCCCACACCACCGCTCGCCGATGGCTTGCACTACTTGAGGCAAGCTTCATTGTTTATCAACTGCGCCCCTACCACCGCAATTACAACAAGCGTCTGATAAAAAGCCCGAAGCTCTATTTTTATGATACCGGATTGCTCTGCTATCTCCTGCGGATCAAGTCACCCTCGGACCTTGCTGGCCACGCTTCGCGCGGGGCTATTTTTGAGAGCTTTGTCATCGCGGAACTCATCAAGAGTTTTTTCAATCGCGCTCTTGAAGCGGACTTGTACTTCTGGCGTGATTCTACGGGCCATGAAGTGGATATTCTGGTTGATACCGGTGATCTTCCACTTCCCATTGAAATAAAGTCCGGAGAAACGATCTCCGCGGACTTCATGGCCGGACTGGATTTCTGGCGTAAACTTGCTGGAATTCCAACCGCGCCTGCCGCGCTGGTTTATGGTGGGGATGCTTCCTACATACGATCCGGAGTTGCGGTGCATTCCTGGCGGGATTTGTGATCCGGCGGATTGACGTTAACCAGTTTTGTCGGCGCTTTTGATCTCGGGTCATACTTCGTGTGACGAAAAACTAATGGCGTCATGTGCCAGCGCGAAACCCCACCTCACAGGAAGTGACGAAGCGCGTGGAGACGCTACGGTGAAGTGAGAGGATTTGCGCCAACACCCCAGCGCAACTTCATGCTCTCAGCGGTGAAAAAAACTTTACCAGCGTGCGGCGGCACCGCTTGTGCTCTGCTTTCAATTCTCTCCCGCTGAGCCGCGGCCTGCCTGCGCCGACGGCCTTCCGTCGGTTGAAACGGTCGTCGGAGGAATCCCTCGATTGCCTTCGCCCGGTTACAATGCCGACATGAACGCCGATCCGCCCGCACTGAATCCGCCGCCGATGGACGCCCACATTCGTGAGCTCATCGGATTGGCCGTGACTGAAGACATCGGCCACGGGTCGGGTTCTGTCGGCGATCCCACAACGGAACTGTCGATTGATCCGCACTGGACCGCTGCGGGTGCATTGGTTGCCCGGCAATCCGGTGTGGTGGCGGGAACCTTTTTAATACCCGAAATATTGGCTCATTATTCAAAGGAGCTGATCTGGAAACCGCTGCGCCCCGACGGAGAGGCCGTTGCCTCCGGAACGCGCCTTGGTGTCATATCGGGTCCTGTGCAGCGTCTTCTGAGTGCCGAGCGCGTGGTGCTGAATTTTGTTTCGCATCTCTCGGGCGTGGCAACTCTGACGCGTGCGTATGTCGATTGTGCCCGCAGCCATGCTCCGGTCGCCGGTAAGCCGGTGATCTGCGATACCCGCAAGACCATGCCCGGTTTCCGTGTGCTTGAAAAATATGCCGTGCGCTGCGGCGGGGGCATCAATCACCGCATGGCCCTCTTTGACGGCGTAATGCTCAAGGATAATCATATCGCCGCACTGACTCGACGTTTTACTTCGCCGATGGCACTGACGGAAATTGTTCGACACGTACGCAACAGCCTGCCGCAGAATATGCGCATGTGGCTGGAGATCGACTCATTGGATCAACTTCCGGCGGCGATTGCGGGGGGACCGGATATTATTCTGCTGGATAATATGTCGGCCAAAGAGGTTAAGCGGGCCGTGCACGAACGCGACCGGCTCGCACCGGACGGGCGACCGCTGCTGGAAGCCTCGGGCGGCATTCATCTGGAAAATCTGCCGGACTATGCCCGCACCGGTGTTGACCGGATCAGCATCGGCGCCATCACCCACTCCGCCCCGATTCTGGATGTTGGATTTGACATGGAACCGGACCGGTCATGAATCAGGCGCTTCATGCTCAAAACTTTTATCCCCTCGAGCCGACGTGGGCAGAATTTGGATCGGCGCTGGAATCGGCAGCGCCGGCTCAGGGCCTATTTTCCGGGCTGAAGGTACGGGTGTTCGACACCATCGAAAGTACCAACGACTTCTGCGCCGCCGAGGCCCAGCGCGGCGTCCGTGGGCCGCTGGCGGTCCTGGCCGATGAGCAGACAGCCGGACGCGGCAGACAGGGGAGCCGATGGAAATCGCCGGCGCATTGCAATCTGCTGATGAGTGTCATGCTCAACGTGCAGGGGCTTGGAGACGATCTGCTGGCGCTGGCGGCCTCGCTGGCGGTCGCCGACGCTATCGAGC
>JBMFVY010000078.1:0-12569 GCA_049965755.1 Phycisphaerae bacterium | reverse complement strand
CGTTCTGCTGCTCGACCATTCCGATCAAAGCGGTTCGCTGCGGGCAGTGCACGTCCGAACTGCCTCCGCCCGCCGGAACGCTCAAACAGCTTGATCCAGCGGCAGTCCGGCGGCGCGGTTTGAAATTTCTGCCGCACGGCCTGGGCGTGATCGAAGGATTTACCTTCACCTGCTATCGACAGTGGCAGGCGTTTCTCCGGGCGTGCGGATTTGTGGTAAGCCCGCATGTTCAGCCCGCCGCCGATTTGGATCAGGTGCATCAATACATTCGGCATTTTTCCACGGTGCGGCATGATCTGCCGTACGACACCGACGGTGTGGTGATCAAGGTGGATTCCTTTGCGCAGCGGGAACAGCTCGGTTCGACCGCGCGGGCGCCGCGCTGGTGCATCGCGTTCAAATATCAACCCGAACAGGCCGAAAGCGAGCTGGTGCGGGTGGTGTTTCAGGTGGGCAAAACGGGGACGATCACCCCGGTGGCGGAATTTGATCCGCCGGTGTTCATCAGCGGCACGCATGTGTACCGGGCCAGCCTGCACAATTTTGACGAAATCGGCCGCAAGGATATCCGCCTGCATGACCGCGTGATCATTCAAAAGGCGGGGGAAGTGATACCGTATGTTGTCGGTTCGGTGCCGGAAAAGCGACCGCAGCATGCCGAGCCGATTCGTCCGCCGACCGCCTGTCCGAGTTGCCGGGGGCCGGTGCTGCAGGATGGCGGATTTGTCCGCTGCACCAACCCGGCGTGCCCGGCACAGCTGTTGGAACGAATCCGATTCTTCGGCGGCCGCGATCAGATGGATATTCATCACCTCGGCCCGTCTGTTATTGACCAATTAGTATCTACCGGCGTGATCCGTACCATTGCAGATCTTTACCGCCTGCGCAAGGAGCAGGTGATGGCGCTTCCGCGGATGGGAGAAAAATCGGCGGAGAATCTCATCGCCGGAATTGAGGAGAGCAAAAATCGCGGCCTCGCCCGCCTGCTTGCCGGCCTCGGCATCCTGCATGTGGGAATTAATACCGCAGAAGATATCGCGGCGGCCTTTCCGACCCGTGAAGCGCTGACGGCGGCAGGGGCCGATGCGCTTCAGCGCGTGCCGGGTGTGGGGGAGGTGGTGTCGCAGAGCCTTTACCGGTTCCTGCACGAGCAGCACGGCGCAGAGCTTCTGGCGGAACTTGAATCGCTCGGCGTCGCAACGCGTGCGGCCGGTAAAGCCACGGGCACCGGTGCCCTGGCGGGACAGTTGTTGGTGGTCACCGGCACACTGGAAAAATATACGCGGTCGCAGATCAAGGCGCTGATCGAGCGGCACGGCGGCAAGGTCAGCGAAACCGTCAAAAAAGGGGTCAACTATCTGGTGGTGGGGGCGGATGCCGGCAGCAAACTGGAAAAAGCCCGCCAGCTTGGAATCCCCATTCTGGACGAAGCGGCGTTTGAGAAGCTGATCCAATAGCGGGGCCGGAATGCGGATGAAGCCCGAGTGCAATTCAGGACGGCCGATCCAAAACGGCTTCCGATGCCGTCGGATGGCAATGACAATCTACCAAATGGTCATTAATCATTCCCATCGCCTGCATGAAGCTGTAGCAGATGGTAGGCCCGACGAAGTTGAAGCCGCGGCCGCGGAGATCGCGGCTGAGCTTGCCGGACAGCGGATCGCTGGTGGGAATATCCGATGGCCGGCGCGGAGACCGTACCCACGGTCGCCCTTCCACATAACGCCATAGCCACGCATCAAACGAACCGAATTGTTCCTGCACCGAGAGAAAGGCCCGGGCGTTTTGAACCGCGGACTCCAGCTTCCGTCGATTGCGGATCAGCCCGGCATTGCCGAGCAGTTTGTCAATTCGCTTTGCCGTATATCTTGCAACGATTTGCGGATCAAAATCATTAAACGCGTCGCGGTACGCAGGACGCTTTCGGAGCACGCATTCCCAACTGAGCCCGGCCTGGGCACCTTCAAGTATCAGGAATTCAAAGAGCCGCCGGTCGTCGTGCACCGGCCGTCCCCATTCATGATCATGGTAATCGGCCAGCAATTCTCCCTTGGCCCACGGGCAGCGGCGGGGGAGCGATGTTCCGTGCCGTGATTCGTGAAATGTCGGCCTGAGTGTCGCCATGGCAGAAAGTCCCTATGCATCCAACACCGATATTGTAACCATCTCCCCTTTCCCCTTCGAGAACACCAATGGACGCGGGCAGGAAAGTTTTACCGCAGAGTCTTTTAACCGCAGGGGAAAAGGAGGAACGCAGAGGTGGGCCGTGATCATCGCAGATGTTAGCCGGTGGATTTATCCACCGGTCGCCCCCGCGGTGAAAAGAGGTTTTTCATATCGCGCGGAGGCGCGAAGATCGCAGAGGCGATAGGGTGAATCTCACAGATTTAATGGGGGAACCTCTGCGTACCTTCCTCACCTTTGCGGTGAAACTAATACTAACCGCGGAGGTCGCAATGATGTGCGGAGATTTTGGTGCCAAATCGTTACCCTTCATCGAACCGCCCTATTTTGCAAACCGCGGCATTGGGCTCAACCAGGTGTGGCACAGACATTCTTGTCTGTGTTTTCGGGCGCTGCCGTTGGCCAGGCACGTGGGGTGTCGCGATCCGAAACCGATGTGTCATGGATGGTGACCACGGCATTTGCTCCAGCATCCGAGTGCCAATGGGCTTGGCGCTCCGCTGATGTAAACTTCCTGCCCGTTTGCATCCACCCTTGAAATAGGTGACCGTCCACGGTATCAAAAGGTCGTCCGTTTCAGCGGATCGGATACCCTCCGCCGGGTTCACTCCAAGTTGGTATTCGGTGAAGGATGAGTGCCCTGGTTGCGACGCCAGTGTTCCAGGATTTGCGATCGCTCCTTGTATATCGCTTGGGTGCCGCTCTTCACCGCCTGCAAAACCGCCGGGGGCGCGTCCTCCGGCCGGCCCGCCTGGAACGGTGGACTGGGTGCATACTCCAAGGCGAGTTGTATGGCTTCCGCGGCCAGTTGACCGCGTAGGGCGGCCACCACAGCCAGTGCAAAATCAATGCCCGCCGTCACCCCGCCACCCGTGATGAGGTTCCCATCCTTGACCACGCGATCACGAACCGGGATAGCGTCGAAGTTAGAAAGCAGATCGTGGTAGCGCCAATGCGTCGTGGCTCGCCGCCCCCTGAGGAGCTTCGCCACACCCAGCAACAGGGCCCCGGTACAGACCGATGTGATATACCCTGCCTTTGATGCCTGCTGCCCCACCCAATGCACCACCTCGTCGTCCAGCAGTAATGCGTTAATGCCGGCGCCACCCGGAATGCAGAGCACATCCAGCGGATAATCATCGTTAAGTGTTGAATCGGGTTGGATCAGCAGGCCCGTAGAGCATGGAATGGGCTCCCGCGCCTTCCAGAAAAGCCGAATCCTGCAGTCTGGCAGCGCGGCGAAGACCTCGTAAGGCCCGGCAAAATCGAGAAGCTGGATTCGCGGGAACAGCAGAAACCCCACCGTCGTCATCCGATCGCGTCCTTCCTATCAGTAGTGCAGCGGCTCAGGATCGGTCTGGCTATGGTGGCGGAGCGCACACTTTCTTGTTGTACGACGCGCCCCACGACACTCTCCGGGCCGCAAACGCGCAATTCCCGGATCTCTGCCCGATTGGTCAAGTTCCATTCTCCTGAATCGCTCGGCAGGCGTTTCTGTAGCCGCGGATAATCACCAACACGCCTGATCCAGCCGCTGACCGATTACGAGGCACAGCCGCAATTCTGCCGCATCATTGGGGCCACTGTCAAATCGGGCAAGGGCTTATCGCGTCATTTCCAATGGACGCGGGTAGGGTATTATTTTCACCGCCGAGAAATAGGGTTTCATGCGGACGCACGATGTAATTTGCTTTTTTCTCACACGAAGGGTGAAAGACACAAAGATTTCATCAGTAAATTCATTCGCCTCAGTGCACCGCATCGGTATAATATATATTTACTTTATGTCCTCTGCGTTCCCCTGCGGCCTTCGCGGTTAAGATCGTTTTCGTCTGCGGTTAAAACTGTTACGGCGCAATGGCCACCGGCGGATAAATCCACCGGCTAACATTTTCCGTGATCGCGTCCGGCCTCGGTCTGGTGCGGGATCGCGGATACGGCACACTGCCGATGAGATAAACCCAGTAGCTCGCTCCTGAATCCTCCTGATTACTCGTTGTTCGCTGCCGCGCCCTTTGTTCCAGCGGTCCGCAGGCTTAACGTAATGCCCAAGCGTGGCTAGAATGCAGGCGTGGGTGGATATTGGTTTTCCGCCCGGCTCGGTTTGGCCCCTGTTGAATGCGATAAGGATTGATCTATGCCGCTCGAAATTACAATGCCCAAGCTTTCGGACACCATGACCGACGGAACCTTGGTGAAATGGCACAAAAAGGAAAATGACCCGGTTAAGCCCGGCGACATCATCGCCGAAGTGGAAACCGATAAGGCCACGCAGGAACTTGAAGCTTTTGAGCCGGGCACGGTCGCCAAAATCGTCGCCGCCGAAGGGGAAAAAGTAGCCGTCGGCGGGTTGATTGTCGTGCTGGCCAAGCCAGGCGAAAAAGTTGCCGACGTGGCCAAGAGTGTAAAGAGCGGCGGGGCCACCGCGAAAGCCGCAGCCGAAGCTTCGGCGGAGAAGGGAGACACGGGCAAAGCCGCCGCCGCCACAGCAACCGCTCCCGCACCGGCTCCGGCGGCGGTTCAGGCGCCAGCACCAGCCGCGCCCGCATCGCATCGGGACAATGGGGCACCGATTCGCGTATCCCCCCTGGCTCGGAAGATTGCCGCCGAAAAAGGTGTCGATCTGGAAGCGATCAGCGGCAGCGGACCCGACGGACGCATCATCAAGCGCGATGTGCTTGCAGCCCCTGCGGGCGGGAAGGCGGCGGGCACAGCGGCGGCACCAGCAGCACCGGCACCTGCCCCGGCAGCCGTACTGGAAGCCAAAACCATTCCCCTGTCCAACATGCGACAGACCATTGCACGGCGGTTGCTGGAAGCCAAGCAGAGCATTCCGCATTTTTACGTCAGCATTGATGTGCAGATGGATAATCTGCTGGCCCTGCGCAAATCGGCCAACGAGCAGCTTGCCCCGACCAAACTCACCGTCACCGACTTTATCACCCGGGCCGTGGCCGTCGCGGTGACGCAGATGCCGGCGATCAATGCAAGTTTTGGCGGCACGCAGATTGTTCGCCACGGATCGGTGCATGTGGGGATTGCGGTGGCCATTGAGGACGGATTGGTGGTTCCCGTGCTGCGCGATGCTCAGACGAAAAACCTGCGGCAGATATCGGCGGAGATCAAGCAACTGGCGGAATTGGCCCGCGCACGAAAACTCAAGGCGGATCAGATGACCGGCAGCACGATCACCATCAGCAACCTCGGCATGTACGGGATCAAGGAATTTACCGCCATTATCAACCCGCCGGAGGCGGCGATTTTGGCGATCGGTGGCACGGAAGCCCGGCCCATTGTAAAGGACGGCCAGTTGGCGGTGGGGCAGGTGATGACTGTTACCCTTTCAGCCGATCATCGCGTGGTGGATGGGGCAACCGGCGCCGAATTCCTCGGCAAGCTCAAGGCGATTCTTGAAAACCCGATGATGATGCTGATCTGATTTCGGCGTTTGGCCGCCCGCGCAGCCGCGGTGGATTCATGCCACGATGGCTGCCATCGGCGGTGACATAACCGGAAGGAGCCCAAACGGATGGTTGACAGGGCCGATATTGAGAGCATCCTTGCGGGTGGAGAATCCGTTCGCGTGGAATTTACGGAATCGCTGAATAACACGGACAAATACTGCCGGGCCATCTGCGCTTTTGCCAACGACATGGACGGGTCGGGAAAGCCCGGATACCTGATTATTGGTGTGGGGCGTGATGGACGGCCGGTGGGCGCGACGATAGCCGAGAGATTTTTGGAGGCCTTGACAGCGAATCGGAATAATGGCCAGATACTCCCGATACCGGATATGCACGTGGACAAATTCTCGCTTGAAAGTGGGGAAGTGGCGGTAGTGACGGTTAACCCATCCGATGCACCACCCGTCCGCTACAAGCGAGAGGTTTGCATCCGGACCGGTCCAACGGGCGGCGTCGCCACCCCGGAACAGGAGCGGCGGTTGGGTGAACGCGCGGTGGACCGGGCCAAGACGTGGGATATGCGCGGGTGTGTCGGCGCGACACTTGACGACTTGGCTCTCGATATTTTCAAGCTGTCATATCTTCCCAATGCCGTTTCGGCGAAAGTGCTTTCGGAAAATGGGCGCTCCATCGAGGAACAGCTCAGCTCGTTGCGATTCTACAACCGTGCCCGGGCCTGCCCCGCCAACGCGGCGGTGCTGCTGTTCGGCCGCGATCCGGCCGCCTTTTTTCCCGGCGCATACGTGCAATACGTGAAATACGGGGGAACCAGCCAGGCGACGCGCGTCTTGGAGGAGCGGCGTATCGCCGGCGATCTGCTCACGGTGTTTCGCGACCTTGATTCCCTGGCGGAGCGGCTTGCCGTTAGGCGCCCGGTGCGCGAGTCGGGCCTGCGCGAGACGGCCGTTGCCGACTACCCGGCGGTCGCCATGCATGAGCTTTTCATCAACTCGGTGATACACCGCAATTATGACGGGTCGACAACCCCCGTCTCCATCAACGAATATGCGGACCGGGTCGAAATTATTAATCCCGGTTCTCTCTACGGCGACCTCACCAAGGGACAATTTCCGCACTTAACGTCATACCGGAATCCTGTATTGGCCGAGGCGGCAAAAGTGCTCGGATTCGCGAATCAGTTCGGTCGCGGGATAGCCGTTGTGCAGGATGAGCTGAATAAGAACGGCAGCCCGAAACTTGATTACACCATCGGCGAAAATCATATGCTCATGGTCGTCAGGAGGCGGATGTGAAGACGGTGGCATTTTTTAATAATAAGGGAGGCGTGGGCAAAACATCGCTGGTGTACCATCTGGCGTGGATGTTTGCTGATATGGGCCATCAGGTGATGGCAGCGGACCTCGACCCGCAGGCGAATCTGACGAGTATGTTTCTGGATGAGCCTGAGGTTGAAACACTCTTTCCCGATAATGCGCCTCCGCAGACGGTGCTTGGCGTGGTTCAGCCGCTGCTGAAACGGCGAGGTGACATTGAGCGGACAAAATCGCGGCGGATCAGCGACCACATCGGGCTAATCCCTGGCGA
Organism: Phycisphaerae bacterium; assembly: GCA_049965755.1. GTDB lineage: Bacteria > Planctomycetota > Phycisphaerae > WQYP01 > WQYP01 > JAJZGD01. The sequence goes on along the minus strand of JBMFVY010000078.1, from coordinate 5,376 downwards.
CTTGGGGCTCAGCGCGTTTGAGGATCGCCTTTCCGACGCCTGGAGCCAATGCCTCGACGACGATCCGGACAATTCGGAGTACGGTTTTCGCGTTACGACGGCGTTTTACCGAATGTTGGCGGAGGCGTCGGCTGACGCTGGCGCTTCAATTGCCCTGATCGATGTGGGGCCGAACATCGGCGCGATGAATCGATCCGCGCTTGTCGCAGCCGACTTCGTTGTCATTCCCTTGGGCGCGGATTTATTTTCACTTCGTGGGCTTGAAAATCTGGGGCCCACGTTGCAGTCCTGGCGCGGCGGCTGGAACGAGCGAAAGCCGCGGTGCAAATCGGGGACGGTTTCGCCCATGCCGGCGGGGCAGATGCAACCGATCGGTTACGTGCTTTTCAACCCGTCAGTGCGTGAGAATCGGCCGGTGAAGTCATACCAGAAATGGGCGGATCGAATCCCCGATTTATATCGAAAGCAGATCGTCGGGGGTGGGCCGGCACCAGCGACGCCCGAGGATGAAAATTGCCTCGCGATGATTAAGCATTTCAAGAGTCTCATGCCGATGGCGCAGGAGGTGCGTAAGCCGATGTTCCATCTTACTGCTGCGGATGGAGCGATTGGCGGGCACGCGGCGGCGGTGTCCGACTGCCGCTCGCAGTTTGAGCGGTTGGCCGGGCGAATTCTGCACAGAATCGGAATGCCGGGCGCTGGGGACTGAATGGTCCATGGATATGGGCGTGCTCGCAGCCGCCGGTGAATCAGGCCGCGCCGATATCGCAACGGCCCAGGGGGACTGAAGCGAAACCGATGGCTGCCGATTCTGCGCAGCGGCCTTCACTTCGCCTTGGCGATTAGGGCTGCCTGTCGGGCCAGCGTCAATGCCAAGCTCTTGAGAAGCCGACTGCTTTCGGATTTAGCCGCGGCATCCAGCGCTTTTGCCGCCGCCACACCTGCAGCACCATGTCCGGCCGAGTCATAAATGCGCAGATATGCAAATACACGCACGCGCTTAAACGGCGATTGGGTCAGGGCGTTTATCGCATGAGTGATATTCTGCGGCAGGCCTTTCATGGGGGCAATCCGCAGGAGCCACGCCTGGATATCGGCGGCATCGGAATCGCTTAAAACATTCAGCAGGACTTTCTCAATGGCCGCCTCCGTTTTGGCAGCGTTGTGATGACCGATGGCCGAGGCCGCCGCATCCGCGACGATATGCGGCAGATGGTTCGCCATGATTCCCGCCGTCAGCATGCGGTTGGTCGTCGAAAAAGAGGAGAAGTTTTCTGCCATGGCCGTCAAACTTGTCGGCAGATCGGACGGCAAACCGTTGACGTTGAAATAACCCGCGGAAAGAGGTTGCCCGCCGAGGCCCGGAAATACATCGTTGTTTTCGACAATCGGATTGGTGATAAATTCAATCCGTCCCCCGAGCATCGACATGGGATGTTGCTGGAGAATGGCCCGCAGAACACCCTGATCGAGACGGTAACGCACTTCCAGTGTTGAATTGGGATCAAGACTGAATATCTGCGGATTGGAATCCACCGCATAGGTGCCCAGATTTTGATCCGTCAGCCCTTCAAGCCGTGCCACCATCGCGACGCTGGTGGTAATGGCACCGGTCGGCCCGACGGCCAGCGTGTCGGGGGATGCATTGTAATAATCAACACGGGCAAACATCGGTTCACCCGCGTGCGTGGTTCGGTGGATAAAATGTACCGATTCCAATACCACCCGTTCCGGATGCTGCAGCACATGAAGCATCTGGCGGGGATATGCCCGGGCAATGGTGGCAATGGCACCGGAATCGACGGGCGGCAACAACTTAATGTCCAGATGCTGTGCTTCATTGAAGGCCTGCAGCGCGATGAGGGTGGTGGGGGCGCTGGCCCAGAGTTTTTGAAGAATTTTCCCGGTGTCATGCAGGTGGCCGCTTTGAGCCATGAGTCTCGCCAGGCCGATCCGGGCATATGGGTCTGCACCGGCCTCTTTGAACTTGGCAATGGCTGCCCCGGTGTAAAGTTCCCGCATCAGTTGCCACCCGTGAATGCGCAGGTAGACGGGGTTTTGAGGACCGAGAAGGTCTTCGAGTTTGGCAACCTGGGCATTGATATCGCCCGGCAATTTGGGGGCATACAGGAGGCGAAGCCAAACGAGATCCGCCTTCAATTCCGGGGCGTGATTGGCCTTGATCGCCCTTTTCAATCGCGCCTCGAGGCGTGAAAGCAGAAGGGCGGCCAGGTTTCCGGTGGCGGTATGCGTCTTACAGATGGCGGAGAGCGCCAGCGACAAAGTGCCCGCCGTCGGATGGCGCAAAGCCGTCAGTTCACTCAGGTAGGCGTGAGCTTCCTGCGATTTGCCCGCCATCTGCCAGAATGCGGCCAGATCACCGGCGAATCCGGGGTTGAGTTTCTCCCGCGCCTGCTGAAATTGCTGAATGCTCTGATTGGCCCACGAAGCCGCCGCCGCGTAAAGGCGGTGATCCGCGAGGATTTTTGCGCCAGCTTCCAGAAGCATGGGCTGATAGGGATCCGCCTCAAGTGCTTTGGTGATGACATACATCCGCTGGGCCGCACCGGCATGATTTTTAACCAAACTCTCCAGCATGAAGTTCCATGCATTGACGTTGGCGGGATCCAGCTTGACCGCTTTGACAAAATATCCTGCCGCCTGGGTGTTTCGGGCTTGCGCCGCATACAACTCTCCGATGCGCAGCGCGAGCATGCTCCCCAGTTGCTGGCTTCCGCCATCCGTCTTCAGCGCCGTCTTATAAATGGTGATGCGTCCCCCGACGGTCTGCTTGGCGCCGGCCAGGGCATCGACGAGTTTCAACTGAGCGACCAGATTTTGAGGCTCAAGCTTGCACAAGGCCAGCAACGCCTTGACCCGCAGCGCCGGGCGATTTACCGTGCCCGCCGCCTCGGCCAGGAGGCGATAGCCGGTTTCAGATTCTGGATCCAGGCGCACCGCCATCTGGAGAAGATCGTCCGCAATGGAGGCCGCTCGAAGCGGCGGAATCGTGGTGTTGCGCCCGATACTCCTTGCGTCATCCACGAGTTGATCCGCGAGCCGAATCCGCCCGTTTACGCCGGCAAGGGCGGCACCGCACGGCCCAAGGACGGCGGCGCTGAGCAATATCCATCCGGTTATCCGTCCGAATCTACGATTGTTTGTCGGAATCATCTCGAAAACCCTAATCGACTACAAGATCAACAGTATAACGTCACGTCGCTGCGAGTTAGCTTCTCGATCCGTTACGGAACCTCTATGGAACCGCTGCCGTCCGAGGCCGATAACACCCTCCGGGCTCGAACCGGGCAGAAAGTCTTATACCGGGCTCGATATGGGCGGTCAATTCGACCGCAGGATGATTCCATCGTTGTAGCGTAAATATCGCTTTCCCATTCGGGGTGGAGGCTCCGGCGGATCGCCTTAAACATTTACCGCCCCACCCGGCATTCAGACCCATCTCCATACCGCAAAATCAACCTCAACCACCCCGCCTCTCCATCCGGCATGATGAAGCCCATGCTCCACCGAGGCCTGTCAAGCATACACTCCCGCAAGGCATATCGGTTATTAACTCTTCGGCCTTCATGATTTTGGGCCCTTGCCTGAATGGAAAAAGACAATCGGCGACTCCGCAGGCGGCGGATGGTTCTCCCAAATCTGCCCTTGGAGAGAATCCAAATACCGTAAATACCGCCGGATGATCGCCGCTCTGGCCGCGAGTAACTCGGCCAAGGCTTCATCAATGGCTGGGACTCCGATCAGGCGAAGTCGAATCGAGCAGCTATGGATTCGACCCGCCTTCAAGACGCGAAGAACCACCCGGGTGCCCGCCCGGAAACTCATCATCAACCGGAGAAAATCATTGGCCGTCATGCTCGGTCCGAAATACCGGCCATTGACGCCGATGATCATATCGCCGTGTCGTAATTTCCGCCCGGCCGGAAAGCCCCGCAGGACTTTTACCGCGTAAATAGCCGAGAACGACAGCGTTCCCGATCTCCTGCCGATAACGATAAATTCAATGCCAAGAAACGGCCGCACACCCCGATCGGAAATTTCCCTCTCGAGATACAACTGCAGCCCGATTCGCCGCAATCGCGCCGAGAGTTCAGGATTGCCGGTACGGATGTAGGCTTCGGTGACGGGCGTGATCGCGCCGGTCGGAGCCATCAGCAATGCGTGTTCCGCCGCATGACGCACCTGCCAGCGGGTGCTTTGAAGCTGATGAATTTGCGCTGCAATGGACGGCGCGGGTGCGCCCGGAGGGTGGGCGAAAACCGCCGGCCCTGCATCCATGAGCAGCGCCGCGATCGCCAAGATGCACATCCAACTTTTGGTCATCACTTCATCATGCCTGAATCACCCGCCGGAAGCAACCTGCCGTTATGCAGCGCAACAGATGCTCGATTCAGGGGGCGTGGCGTTAAAAATTCCGGACGGGTTGAGTGATGGCTACCGCACCACGCGGAATTGGCGGATTCAGATATCTCCAAAACGGGCTTCTGGGGTAAAGCGATTTTCACAAACTCGGCCCGACACGTCGTAAAAATGAATTACCAAAATTTCGAGCGATTGCACTTGCATTCACTGCGGACATGGGTTATAGTAACGAAGGTAGGAAGATAGGGAAGGGTGCAAGGCATACTCATAACCTCTGTTCCTTCCACTGTTTTCCGCCAAGAGTTTCTATGGATGCCGCCGATGCGTATTGTGCGTGGTCGGTTTGTGTATTTCCAAAATGGTTTTTTTTTGGGAGGGCTTCGCTATGAAGTCATTCAGCTTTTCTAAGGCCATGGTTTTGGCCGCACCGCTTGCCATGCTGGTCGCCGCACAGGCAGCAAGTGCGAATCTCATTTTGAACGGCGATTTCTCGGCCAACGCCTCGAGCTACGTGGTGCCCAATGGGAATAACGGCTTGTCCAACACAGCCAAGACCGAGACCAACCCTTCGACCCAGTCGGACTGGATCGGCACTACAAACACGGGCGTCAACGGTGCCGATGTTGGCTGGACTTCGGGCAGCAAAACGCCGTTTGGGCCAAGCAGCGTCTCCGGGGTTACCGATTTTGCGTGGATACACTTCCAGAGTTCCCTCTACCAGAGCTTCACCGTCACCCCAGGGACAACGTACACGGTTACCTATCTGGATGCGGCACAGGCAGGGAATTACAGCACGACGAATCTCGTTGCGACGCTGACGGCGTACGTGTATGACGGCACGACCACGGGGTCGAAGGGGACGCTTTTGAACTCGAATTCAACGATTCCTTCCAACCTCGCCTTCAATACGGAGTCGTTCAATTTCACGGCCGGTACCTCCACGACCGACACACTCTTCTTCAGCACGGTCATCGTGCCCACCCACAACGAGGC
>JBMFVY010000077.1:0-13056 GCA_049965755.1 Phycisphaerae bacterium | reverse complement strand
ATCTGCGGATCGTGGTGCTGGTGGCGCGGAAGCACTGCCAGAGTAATGAAAATTTACTTGAATTGATATCCGACGGAAATCTCTGGCTGATGCGGGCCGCCGACTCGTACGATTTTTCACGCAACGTCCGCTTCAGCACGTATCTTTCGTATGCCCTGATGAAGAATTATGCGCATCGATTCGGCACCCCCACATCGGGTGCCAACCGCCTGCTCATTTCGCAGGATGATCTGCTGGATCAACTCGGCGCTCCGGCCCAGCAGAGCGTGCCTGACGCCGTCGATATGTTGCTGATGCAGGGTAAACTCGTGGACGCCCTGGCTCAGCTACCTCAGCGGGAGCGGACGCTGCTGGCCCTGCACTATGGGCTGGAGGCGGGCACACCGCCGGAGAGTCTCAATCAGATTGCCGAGCGATTCGGCGTGACCAAGGCCCGGGTGCGGCAGATTGAAATAAAAGCTCTGGCCAAGCTGCGGTCGATCCTTGAAAACCGTGCCGAGGCCGATCACGAAGTGCTGGAAAACCTCGCTGCCATCCCATCCCGGACGCGCCGAACCGACATGCCCGGCACGATTTAATATCTCATACCGCTTGGCGCAAGACGATGATCTCCTCATCGCAGGGAAACAGATTAATCACGTTATGGATATCACACCACTGGGTTGAATCACCGTGCTTTTAAGGCCGGGGAATCGCTGTTGCAGAGAGTCCGAGAGCGAATGGAGAACGGGCGTTTCCGATTCCCCATGCCCGAGCAGCAGGACATGAATTCCGGCGGCGCGGTACGCGAGCAGGTCGTGATGTTTGAGTTCGCCGGTAATCAGCACATCAAACGGCGATTTCTGCCACGCCTCCAGAGCCAATCTGCCACCGCTGCCCGCGACGATGGCGCAGGTGCGAACCTGCACGGCCGAAGAGCCGGCGATCTGCACCAGCGGCAGCTGCAGGCGGTGTTTGGCCAGCTTGGCCAATTCGTTCAACGGCATCGCTTCGGGCAATGTCCCGATTCGCCCCATGCCGGGATGGGTGGATGGGTTGGCCATGGGGATGACATCAAAGGCGGGTTCCTCATAGGGGTGCGCCGCTTTTAATGCCGCAATGGCCTTTGCCAGTACCGCCTGATGGACGACCGTTTCCCAGCGAATCTCCGGCACGATTTCAAGCCGCCCCTTTTCGCCCACCGCCGGATGAGTCGTTTCATCACCGCGGAACGTACCGTGCCCCGGCGCTTGAAAACTGCAGCAGGTGTAGCGGCTGTTTTTGCCAATATGGCCCGCGCCGGCTTCAAACACCGCCGTGGCGAGCTTATCCACCGCGTCGGCCGGTACGAAGGTTACGAGCTTGTACTGCGGATCGATCTCACGGCCCGGCAGCATGGATCGCTCCACACGAATTCCCATTGCTGCAGCGAGTACATCATTGGTTCCGTCCTCAGCCACATCGAGCGCCGTATGCGGCGAATAAATCGCCACTCCGTGACGAAACAGGTCTATGGCCAGCGATGAGGGCATGCAGTCACGTGGCACCAGCGTGCGGATCGGATCGAAGATCGGCGGATGGTAGCAGATGAGAAGATCAGTTTTCTGTTTCCGGCACTGCTCGTACACCGGGACGGTGAGGTCCAAAGCGATCAGAATGCGCCGAATCGGCGGATCGAAATCCGGCGCCGCCAGCAGTCCCACGTGATCCCATGGCTCGGCATAGGCCGACGGGGCGATCTTTTCCAGTTGGGTAATCACTGCCGCAAGCTTCGGTGACCGGGCGTTGGAAGGCGCCTCCGGGTTTCGGGGTTTATTGCGCATCGAACTGCTCCAATATCTGATTGATCCGCCGGCGGAGGAGGCTGGAGAGTTCGCCGGGTGCTCCGCTGCCGATGACATGCTGTTCCACCCGGCATACCGGCATGACGCCCATGATCACGTTGGTGAGGAAGACTTCGCGGGCGTCGAGCAGATCACGGATATGAAGCGGCTTTTCCTCCAGCGGAAGCCCCATTTCACGTGCGGCATCGATGACCAGACGCCGGGCGATTCCCGGCAGTACGAGCCGGAACTGTGGGAATTTGTCCCACATCAGCGGCGGCGTGCGAATGGTACCGTCCTGCGATACAAGAAAAATATTACTGATCGAACCCTCGGCGAGCTGCTTATCCACTTCGGTAAACCAGATGGACTCCCCGGCCCGGGCGGTGCGGGCTTTCTGCAGCGACATCATCCGATCGAGATAGCTGATGGTTTTATGCCCGCAGGTTACCGAGCGGGGGTTTTGAAAGAGTTCCGAGATCACCACGTGCATGCCGGATTGATAAAGCTCCTCGGGACGCGGAACCCACGGAGCGGCGGTGATCAGGACGGTGGGCGTCGGTTCGGCGTCGGGATCGGCCGGGCCGGTGGAAATGGTGAGCCGCACCCGCGCATCGGAAAGGCCCCGTGCTTGAAGCAATTCGGCAATGGCTTCGCGTATCACGACTTCATCGAGGTGCAGTTCCAGCCCGATCGCCGCAGCACTGGTATTAAGCCGTGCTATATGGGCGCTGGTCAGCACACCCTTTCCGCCGTGCGCCCGCATGGTTTCAAAAAGCCCCACCCCATGGAGAAAACCGCTGTCTGATATCGAGAGCCGAGCTGTTGCGGCATCCACGATCTCCCCATTGAGATATATCACATTTTGGGTATCCGTCATTCATCCACATCCACATCAAATTCCATACATCATCAGTCCCGGCAGGATACCATGTCCTGCAACCGATTCGCCAGCGCCATATAGTCCTCCGCCGATAATTCACCCGCACGCCGTTTGAGCCAAGGCGAATCATCGGCTTTGAACGCCTCGCGAGGAATACGGCCGTGAAAACTGTGCCGCAGTGCGTTGCCGATGGTTTGCCGTCGATGCGAAAACATCTGTGACACAACGGATTCCATGAAGGGGTAATCGCGAATGGCGGCGGCCCGCTCGGGCCGGGGCAGCAACTGCACCAGCGCCGAATCAATCTGCGGCGGCGGCCAGAAATGGCCGGGGGGAATGATGGTGATCAATCGTGCATCGGCGATGGCGGCAATCATCACCGTCAAGGCACCATAATCGGGATGATCGGTCGCGGCGGTCATGCGCCGGGCAACCTCCAGTTGAACCGTAAAAGTGAAACTGCTGAACGGAATGCCGCCGGGCTCGCCGTGCAGATGTCGCCACAACAGCGAAAGCAGAACCACAATCAGGGGGCTGGCGATGTTATAGGGAAGATTGGCCACCAGTTTAACATTCCGCCCGACGGACAAAGCCGAGAGCGTTTCATGCACCTCGCCCGAGAGCCGATGTTTGCCGTCCAAGGCGTCGGCGCAGAGCCAGGTGATATTGGCGCAATCGGAGAGGGCCGTCTTCGCTGCCGGAAGGAGTTGACGATCGATATCAACCGCCAGCACATGCGCGGCCTGTTGGGCCAGGAGGCGGGTGAGATTGCCGGGGCCGGGGCCAATTTCCAGCACCAGAAAATCCGTCGAGAGTTCGGCGGACCGGACAATCGCGTCGAGTGTGCGGGGTTCAATCATGAAATTCTGTCCGAATCGATGGCGGGGGCGGATACCGGCACTCCCGAGTACCTGCATGATGGACGCGTGAATTTCATTTCTGGTCATGCGGGTATCTGTTTGAGCACAAGGATGATCCGGGCGGGCACTATTTTACCGGCTGCGGCGGTATGCCGGGCCTCAATGGCGATGCGGGTAAGCTGGAGTATTCGTCCGCCGGCCGGAAGGGTGAGCGGAAAAGGCCGCCCCTTCATGGCATGCTGGATATATTTGAGAACCTGTGGCGTTTGTGCGGCGGCATAACGGGAACCGGCGTAACGAGCGAGCGTCTGGCGAATCACCGGCGCAATTTCCTTCAACCGCTGGTGCAAGGCCCCAAGCACCTTGGCCCGCGGAACAGGCACCAGCCCGATATGCACGGCATCAAAACGAACCTGCGCCTCGGCCGACTTTCCGGCTGCTGCCGGCAGCGTCCGAATCGCCACCGTCACACTGGCCACCGAGTGAAACGGAAGCCGCATATCCCGTATCGCCAACGTTATTTTTCCGTTGGTGAGACGGACAAACGGACCGACAAATACGGCCGAAGATTTCACGGACGGAGGAATGGCGTAGCGAGCGGCGAGAAGAGAGTTGATTTCATTCTGGGTGATCGACCATGTGATGGTTTTGCGTGCCGGATTACCGATCTGATTGCGGAGATTCAGGAGTGTCCGTTCGGCACGATCCGCCAGATTCATCACGTGTTGATTCTCGGCGGGCAGGGGAGCGTACCACGCCGGAGTCCAGGCAACCATCCACGCGACGATGAGCACCAGCAGCAGCGAGAGCAGCAGCGCAATTCCGAGCCAACTGAGAGGGTTTTTCAATACTTTGCGGGCACGCTGACGAAAATCGGCAGTCTGCCCGGGTGCACTCATGATGGCCACGAAAACTCCTGAAGGACTTCTTAAGAATCCGGATTGCCTCTGAATCCGGCGAAATTCATTGAGCACTCACCGGCAGATGAATCTGATCTCCCGGCTTGAGGCCAAGTTTAGCACAGGTTCCGCTGCAAAGTTCAATCGCGGCGGTCACAGGCTGCACACTTGGATACAGCTGATGGCTGTTCATAGGTTTCATGTTATACGTACGCACAACCGTTGAGCCATGAAGAAAAATGACATCCAGCGGGAGCGGCGTGTTCTTCATCCAGAACGTTTTGGGGGCAGCGTGATGAAATAAAAATATCATCCCCCGGTTGGACTGCAGATGCGTCACATGCATCAGGCCCGCGGTCTGCTCCGCCGTGGTCGTTGCCAGCCAGAGCTTAAACTTCCGCCCGCCGATCATCACATTCACCACCGGCAATTGGTTCAATCGACTTCGGGTTTGGGCGGCGGAGGGAGCCGGAGGGGCGGTGGGTACGGCGGTCGGGGCCGGTGCCGTCGTGGATTTTGAGGCCGGCATTTTCTTCGATAAACCGATGAGGTAGAACACCACCAACGCACCAATCACGATACCAACGACTACCCGTGGGCGTTTAATCCAATCGGACATATGTTGATCACCTGCTCCATTTTTCGGTATCGGCCGTACCGACATTCGCCGATGATGGGATTATCAATGGATATCGGTCGTAAATCAACGCAGAAACGAGACGTTGTGGGGTGGGTGTCCATGCTTGTCACCCTCCCGCAGTGTGGGCCCGACTCATAGTCTGAATTGCCAGATGGCGAGAGCCAGCCCGCGAACGCAGCAATAGCAAATAAGACCCGGAAATGGGGAGGCGGCTTTCCACTTTCGGGATGAGTCCGCGTTGAGTACGGCCGTTTTCCCGAGCGGGGAAAATCGGCTAACCACGAGCTGCTTCCAGCATGTTCCAAGACTTCCACAACTGGCCAATGCGGATGGGGGTATCCGCACTCGACGATGGAGCCGGAAAGACTTGCCGCGACTACGGACAATGTACCTTCTACCCGCCGTGAGGGGTATTACGCCAAAAATATTTTCGTCTTCATTCCCTTTACAGACGCGGTCGCGTTGCGGGTATCGACAACCACGCGGCTGTGGCGGCAGATCATCGGCCAGTCATACTGGCTGTGATCGGTAGCGATGAGCACCAAATCATATTTGCGCAGATTGGCCGGGGTAAGGGGAACGCTTTTCATCTGCAGATCATGGTGGCGCTGCCGATGGGTGGAGGGAATGAAGGGATCGTTGTAATCCACCCGGGCCCCCCGTTTTTTGAGTTGCTCGATGAGCACAATCGACGGCGACTCGCGCAGATCATCCACATCCTTCTTGTAGGCAAGCCCCAGTACGAGGATTCGCGATTCACGGATCGGCCGACCGATTTCATTAAGTGCCTCGGCCACTTTGGAAATCACATAGTATGGCATGGAGGTATTGAGTTCACCGGCGAGTTCAATAAAACGTGCGGGGATCTCATACTGCCGGGCCTTCCAGCTCAGATAGAACGGATCGATGGGGATGCAGTGCCCGCCGAGGCCGGGCCCGGGATAAAACGCCTGAAACCCGAACGGCTTGGTTTTGGCGGCCGCGATGACCTTCCATACATCAATCCCCATGCGGTCGAAGATCATCTTGAGTTCATTGATCATGGCGATGTTGATGCAGCGATAGCAATTTTCCAATATTTTTGCCGCTTCGGCGATTTCACATGATTCCACCGGCACGACGGTTTTCACGGCATGGGCGTAAAGACCGACCGCCGCGTCCAGAGACAGGGCGTCAAACCCGCCGACCACCTTGGGAATATCGGCCGTCTGAAAATCCACGCGACCCGGGTCTTCACGTTCCGGCGAATAGGCCAGCAGAAAATCGCGCCCCACCGCCAGACCCGAGTGTTCCAACAGCGGCAGCACCACCTCGCGGGTGGTGCCCGGATAGGTGGTGGACTCGAGCACAATCAATTGGCCGGGGCGCAAATGACGACCGATGGTCTGCGCCGTACCGGCCACATAATGCATATCAGGATCACGATTCACGGTCAGGGGTGTCGGGACGCAGATGATCAGGACATCGCACTCGGAGAGGCGCGAAAAATCGTCCGTCGGAGTCAGTTTGCCGGATTTGACCAGCTCCGCCACCAGTCCGGATGGGAGATGCCGGATGTAACTCTGCCCGGCCTTGAGTTTGCGAATTTTCTCCGCATCGACGTCAAATCCCATCGTCTTGAGGCCGCCGGCACAGAACGCCCGGATCAGCGGTAACCCCACATACCCCAACCCGATGACCCCCACCACGGCGGTGCGGTTTTTGACGGCATCGAGTAGACGCCGGATCGGTGCGGGGGCGGCGGCTTGAGATTTACGCACGGCCGGCCTCCTGCGATTGTCCGTTGCGATATCGCGGGCCCGGCAGCAGCAGCCAGCAGAGCACCAGCAGCGGCACACCGATACAGAGCATGGAATCGGCGATATTAAAAATCCAGGGCCAGTGGGCCAGCAGAATGAAATCCCGCACCATCCCGTGGTTGAATATGCGGTCGTACATGTTGCCGATGGCCCCGGCCAGGATCAGCCCCAATGCAATATGCACCACCCAGTGGCGCCGATGACTGCTGACAAACACGTAAACCACAAAGGCGATGGCGACGATGCTGATGGCGACGAACATCAGCGAAAGCCCCTGTCCAATGCCGAAAACGGCCCCCCCGTTAAGCGTGGTTTTCAGCCACAGCACATGAGGAATCACGGTAAGGGGTGCGGCATGCGGATGATAACCCAGGTCCTTGAAGGCGAGATATTTGGTCCAGAGATCCAGCGAGGCGCCGACAGCGGCAACGCCCAGAAAGCGCAACCACGCCAGTGCCGATCTGCCGGCCGCACCGGATTGAATCGGCCGCGCATTTTCAACGGATGGCACAGCGGAAACCGAACTCGATTCAGACATGCGCCCACCCTGCCGCACCGGCGGCGATTTTTGCAGCGGTAACGTCTATGAACATCAATCGCCGCCCCGGAATGTTCCGATCACCTGATTGCTCAGGTTGTAGTTGCGGGGTGGATTACGCAAGCGGCTGTCCTTTTCTCCGGCGGCGATGGCGGCGAGCAATTCTTCAGCCCGCGCTTGAGCCGCCTCCATTTTCGGATAGCGCACCTCACGATAGCCGGTGACCGGTTCGGGGGTTTTCAGGATATCGAGCCACAGGTTATACAGCCACGGTTCATGCAGTCGGCAGGTATCCACAAGCCGGATGTACCAGTCGCGGAAATTTTTCTCCTTCGCATGCCACGCCGGCAGGAGATTACGTGCCCAGCGGCAATGGCGCATGACGCGCATCTGCCAGTCGCGTCCTTTCATCGAGAAGCGTATCTTCAGACCGCCGATATCAAATTCAGGCCGGTTCAGATGCAGATACGTGATCTTATCCCCGTTGGTGGGATTGACGTTGAACCGGCGGCGATCGCGGCGGTACTTTTCCGGGCTGGTGTACATCATGGCCACGTAGATTTCATCTTTAATCATCATCACCTTGGCCAGATTCCAGATCACCGCCCTGGTAACCGCAAAGTTGCGTTCGGCATTGTCCTGCTGATAGGTTTTCACGACGCGCGACACATAGCTGCGGGCATAGGGGAGCGTGCCCCACTGGATGGCGTCAAAGATGCGGATGACAAAATCACGCTTGGCCGCCTCCTCGAGCAGCGGCATCCGCTCCAGCGCTTCGCGCACCATGGTGCGATAGGCGTCGGCATTGCGGCGCCCCCAGAGGGAACTGGCGATGAGTATTTTGGCCTTGCGTTCAACGGCATCGGGCACGGTTTCAATATCGCGCGGGGCCGCGACGCCGAAGAGGTCGGGCCGCAGGACAATCTTCCGCCCGATATTAAAGGCCCGGTAATTGCGTTCAAATTCGCGTCGCACGGCGTGGCGTATCGCCCAGGTGATGCTTTTGTAAGATACTGGGATGAAGCCAAGCTGATACGCCACCCCAAGCATCATGATGTTGGCGTATAGTTTGGAATCCAGCAGACGCTCGCAGAGATCGCTGACATTAAAGCTGAAAAAGCCACCCGGTTTGCAATGTTTTTCGATGGCCGCTGCCACGGCTTCAGGCGAAAAGTCCTCGCGGCCCAGCAGCGAGAGAATGGTTGCCGTCTTGCCGGTGTTCACCACCGCCCGCGTATATCGGGGTGAGGCGACGCGCAGATAATCGGTCGGTGAAATGGCCCTGGCCGCCTCCAATGCATCAATACCGATAAGCAGATCCGCCTTGCCGAAGGGGGTGATGGCGGATGTGGAGTGCTGGTCGCGCGAAAACACCAACTGACTGAACACACCCCCGTTACGGATGGCCAGTCCTTTTTTATCAATGAAATTGATGTGGTAACCTTCCTTGTGCCCCGCCCGCACAAGAATCTCCCCCGCCACGCCGATACCCATCCCGCCGACACCCGCCAGATAGCAGCGCCATTGATCGGACATTTTTAATACCGGCGGCTCGGGCATGCCGGTGAGGTCGACCACCTCATCGGGCATACGGGGCGGGCGTTTGCGCGTAATCACCACCTGTTCAAAGCTCGGACACGCATGGATGCGGGCGCAGGCGCCGTCATTGACGCACGTGGTAAAGTCGGTCTGAATTTTCGATCCATAATCGGTCGAAACCACCTTGAGCGCCGGACAGCCGGTCTGGTTGGTGCATTCCAGACAATACTCGCAGACTTCCTCCGCCACGTTCATGTAGGTTTTCTGGCGGATAAAGCCGTGCTCTTTCTTCTCCTGCACTTCCGCCCGGTGCTTACGCCGGTTGAAGGTTATGCCGCACTCTTTGTCGGCAATCATCACCTTGACGCCGTCTTCCAAGATCACCCGTTCCAGCATCTGCTTGTATTCATCGCGTTTGGACGGATCAAAGCGGATCACGCGGGCTTGTGGTTCCTGCCGGCCATCTTTGCCGTTGATCCGCAGCATGCCGGCCGCTTCCGGGATCATTGACCGCACGATGCGTTCAATATCATGGGCCAGCACCATATTGCCCAGAATATCTTCCTGCAAAGTCGGATTGGGCTGGTGCCCCGTCATAGCCGTAGTTTTATTTTCAAGGATGATGTAGGTGATATCCTGGCCCTGGTTGATGGAATTGGCGATCGCCACCTGCCCCGAATGGAAGAACGTCCCATCCCCCATGAAGACGATCTGTTTATTTCGGATGAACGGATCAACACCGCCGCCGGTGGCACCTCCGAGCCCCATACCACTGTAGTTGTGCATCAGCGGCTTGTTGGGCTCGAACATCATCATGGTGTAGCAGCCCGTATCGCCATGGGCGACCAGATCAATCGGGCCCAAGCCGTAGGTGCGCGACATGTATTCCGCATCCAGCAGATTTTTGCGTATCTCCAGCAGAGCGCTGGATGAATCACGGTGCGGACAGCCGGGACAATACGCAGGGGTACGCACCGGAACCGGATCGGCGCCTTTGCCGGCCAATTCAATGGTTTCCAGCTCCTGTGTCAGGCGACCGTTGGAAAGCTCATGCGGGATGTTCGGTGTATCGCGCAGGAGGCGGGTGAGGATTTCAATGAGCATCGACGGGTGCAGCCCGCGCACCGACGGAATGCCCGGCATATCCTTCGGAAAGGTCTTGCCCCAGAGCTGAATGCGGGAAGTGGGTGATTCAGGGTCGCGCTGGCGGGAGTGCGTGATATGCTCGGATATCTGTTTTTCAATAAAGCTGCGGCGCTCCTCCACCACAATCACGCGCTCGCACATCTGTGCGAGTTCATCCACCAGCGAAGTATCCAGCGGATAGCTGAAGGCCAATTTTAATATCGGAAACTGCCCCAGCAGCCCCATCTCCGTCAGGGCATGCACCAGCATCGTGTACGACATACCGGAGGAAACAAAACCCACCGGCGCCCGCTCGGCACGGCCGCCGCGCCACGAGCGCTCGATCGGGTAGGCGATTCGCGAGAGCCCCAGCTCCCGACAGCGACGCAGCAGTTTTTCAAACCGCGCGTCAAAGGTCAATTCCTGCCGCCAGCTTCGGGGGGGCAGCAGCACCGTCGTCTCCAGCGGCAACTTGGATGTTTCAATCACAATGCGGTCGTTGGTGCTGATCGCGGGCCATTGATTCGGATGGCACTGCACCGTGCCGCCGCCGTCGGCGAGGGCCACCGTCACCATCATGCCGACGTACAGGCTTGCGGCGACGGAAAGATCGAAGGAATGGGGTATCCAATCTTTAAGCTCCTGCGGCGTGCTCGGTTCGATGACGGGAACGCGCAGATGTTCAAATAAAAACCGCGAGTCGGCGGGAACCTGTGTGGAATCACTCCACGGGTCGTCGCCTGATACCACCACTGCACCGCCGGTGGGCTTGGGTATCCCCGCAAGGTTCCCCAACGCCAAGGCATCGGCCGCCACATGCAATCCGACGGATTTGAATACCGCAATCCCCTTAACCCCGACCATCTGCGAGCCATTGAGCATCGCTACGCTGATCGCCTCATTGTTCGCCATTTTGGCGCAGACGCCTTTTTCCTTCAGCAGCGGGGCGATGTCGTAGCAGGAATCAAAAAAGCCGGCCACCGGAGAACCGGGGTAGCCCGTCAAGAGTCCGACGCCGCCGGGCGTTTCAAGGCACCCTTTGAGAATAAGTTCGGCGCCGCTGAAAATCTCCGTGCCGTTCTCAACTGCAAACCGTTGGTCAATTTTCATCAGTAACTTTCCGCCGATAGCCTATGTGTTTCAAACCCGACGATGGCATATGATCCACCGTTCCCCGTACACCCCACCCTCTCGGCAACCAGCTCGCCGCTGATAAGGAGTAACGCATTTGCCGCCCACCCATTTCCTCAACCCCACCCAAATGTCGGCAGGCCCCAGCGGCTCAACATCATTTTAGTGCCTATAACGGCCGCCGACTACCCAAAAGGGTATGAAATTCGTGCCACCAAAGCAAGTTGCATCCGTCGCGATTTGTTCTACAATCGAGAAAGTACTGAAGTGTCAACGATTTATGCCGCTTTGGAGTGAAAATGGCGCAGGAAAATGCACAAAACTCAATCGACGCGATGGCTGAAGAAATTTTCGCGCTGACAATAATTGCGTGGAAAGAGCGACTGCGTTCGCGCCGGGGACGCGCCGAGGAACTCTCCGAAGCCCAATTTCTCACTCTGGAGAGTCTCGTCCAAAAACCGGAAAATCAAACCGTTGGGGATATCTTACGCACCATCGCCGTCGCACCGGCCCAGATGTCGCGCATCATCCGCTCTTTGGAGGAAGATTTCGATCAACCGCTGGTAGCGTGCGAATTGAACCGCGAGGATCGCCGCAAAATCGATGTCACCATCACCGATTACGGTCGCAAGCTTTATGAAGAATTCCGCCATTCGCGTCTCGCCCGCACCCGCGAACTGCTTACCGGCCTTTCCGAGACGGATCGAAGCGACTTTGTTCGTGTATGCGGCAAGATGCGGGAACTCTACGCCAAGTAGCTTGAACGTCGCCAGCCGTCCGCATCGTTTAGCGTTTGGTTATCTGATTGCTAAGAATCGGTTAACTCTTCATTTAACCCGCCTTTCGGCATTGACATATCACGCATTGTTGCTGATTGTTATGACACGGGCTGAGATTGTCCGGGTTTGGATCAGGTGGATATGTCGAGAAAGAAAAAAATTCTGGTGGTTGATGATGAACGGGACCTTGTCGAACTCATATCCATGAATCTCGTTCGCCACGGGTACGAGGTCGTCACCTGCCACGACGGAAAACTCGGCTTGGAGATGGCTCGTAAGCAGTTACCCGACATGATCCTGCTTGACCTGATGATGCCGGGCATGAGTGGCCAGGATGTTGCCGCCCGCCTCAAGGGGGACCCGCAAACCGCAGGCATCCCAATCATCATGCTCACCGCCCGGGGGGAGGAGACGGATATTATTGTCGGGCTTTCGCTGGGCGCCGATGACTACGTTACCAAGCCGTTCAACATGCGGGTACTCATGGCACGCGTCAACGCCGTGATGCGCCGCAAGAGCAGTGCCGAGGCACCTCCGCAGCATATTACGGCCGGCCCCATGCTCATTGACCAATCCCGCCACGAAATTACCATTGGCGGCAAGCCCATCAACGTCACTCCGACCGAATTCAAACTACTCATGGCCCTGGCCGTCGCCCGCGGACGTGTCCTGTCCCGTGACCAACTCACCGCACGGGTTATGGGGAGCGAAGTTTATGTCACCGACCGCGCGATTGATGTGCATGTCACCGCCGTAAGAAAAAAACTCGGCGAATACCAATGGATGATTCATACGGTTCGCGGTGTCGGCTACCGGCTGCTGGAAGACCGTGAAGAGGAAAACGCCTGACGGCCGACTACCATCTGCGATCCTCGATTCACCGGAAGGCCGAAATTCATTCCACCGTGGCCCGCGCGGGGTAAAGCCCGGCGGCTGAAGGTGGTGCGAGCGAGCCCCGGCGCGGCAGCCGCCCGGCCTTCATCAACTAGTGTAGTGAATCAAATAGATTGAACATTATTCAGGACGGCGCGAGCCTTGGCAACTTTTTCCAGAATGCGTTC
>JBMFVY010000076.1:0-13263 GCA_049965755.1 Phycisphaerae bacterium | reverse complement strand
TGCAGGTTTATTCGCCATGACACCACCATACCGCAGTTCGTACTATATGTCAAGCTAAATATGGGACAGTACACTAGAAGAATAAATTTGTCTCGCTTTAATTGCAACGCCCGAATCGCCGGGGCTCATATCCAGCATGATGCCGCGGCATGCGCTGAGCGTTTTCGACAGGCGCCGGCATACCCCGGCTGATGAAAAAGCCGTCGATTGAATATCCGAATCCCGCGGGCTCGGATAAACTTCTGCGCTGAAGATGCACCTTGCGCGCCTGATGCGCAGCGACCGCACCGTAAGCGATATGAGTTCACCCAGGAGTGTACCATGACTTCCAATGCCACCGATTCCATCGTCGAAATGGATAAAATTGAAACGACCGTCCGGGACATCGTCGGCCGGGAGCCGATCTGCGACATGCACACCCACCTTTACCCGCCGACGTTCGGCACGCCGGTACCGAACCGCACCGGCCGGGTGGATGCCGCGGGTTTGATGCTCTGGGGCATTGACGAACTGGTTACCTACCACTACCTGATTGCCGAAGTGTTCCGTGTGGTCCCCAGTTCGCGACTTCCCTGCGAGACATTCTGGAGCTGGCCGAAACAACGACAGGCGGATCATATCTGGCAGTATTTATTTGTTGAAAATACACCGATCAGCGAGGCGTGCCGCGGAATCCTCACCACGCTCACCCGGCTGGGGCTTGACCCCAATGAAAAATCTCTTTCCGCCTACCGGTCATTTTTCAATCAGCAGGACCCGGATGAATACATCGATCGGGTGATGGAATTGTCTCACGTTCAATCCATTACCATGACCAATGCCGTTTTTGATGATAATGAGCGAAACCGCTGGCTCGCAGAACCCTCGATTGCCAAAGACTCCCGTTTTCGAGCCGTGCTCCGCATTGATCCGCTGGTGCAGAATTTCCCTTTTGCCGCCGATAAACTGCGGCAGTGGGGCTACCAAACAGACAGCAGGCCAACGTCGCCGACCATGGCGGAGTTCAGGCGTTTTCTTTCGGACTGGCTCGGCCGACAGGATGCCATTTATATGGCGATAAGCCTGCCGCCCGAATTCATGTACCCGGCACCCACGGCCGACCCCGTTGCCGCGGCCGGACAGTGTGTGCTCGAGGAGGCGATCCTCCCTCTCTGTGCGCAGCGCAAAATACCTCTGGCCCTGATGATCGGATCACGCCGGCAGATCAATCCGGCCCTGCGCGACGCCGGTGATACGGTCAGCAAGGGCGATGTACCGAGTGTGGGACGGCTCTGTCGCAATTTCCCGGACAATAAATTTCTGGTGACGATGCTCTCACGCGAAAATCAGCATGAACTCTGCGTCACGGCGCGGAAATTCAGCAATCTGATGCCTTTCGGCTGCTGGTGGTTTCTCAATAATCCCAGCCTGATTACTGAAATAACCGAAATGCGGTTTGAACTGCTCGGCAGGACATTTGTACCGCAGCATTCCGATGCCCGCGTTCTGGACCAGTTGATCTATAAATGGGATCACAGTCGCGAGATCATCGCCGGCGTGCTGACGGATATGTATCGGCGGACGGCCCGAACGGGACGCAAAATCCGTCTGCAGGACATTCAACGGGATACAACCGCCCTGTTCAGCGGCAATTTTGAGGCCTTTTTGACCGATCGCTGATTGATTAATATATCTCCACCGGGCAGGGTATTTCTGAGCCGGTGCTCCGTGCCAGACTTTATTCGATGCCCATCAATGCGCATCGCCGGATATTCCATCCCACCATGTTGCCAGACGGCCTGAAAGCTGTAGAATCCGGCGGTCGGCATCTACACCGCATGATATTCGGAGGAACGACGTCTTTGACGGAACCATCACACGATTCACTACCGGAACCGAATTCCGGCGGCGGAAAAGGCTACACTGAAGGGGCCACTCCCCCTCCATCGCAAAAGGCGCCGGGACAGTCTCCTGCAGCGGGGCCGGTTCAACCATCCGCTGACGATGATCTGCTGGTTCGCGCACCGCTGGACCCGACTCGCGGCCTGCTGGGCCGGAGCGGCATATTTCTGTGTTTCCTCGCCGTGATCATCGGCGTGATGGGAGAGGCCGCATCGTGGTGTCTCTTCAAGCTGATCGGTCTTTTTACCAACATCTGCTTTTATCAACGATTTTCGTTTGCGTTCAGCGCCCCAACCACCGCACATGTCGGTTGGTGGGTGCTGCTGATTCCCGTCGGCGGAGGGTTAATCGTCGGCGTGATGGCCCGATACGGATCGGAGATGATTCGCGGCCATGGCATTCCGGAGGCGATGGCCAGCGCCCTGTTCCATGAAAGTAAAATCCCGCCGCGCGTTGCGATCCTTAAACCCCTCTCGGCGGCGGTGAGTATCGGCACGGGGTGTCCGTTTGGGGCCGAGGGGCCGATTATTGCCACCGGTGCGGCGCTGGGCTCGATTGTGGGGCAGGTGATTACGGTGACGAAAGAACGACGTCGCGTGCTGCTGGCGGCGGGCGCAGCGGCGGGGATGTCGGCTACTTTCGGTGCACCGCTGGCCTCGGTTCTGATGGCGCTGGAACTGCTGCTGTTTGAATTTCAGCCTATTGCGATTCTGGCCGTCGCCATCGCTGCGGGCGTTGCGGGTGCCCTGCGAATTGCCATCATGGGCGGCAGACCGATATTTGCCATGCCCGCCCTGCCGCGCCCGACTCTTGAGCCGCTCATGATTTACGCCATTATCGGCATCGTCTGCGGGGTGGCGGCGGTCGGCCTGACTCACGGCGTGTATCTGGTTGAAGATATCTTCAGCAAACGCAGCAAACTCCATTGGATGTGGTGGCCAGCCATCGGGGGATTGGTCGTCGGCATCTGCGGGCTGATTTTCAATCCGTCGATGGGCGTGGGCTATGTGAACATCAGCGCGATTCTGGACGGGAAGGTGGGGTTTGAATTTGTATTATTTCTCGTGCTGACGCGCATGGTGTCATGGACGGTGGCGCTGGGGAGCGGTACCTCGGGCAGCACGATGGCGCCGCTGTTTAACATCGGCAGTGCGCTGGGTGCGGTTATCGGAATATCCATCGTGCACCTCATACCGCATGCCGATGTTAATGTTCGGGCGGCGGCGCTGGTGGGCATGGCCGCTCTATTCTGCGGCGCAACATGGACGCCGCTGACCTCCATCGTATTTGCATTTGAAACCACGCTTCGTCCCAACGGATTGGCCCCCATTGTTGCGGGGTGCACGACATCGTTTCTGGTCTCCTGCGCGCTGATGCGAGATAACATCCTGACGGAAAAATTCGCACGCCGTGGCGGCCGGGCGCTCTTTAAACCGCACGCCGACTTCATGGACAGTGTGATGGTCATCGACGCCTGTACGCGCAATCCCGTTTGCATCCGTGCCGATGAAACCGCCCAGGAACTTCGCATCAAATTAAGCACCGACGAAAAATATATCCCGTATGACGGCTTCCCAGTGGTGGATGATAAGAATCATCTCGTGGGCGTATTGGCCAATCATGATCTGCTCTCACCGGATATCGATCCGCAAACCAAGGCCCGCGATTTAATCCGCCGACCGCCCGTCGTGATTTATGGGGACTGTGCCCTGAGACGGGCCGATCAGATGATGAATCGACACCGTGTGGGGCGGCTGATTGTCATGGACCGGGATCACCCGTCTGAGATTCTGGGCATCATTACCCGCGATGATCTGCTCACGGCTCACCGCCAGCGAAGCTGAACTTCCTGTCCGGATTTGTCGGCGGGAGCGATGACCTCCGGATCGGCCTGCCGTCGGGTCGTGCCGATATAATCGGGTGCATCGCGACCGATGGCGTCTCAGATGAGGCCTGCAGCTATGGCAAACCCTGAATCTCACGGACGGGGAACACCCGATCGACCGCCGAACCGATTTGAAGCAAGCCGTTATGAGGCTGCGGATGATGTCGAAGCCGATCCCCTGCCGCAAACCGAATTGATCCCGGATAAATCTCAGACGGTCATTTCACGCAACAGCAGCCCGGATCTGGGGTTTGAATTTGGTTTGAATCCGTACCGCGGATGTGAACATGGGTGCGTGTATTGTTACGCCCGGCCCACGCACGAAACGCTCGGCATGAACTGCGGGATTGATTTCGAATCCAAGATCATGGTGAAATATGATGCCGCCACCCTGCTGCGCCGCGAATTGAGCCGCCCGTCGTGGAAAGGGGGGCGGATATCCATGTCCACGGTTACCGACTGTTATCAACCCATCGAGCGGAAGCTGGGTATCACGCGTGCGTGTCTGGCGGTGATGGCGGAATTTCGTCAGGCAGTGACCATCGTGACCAAAAATCATCTGGTGACCCGCGACGTGGATTTGCTGGCTCATCTTGCGCAGTATCAGGCGGTGGTGGTGTGCATATCCATCACCACACTGCGCCCGGAACTCTCGGCGGCGATGGAACCGCGGACGAGCGTTCCGCGGCGGCGGTTGGATGCGATTACCGCCTTACGTCGGGCGGGGATCGAAGTTGGCACACTCCTTGCGCCGGTGATACCGGGGCTTAACGATACGGAAATCGCCGATATGGTTCGTGCGGCCGCCGATGCCGGTGCCGGTTTCGCCCACACGACGCCGATACGCCTCCCGTGGCAGGTGAAGGATATGTTCCAGCATTGGCTATCGCGCCACATGCCGGATCGGGCCAAGAAGGTGCTGCATCGGATTGCGGACATCCGTGGCGGCAAACTTAATGATTCGCAATTTTTCACCCGATTCAAAGGGAGCGGTATTTTTGCCGACCAGATGGCACAGCTTTTTGCCGCCGCGTGTCGGCGGGCAAATATTGCCGTGCGTGTGCCGCGCCCAAGTGAGGAACATTTTCTACCGCCACGCGGCGTGCAGTTGGAACTTTTCGGCTCCGGCGGGCCTTGATGGCGGTCGCCGTGCCGAGCCATTGCGTAATCATCGGGAAATATGAACCACTGCACGCAGGGGGACGTTGTGGCACTGGGGGGCATGCCGGAGGAGGGAATCGAACCCACACTCTCTTGCGAGAACCGGATTTTGAATCCGGCGCGTCTGCCAGTTCCGCCACTCCGGCAATGGGAAGCATGATAATGCAATACACATGCGGCGCTAAGCGCGGCTCACATCGGACCATTGCGGCGGGTGCAGAACGATTTGGAGAGCCGTAACGCCGGGGTCGGGGGTCCGACATAGCGCCCAATCCTCGGGCCGCCTGCGCCAATTCTTTGTCCGCTCGATCGTCATGCGCAGGGTGAAATAGGCATTCCTCCCTGTGCCCGGCCAAGCAGCACCCGGCCCAAAGCGGGAACCACAGACAAGAATGTCTGTGCCACGCGCAGTTGTGCGTGTGAATTTATTACCCGAATCTCTGGGTGCTACTGCGGCCTCGGCGATGGAAGAAGATCACGTCGTGCACAGCACGACACCTGCCTTGCGGGGCGAAAGCTTATAATGATCTTTTGTCCCGGGAGGACGATCATGGATACTTCCGCCGCACGTTTACGAACTGATCCGAACAATCGGGCCGCCTTTGAATCGCACCCGCGCTCCTGGGCCCAAAACCGGTATATCTACCCGGTGATCTCGCGACGCAGCGGCGGGCTGAGTATCGGCGTCAATCTCAACCCCGATAAAGCCTGCAATTTCGACTGCATCTATTGCAGTGTGAACCGCAAAATTCCCGGCGACCGTCGGCCGATCGATCTGTCCGTGCTTTCCGCTGAACTTGCCGCCATGCTGGACACCGCCCACTCCGGCCGGCTTTTTCAGCATCCGCCATTTGCCGACATCAGCCCGGAATTGCGCCGCCTCAATGACATCGCCTTTTCCGGCGATGGGGAGCCGACAAGCTGCCCGCAGTTGCTTGACGGTTTCAAACTCGCCAAGGCGGCGCTGGATGAGAGAAAAATGGAGGGCGTCAAATTCATCCTCATCACCAATGCCACGCTTCTGCATCGACCTCCGGTTGCGGCGGCGCTGAGTTTTCTCGATGCCTGCTATTCGGAGATTTGGGCCAAACTCGACGCCGGTACGCCGGAGCATTACGAACGGGTGGATCGCACCACCATCCCGCTTCAGCGTGTGCTGGAAAACATCACCGAGTGCGCACAACGGCGGCCGATTGTTATTCAGTCGCTGTTTATGAAAGTTCACGGCGTCGGGCCGTCGGATGCCGAGCTGGACGCCTATGCCCGTCGGCTGCTCGCCATGGTGCAGGCGGGCGGCAAGCTTCGGCGTGTGCAGATTTACACCATCGCCCGCGATCCGGCGGAACATTTCGCCGGCCCGCTGGAGAGTGCTGAGCTCGATCGGATCGCAGCGCGTGTGAAGCAAATGCTCCCCCCGGAAGCCAAAGTAAAATGTGAAGTCTTCCCGTGATTTGGCCCCAACCGCTCAACTGCCGCCGATGCCAGCGAGAAATTCACTCACCAGCGGACCGACGGTTTCCGGTGCTTCCTCATGCGGAAGGTGCGAAATCTCCGGCAGCAATTCCAATCGCAGGCCTTTGATGTCCTGCTTCAGGCGGTGGGGCGTGCTTCCATCCACCAGCCCATCTCTCTGCCCCCAGACCACCAGTGTCGGCTGGCGGATTCGGTCAGCAATTTGGGTGTAATGCGCCAGTTGTGCCGGCCGCGTCGGCAGGGCGCGGATCAGGTGCATGAGTTTGAGCCGGTTGGCCAGCGGGCGCATGGCAGCCTCATACGCTGGTATTAAATCCGGATGCGCACGCCGCGGGTCGGCGTAGCCGGTGCGGAAGACGGCCTGCGTCAGGCGGTCGGCGGGGATAATGCGCATCGCAAACTCGCCGATCAGCGGGATGCGGCTGAGTTTATAGAAGCCGGGCAGTCGCTGCGGATAGGCGGCCGGATTAAATAATATCAACCCCGAAACGCGCTGTGGATGATCAATCGCCGCCATCAGGCTCAGCCCACCCCCCAGGCTGGATCCCGCGAGAATGAATTGATCAATATTCAGCGCCGCCGTTACCGCCACCACATCCTCCGCCAATTGCGGCAGGGGCATCCCGTGGCGGGGCCAGTAATCGCCGGTGGCAAAATCGCTCCAATCGATCAGCAGCAGATCGTGCGTGCGGAGTGTGTACGGCAGCATTCCCCAATAGGATGCGGTCGTCAGCCCCATCCCGTGGAGAAATACCAGCACAGGTCGCCGCTTGCTGCCCGCCCGCAGAAACTTAAATGGGATGCGCCGCCGGCCGACGGTGGCGACATAACTGGCCGCGTTGGTCTTTTCAGGCGGATCATCGTACGAAAATTCCGCAGCCGGTCGCAGGGGCGGTGCGACGGTGCACTGTTCAATGGGGCTTGGCGTCGCCGGGGGGCTCGGCGCGGCGGATTCTAAAAGCGTGTCGGCATGCGGTCGCCGGACGGATGATGATTCTGCCGTGCTCATACGGCCAATTGTAGGGGGTTGGTAACGTGAACGCTATGATTCAGGCGCGGGCGCCACGGTCACTGGTCGAAACGGGCGCGGCCCGTTATTCTATGGTGGTTGCATATTTTTAGGAGCACGCTGTGAGCGGACGCGTCGGGCATCGGAAGAGGCTTATCTGTGTGAACGAGGCCAACATCCGGGAGAGCCACCTTTATCTAACCGGCCACATTGACTTTTTCCCTGCGGACTGTTTCGGCTCTTCTTCCAGCAGTCGAGGTCATGGGAAGCCGCTGACGCTTCTGGTGGATGGGCTGGCTGAACCGGTCATTACGGACATACCCACGGATGCACGCACCGGCCGCCCGCGCCGCTTCTTCAGAAAGCGAGGCTGGGTTCGCGAGTTCTTCGAGCGGCACGAGACCAAGCCCGGCGATACGATTGCGATTGAACGGCTTGCCCCACACCGATATCGCGTCTGCCCTTTCGATGCCCGCCCTGCCCGCGAGGCGCCGTGGCGGCTCTCCTTTGACAAGGAGCCTGACGGCCACGGCCCCCGTGTCATCGAGCTTTTCGCGGGCGCTGGCGGAATGGCGTTGGGGTTCAAGGACTCGGGCTTCCGCACGGTCCTCGCAAATGAATGGGATCGTGACGCTTGCGATACCCTGCGGGCAAACGTTACCGAGCGGGTGCTGAACTGCGCAATCCAGGAAATCGACCGCTTTCCCGAGGCGGATGTGGTTGCCGGGGGCCCCCCCTGCCAAGGATTCAGCAACTTGGGCGACCGTGTGCCGTCCGATCCCCGCAACCAACTCTGGCGGCAGTATTTTCGTTGCGTGGAGCAGGCCGGGCCGAAGATTTTCATTTTGGAAAACGTGCCGCCGCTCCTCAGGTCCGCGGAATTCTCGGAGATGTGCAAGATCGCGCGTTCTTTGGGCTACGAAATTTCCGCTCGCGTGCTAAACGCCGCTGACTACGGCGTGCCGCAGACGCGCAAGCGGGCGATTGTCATCGGGTCGCGGATCGGTATTCCCACATTCCCCGAGCCGACGCACTGTGACCCCGCAAAGCGCAACCTCCTGAGCAGACACCTAGCCCCCTGGCGCACCGTGCGTGACGCCATCGCTCACCTGCCGCTGGAGCCCACGGGGATTAACTGGCATATCGGGCGCAATCCCACCCCGCTCTCCATCGAGCGGTACAGGTCGATCCCGCCGGGGGGTAATCGGTGGAATCTCCCCGAGCCGCTCATGCCTGACTGCTGGCGGCGCAAGTTGAAGGGGGGTACTGACCTGTTCGGCAGGCTTTGGTGGGACAGGCCGTCGGTCACCATCCGGACAGAGTTTTACAAGCCGGAAAAGGGTCGATACCTGCACCCGGTTGCCCACCGCCCCATCACGCACCTCGAGGCGGCCCTGCTGCAGAGTTTCCCTGAGGACTACGCTTGGTGCGGGTCAAAAATCAGCGTGGGAATCCAGATAGGGAATGCCGTCCCGCCGACATTGGCATCGGCCATCGCATTGCACGTCGCGGTCATGTTGGGCGTCCGGAACGCAGGCAGCCGGGAGGCGGGCTGAACATGGGCCGACCTTCGGATAGCGAACCAAGAACAAGCGGCGCCCGCGGGCGCCTGAGGCGATATTTCCTTGAAAATATTGGAAGGGTAATAACTTCCGATGAACTCCGCAGGGTGGCGGGCATAAGCGAGTGGGCGCGGCGTGTTCGCGAGCTTCGCGACGAGGAGGGCCTTCCCGTACTCACCCACAACGATCGGCAGGGCCTGAAGCCCAACGAGTACCTTCTCGAATCCTCCAATCTCCGGCCTGTTATTGCCAGGGGAATATCGGCAAAGCTCCGCAAGCGTATTCTGGAAAGGAACGGGTTTACGTGCCAAGCGTGCGGTGCCGGGCCCGGCGAGGAAGCCCCCTGCGAGCCCGGCAAGCGTGTGCGGCTGCAAATTGATCATATCCTTCCGATCAGTCAGGGCGGAACCGACCACGACGACAACCTCCGCGCTGTTTGTGTCTACTACAACAAAGACAAGGCCAATATCCTGAAGCCGGTGGCAGGGCAGTCCATTGCGGCGCTCGCGATGATACGGAAACTCCCGAGGGATGCACAGAGGAAAGTTTACGAGCATCTGAAGGCCAAGTTTGACGACCGCCCCGCTCGCAGCGGCCGGAAACCCGAAAAATGACCGACACCCTTACAAGGCAGCAGCGCCACCGGTGCATGTCCGCTGTACGCAACAGGGACACCGCCCCCGAACTGGCTCTCAAGAGGGCGCTTCGCGCGGCGGGGCTTCGGTATCGAAGCCAAGGGGCCAGCCTGCCGGGAACCCCGGATGTTGTGCTCCGTGAAAGGCGCGCCGTGATCATGGTGCACGGTTGCTTTTGGCACATGCACACCTGCAGGAAGGGCACCATATCGCCGCGGACCCACGCGGCCTTCTGGAGGCAGAAACGCAACCGCAACCGGGTTCGAGACCGCAGAGTGCGGGCTGAGCTCGTGGCGCTCGGCTGGCGCGTCATCACCATCTGGGAATGCCAGGCTCACGACCTCGACCGGCTCACGAGCCGACTGATTTTGATGACTCGCGAAAAAGGCAGGCGCGTGCGCAAAGCGCGTTAGTGGCTCTCCACACCCCGCTACATATTAAGAACGAAGGCGACACAGGCATTCCTGCCTGATACCCTTTCCGACGTTACCGCCGCCCAGACAGAGCGACCGCAGGCCATATAGCCGCCGGCTTGTCGGCGGTAACGCCGGAAGAGGATGTCAGGATGCGGACCTGGTAAAATCGGATGCCACATTAAGCCGCACGTGCTCGCTGGCGAAACCGTGATGTGCCTCGTATGAAAAAAGGTTAATTACATCGTGCGCCGGCATTAAACCATTTTCCTCGCAACTGCTATTTCCCCGCGGACCAACCCAACTGCACATCGGATTTCCGTACCCGCCAATATCGTTGAGGGCAACAGACGGCCGGCCATTAATTTCGCTTAATGTGATCGCGTAAATTGGCAGATGCGAATGTCCCCGTTGAGGAGATGGGCGATGACTTCCAGCCGCCCACCTTAGCTTCGCTCCCACTGCCGTGGAAGGCCAGGGGGGCTATGTTGTGGACACAGCCGAATGGACGAGTGGGAGGGTTTTGAAAGCTCCCGCCACGGACATCGGTGAGATGCCAAGAACCGACCGGCGCGATGCTCCAAGGCTGTTCTGAGTCATCCGTGTAAATGTCCGACGAAGCTTTCAAGTACCCGCAAGTTCGGTGGCGAAATTGCGTGCCAGGCGATGGAAGTGAAAGCTTGCCACGAGCGTCCGATGAAGTGCATCTGGCGGGGATTTTTGCGTCGGGTAGGTTTTGATTGGTCGATTGGATTTTCGGGGGTGGATCGATGGATCAACCGGGCAGGACGTTTGCCATTTTTCCGCAGTGGAATCCATCCGTTATCCTTCCGAGGCTGGCAAATTAAGCAGGAAATTCCATATCGGGAGGACTTCAATGGTTCCCTCGTCGGTTTCAATCCGGTCGCCGCCGCCCCGGGTGACGATGATTGCCGACTTAATTTTCAACTCGGTCATGGCCGCGACGAGGGCCGCCACCTCGCGTTTGCGCGTCTGTGGTTCGGCGATGGATTCGCATACCTGAATCAGGATGGGGGGCCGAACACGTGAAGGCACAATAAAATCGACCTCCAGACCGGTGGTTGACTTGTAATAGAATACCTCCGGGAAGACGCGTCGCAGCGCCGTGAACACCAGATTTTCCAGAAGATGACCGGAGTTAACCAGAATTCCCGATGATAGCGATGTGATCATGGCATGATCAACACAGTAGGCCTTCTTGGGGTTGGTGTGGCTGCGAGCCAGCGAGGCGTCGAATATCCGCACACTGAAAAAAAAATAGGCATCCTCAAACCAGGCTAGATAGTCTGATACTGCGGACTTGGGAGCGTTGTGTCCAAGCGATTTGAGATACCCGGTCAGCCGGTTGACCGAATAGCGCGACGCGATGTTGTTTACCAGCCAATGGGCCAGATCGTTCACCGCTTTGGGGTGAGCCACGTCGTGGCGCTCGATAAGGTCTCTAAAGAGCACCGCGTGAAAGTATTCCTGATGTGTTTTCACGCGAAGTTGCCGCGTCAGGCTCAACACTTCCGGGAATCCACCGGTCTGCCAATACTCCCCAAACGCCTTTTGAATCAGCAGTCGTCGCTTGGTCGATAGTTCGCCAGTGCTGGCAATTCCCTTGTAGTCCAAAAACTCCCGAAACGAAAAGGGGAACATCTCCCACGACAGAGCCCGGCCTCGCATCTGAGTTGCGATTTCCTTTGAGAGCATGCGCGCCGATGAGCCAGTCAGGTAAACAGCGCATTTTTCGGTGCGCATGAGTCGATCCACGAAGGGTTCCCACCCGCTGATGGATTGAATCTCGTCGAAGAAGCAGTAGACCATTTCGGCATTCTTTTTCTCCGGGAATAGCGCGTAATATGCCTCGGCCACCAAACCGATCCCCGCTTGATCAAGGCCGTGAAGGCGGTCGTCGGAGAAATTGAGATACAGGATGTTCTGGCGCGGTACCTTGCGGTCCAGCAGCCGCTGCATGATCTGGAACAGATAGGTCGATTTGCCGCTACGGCGAACGCCGATACAAACCGAGGCCTTGCCGGAAACGGCCTGTAGCGATACCCGACGAGGCACCCCGGTTTCCAGCTGACTCTCATGAAAGTCCAGAATCATGGCCTTAAGCTTTTCTATCATAGTCGGCACATCGGTCATATTCGTTACCAGTTAAAGCGTATACTGGTAATAAATATAGCCGGTTATGGCGTGGTGTCAAGGGCGTTTCCGCAGCGGCACAACCCCACCTGCGGTGGTCTTCGTATTTCCCCGCAGCCACGGCTTTCTATCCGACCAATTGAACTGCACATCGGTTTCTATTGCGGCCGAAGGCAACAGACGGCCGGCCATTAATTTCGCTTAATGTGATCGCGTAAATTGGCAGATGCGAATGTCCCCGTTGGGGAGGTGCGCTATCACTTCCAGCCGCCCACCGAGCGCCTCGACCACCCGCCGGAGCGTGCTGATCTGCATGTCGTCCTGCTTTTCCAACTTGGAAAGGCTTGGTTGAGTCACACCGAGGGATCGGGCCAGTTCCTGCTGAGTAAGCCCGACCGATCGGCGTATTTCGGCCAGCAGCATTTCGGCCATCATTTCTTTGGCCTGTGCCTCGGCCATTTTTCGCTGGCGGGGCGTCATCCTCGCCCGAAGCTCCTGATAGGAACGGTGTCTCATGGGATTAAACCTTCTTTCCTTAATTGCTTAATGTGTTCGTCATACAACCTGTCGGCCACCGAAATCATGCGTTCGTAGAATCGTTCATCGCCGGTTTTGTCTCCGCCGATCAGCAGTATCGCACAGCGGCGGGGGTCGAACGCAAAGAATGTCCTCAGCGGCCGCCCCTGGCATTGGGTTCGCAGCTCCTTCAAATTGGCATGGCGCGATCCCTCTGCCGTATCAGCATACGGGCGGGAGAGGTGCGGGCCGAGCTGCTCCAGCAGCCGCACACTGGCGTCGATGGCAATTTGCTGCGCCGATGTGAGCTGATCCCACCATCGGCCGAAATCATCCGTGACTTGAACCTGCCACCTACCTAAATTATAACCTTTGAGTAATATGCGTCAAGGGTTATATCCCGCCGCACGGCTGCGGCGTCAAAACAAAAAGGATAACGCTGTGATTGGGGTAATGCACCCCGATTTTGGCCGAAGGCCAAAATAGAGCAGGAGTTTTGAGAGTAGATAGCAGAGCACATTCGGCCCGAACTTGAGCGATTTAACTATTGAAGTAGGAATTCGTACAATCTAAG
>JBMFVY010000075.1:0-13273 GCA_049965755.1 Phycisphaerae bacterium | reverse complement strand
GCCTGAATACCACCCATGCATCTACACCCGTGCATGTTTGACAACCATCTCTGCGACCGTGAATAATCCGGGTTAGCACACATCCGCAAGTTCCTGTTGCCCCGGCAACCAATGGTGCAGGACGCGTTCCCCACGGGGGCGATCCCTGTGCGTGGCCGACTCGCCCAACGCTACGAGCCTGCCCCTGCCGCCACCGGCAACCGCTCCCACCGGCGCGGCCTACTGAAAACCGCTGCCACAGGGCCTCGGGCGTGCAGAACAGCGTCGCCGGAGCCGCGGTTGCCAAAAACACCTCAAGGATAATACCGCGCAAAAAAAAAAAAAAATCAAGAAGAAAAGCAAAAAGTTTTGGTGAATACTCATACCTGCAAAGTTTCCGGCGGGATTAACATTTTTACCAAAGGGGGCGCGGTGGTACGCATAGGTTTGGGCGGTCGGATTTACGGCGCGGCCGATGGTCGCGGCTTTGTGGGCGATTCGGCCGTACTTTGCGATCTCCCGCGTCCCCTGCGGTTAAATCGGTTTGTTTCCTCCGTGGTTAGTATCATTTTCACCGCAATGGCAACCGGTGGATAAATCCACCGGCTAACATGGGCGCTGATCGCATGCGGCGGTTGTTCGCCGCCACACCCCGTCGCTGGCCCCCGCTTCGTGAATCCTGATACCCTTTCCGACGTTACCACCGCCCCAGCGCAGCGGCAGCGCGATGCCTGCCCCGTCTACTTTCAGCGATCTACCCTCAACTATCCTACTGGTGACCTCGCCGCCGGCGCTCCACACAGGCGGCGGAATATCGGATAAAATTGGTGTATGAATGAGCCGACACTTACAGCGGAAGAAACAGTACCGATCCTCGATTTTGGATCGCAATATGTTCAGCTTATTGCCCGGCGGGTGCGTGAAGCAGGGGTTCGCGCTTTATTGGTCGATCCCGCTACACCGGCGGCCGAGCTGAAAAAACTCAACCCCGTGGGGCTGATTCTCTCCGGCGGGCCGTCGAGCGTTTACGAGGCCAATGCTCCACGATGTGACCCGGAAATATTTAATCTCGGCGTGCCGATCCTTGGCATCTGTTACGGGATGCAGATGGCGGCTGAATTACTCGGCGGAAAGGTAAAGAAGGGCACGGCGGGGGAATATGGGTCAGCGAAACTGAGCGTTGCCGGCGCCCCCGAGGCGGCTGATTTATTTTCAGGCGTACCATCGAGCACCAGCGTCTGGATGAGTCATGGAGATCAGGTTTATTCGCCGGGTAATGAATTTTTGCCGCTGGCCGGCACACATGACTGCCCGCTGGCGGCGATGCGACATCGGACACGTCCATTTTTCGGCGTACAGTTTCATCCCGAGGTTACGCATACCCCGCACGGCGGAAAAATCCTGGAAAACTTTCTCTACCGCGTATGCAAAGCCGCCGGAACATGGCGAATGGGCAATTTTATGGAGATCAGCACCGAAGCGATCCGCCGTCAGGTGGGTAAGGGTCGGGTGATCTGTGGACTTTCCGGTGGAGTTGATTCGGCGGTGGCGGCGGCCCTGATTCACCGGGCGATCGGAGATCAGCTCACGTGCATCTTCGTGGATAACGGCCTGCTGCGCAAAAATGAACGGCAGAATGTGGAATCCACCTTCCGCGATCACTTTCATATTGATCTGCGTGTGATTGATGCTGAAGCGGAATTTATTACGGCCCTTAAAGGTGTCACCGAGCCGCAGGCGAAGCGAAAAATCATCGGCAAGGCGTTTATTGACGTTTTCAAACGTGAAGCCAAAACTATTCAGGATGCCCGCTTTCTGGCCCAGGGGACGCTGTATCCCGATGTGATTGAAAGCGGCCAGGGATACTGGCGCACGGCAGCAAATATTAAATTACACCACAATGTAGGCGGCCTGCCGGCGGAGCTTGGTTTTGAGCTCGTGGAGCCGCTGCGGGAACTCTTCAAGGATGAGGTGCGGCGTCTTGGTGAGGTGCTCGGCCTGCCGGAATCGATGGTCTGGCGGCATCCATTTCCTGGGCCGGGACTGGCGGTACGCTGCATCGGAGAAATCACCCGCGAGCGGCTGGATATTCTGCGAGATGCGGATGAGATATTTCTTGAGGAAGTGGTGGCGGCCGGGTTATATCGGTCGACCGCACAAACCTTTGCGGTTCTTCTGCCGGTGCAGAGCGTGGCGGTCATGGGGGATGATCGGAGTTATAACCCCGTTATCGCTCTGCGGAGTGTGGATTCCAGCGATTTTATGACGGCAGACTGGAGCCGACTGCCCTATGATCTGCTGGCGCGGGTATCGAACCGGATCGTCAACGAACTCAGGTCGGTAAGCCGAGTTGTTTATGACGTGACCAGCAAACCGCCGGGCACCATTGAATGGGAATAAGTTGTGACAAGTATCCCCACCGTTCATCCTCATGATCGCAATCTGCCGGCGTCGGTTGTACGCAAGCGGCGGCGATTCCGGCGGATCGGGTACATCATGCTGGCGATTGCCATCCTGACTGCGGTACCCGGATGGGCTCTTTATGGTGTGGCGATATGGAATGTTTTCAGCCTGCGGCATTTTACGTTTCTCCATGCCGTAGTGGCCTACGGGCTGTTGATTCTGTCCAGCGTGGCATTGGTGCTGGGATTATGGTATCTGCTGCTGGCGCAGGCGAGGCGCCTTTCTATTATGGTCGACGGCAGTGCCGATGGCGGGAGCGAAAAGGCGCAAGCGCGGTGCGGCAATTGCGGCTGGCCGCGAGATTATCCCGACCAGTTCTGCCGACACTGTGGCAAACCGCTGACCGCCCTACCGGCCGAGACGCCAAAGCCGCCGGCTGATTCGTAGGCCCATCAAAATGACTCGACAAATCCCCGTCAGGTGCCGCAGCGGCCACCGGTGGATATGAATTCAAGATTATTGAGGTGAACCCGATTGCCCTTTGTATCTGCCGAACGTGCAGTCCCGACACCTGAACTTGATGCCAATAAAGCCCACCCACTGCGTCTGGTGGCCATGTCGTGGACGCACTTTCTCAATGACGGCGGTGCTTTTTTTCTGCCGGGCATTCTTCCGGCGGTGATCCGGCACCTGCACCAACCGCTGTATATGGTGGGGCCGATTGTCGGCTCGATTTACATCGGCCAAATCCTTCAGCCGCTCTTCGGCATCTGGGCGGATCATATCGGTGGGAAATTTTTTGTCATTGCCGGTCTGGTGTTATGCGTGGGGACGGCATCGCTCATCGGTCTGTCGCCCAATGTCTGGATTCTTATTGCGCTGGTGCTGTTGTCCGGGCTAGGCAGCACGGCGTTTCACCCGCAGGCACTTTCGGCGGCGCGTTCGCTTTCGGGCAAACGCCACGCACAGGGAATGGCGGTTTTTCTGGTTGGCGGAGAACTTGGCCGCGGCGTTTGGCCTCTGTTGGCGAGCCTGATCGTGGTGCATCTGGGGCTTCCTGATTTGTGGCTTATCGCCATTCCGACGGTACTTACGGTGCCGTGGCTTCTGAGTGCGGTACCGTCCCAGGCGACGAAGCCGATTGGACGGGGAAAGATATCGATTCGGTCCCATCTCAAACCGTTTTTGATGCTTGTGGGGTTTTCGGCATTCCGGAATTTTGCGGTGTTCGGATCGATTGCGTTTATTCCGATCATGTGGCACCTGCGAGGAGGGGCGCTGGTTCAGGGTGCGGGGATACTGTCCACCCTTCTGGTCACGGGAATAATCGGCCAGATCGCAGGCGGAACGGCGGCGGACAAATGGGGGCGCCGGCATGAATTGATGATTTCGAGCGTTGCCATGCTTTTACTGCTGCCGATTCTTCCGCACGTGGAAGGCGCGTGGCTGTACGTGGTGGCGGGCCTGCTGGGAATCGCGTGTTTCAGCACCTATTCCAGCACATTGGTGATTGGACAGGATATCTTTCCGGAAAACCGGGCGATGGGATCGGGCATCGCGCTGGGGTTTTCCAACGCGATCGGAGCGATCGGACTTTTTCCGCTGGGCTATGCCGCGGCCGCACTGGGTATTACATCCGTGTTTTACATTCTTACCTGTGCCTGTGTGGGGATGCTGCTGATGAGCCTGACATTCAGCGGTGACGCCCATCCGTCGCTGAACTAAAAATTTAATTTATTCCATATCGCGTTGTAACGTTTTTATCCGATCCCGTCGGAAGCCAGCGTGTCGCTGCGCCGGGCATGTGAATCAAACTGATGCCGAACATTCAATTAATGATCGGTTTGTATTCTGCTAGCGAATCGTTAATACCGCCTATAAAGATCGCATCTATCAAGAGCTGAATCATTCCTTAGCGCGGAGTTAACACGCAGACGGATAATCCCGGCCAGTCGCGAAAGGATATTCGTCAGGCGAACCTGTCGAATGCGAAATGGATAGCTTTATAGGAGAACAAGCTATGAGGTCAGGGAATCACAGTATTCCGCACCGTGCCGCGATTTTCGCTGCGGCGCTTACCGCCAGTGTCACGGCAGCGTGTTTCGCCGCCGCACCGGCAACCAGTCAGCCAGCGGCCACGCAGCCGACGGCGGCCCAGTTGGAGGCGGAGATTCAGGCACTGCAGAATCAGGTTAAGGCTCTGCAGAGCGGACAGCAGAATGTCCAACGTTCGGAGGAATCTGCCGCGGAAGTGCGTCAGATCGTCAAGCAGGTGCTTTCCGACGCCAAGACGCGTTCAGAGTATATGGGTAATGCTCTGCAGGCGGGGTACAACAACGGCTTTTTTATTCAGAGCGCCA
Source organism: Phycisphaerae bacterium (assembly GCA_049965755.1). Lineage (GTDB taxonomy): Bacteria > Planctomycetota > Phycisphaerae > WQYP01 > WQYP01 > JAJZGD01. The sequence goes on along the minus strand of JBMFVY010000075.1, from coordinate 8,531 downwards.
ACAAAGAATTCAATCTCACCATCAACGGCTATCTGCAGTACCGGTATACATGGTCTCAGGCGCAGCGTGGAAATAACGTGACGGCGACCGGTTCGCCGATCCCGTCATCGGATCTTGGTAACTCCAACGGCTTTGATGCTCGTCGGGCACGCCTTATTCTCTCCGGCTACGCATTCAAGAACATCATCTATTCAATTTCCGGTGATTTCGCCAGTGGCAGCGGCCTGGGCAACAGCTTCCAGATTCTTGATACCTGGGTCGGTTATGAATTTAATCCCGGCCTGATGATTCGTGCCGGATCCATGCTCGTTCCCTTCACACACGTGGAGTATTACAGCTCCGGAACGGAATTCCCCGAATTTGCCGCGGCAGAGGCACCGTTTGACCCGGTGCGATCGCTTGCGTTGGATGTATCAGGTAATGTTGATAACAATAAACTGTTCTACGATGCCCAGATCAACAACGGCTCGAAAGCCAACGGCCTCGACGGCAGTGCCAATGTCAGCGCCACTCCGAATATTGATAACCGCATGGGTTTTTACGCGCGAGTTCAATATGCCGGAGCAGGAACCAATAGTGATTTTACCGATTCACCAGATGTCTCTTGGCATAAGCATCTTGTCTGGGCCATCGGTGCCGCCGCCGGTTATGAAGAGCAGAATTCTTCGGCTGGTGTCTACCCGGCGCCTCAGACATCGCTGGCTTTGGCTGGTTTGGCCACACCCAATGCTGGTTTCCTGCCGGGGGTCGCTGCAAGCGGCTCGCTTTATCGTGCTACGGTTGACGGCCACTTGAAGTATCGTGGATTGGCGCTCAACGGAGCCATCTACTACCAACAGTACAATGCCGCCACACCGGGCGCCGGCAACGATACCGCGTTGCTCTACAAAACCTACGGGACGGGCAGCGTTTGGCAGCTTGGCGCCTACGGTGAAGCCGGGTACTTCATTGTTCCACACCGGTGGGAACTTGCCGCACGCATCGGCGACCTGACAACCGACGGCCAAGGCAAGCAGTCGATGGAATATACCGCCGGTGTGAATTACTACATCTTCGGCGAGAACGCCAAGATCCAGACGGCCTTCACCTATCTGCCGAATGCGGCGTACAGCAGCCCTAATGTCGGCTCGAACGCCAATACGCAGGATTTCATCACTCAAGTGGAGTTGCAGGTGAAGTTCTAAGCCAATCCGAAGGCCAAATCAGCCTTTATTCAAGCCTATAAACTCTCCCTGGGCGGGCCATGACGGCCCGCCCTTTTATTTCGGGTGGCCTCAACGTCTCTATTTGGATGCTTTGATGACCCAAGATCGATGACTATCCCGCATTCCTGCTTCTTTCTGCTTTGCCAAAGGTCCGAAAATTCGAATCTGGGAAAAAAATACTGCTCATCGCCAGGCCCAGCCGAATATAGGGGTGGTAGGGCTGAGAGGCTCATACTATAACTCACTGTTCCGATCCAAATCTCATGAACAGTGTGGTTCATGTGACTAAATTCAGCTTCGATGGCACGACAGTGTTTGCCGTGCTTTACAAATTCGGAGTGTTCTTGCAAGGAGAGAGAATCTCATGGCCAGTTCATCTTCAATCAAACATCGCGGCTTTACCATGGTGGAACTGCTTGTCGTCATCAGTGTTCTGACGGTAATGCTCTCACTTTTAATACCCTCGGTGATGTCCTCCCGGAATTTCGCCAGTCGCGTGTCGTGCGCGGCCAATCTGCGGGCGATCGGACGTGCCATGCGGGCCTATTCAACCAATTATGCGGGCCACTATCCGCCGCCGGGTGATTTTGGCAATCCGTTTGCGTATCAAGCAGGTTCGTATAACAGCTCAACCCACCAATATGCCCCGGCGGGATTCGGATTGCTGTATACCTCCGGGGTCCTCAAGACAACGGCAGCTTTCTATTGCACTCAGCCTTCCTACTGTGGTCCCGAAGCCGCTGCCGACGGACGATATCTGCCCGCCCTTGTAAGCCAGGGGAAGCCTATTGACTGGTATCAGGTGGTTTATGGATACTGCTATTATCTTCAGCCGGGGAATACGCCGGGTTACGGCGGTCAGGATTCTGATCCATCGCAGATTCAGTTCGCAACTTCGCCGATTGCGTCCGGTAATACTATTCTCGCCGGTGATATCACTTTGAAGATGTTCAATAAGAGCTACCAATACACGACCAGCCCCGGCGCTCCGGTCAGCAATCACATCACGTCCGGGGTAAATCCGGATGGGGGCAATGAACTCTACAACGATGGATCGGTACAGTGGCATAACTTGGCACAACTCTCTGACGGCTATACATGGATGGAAAATTATGACTTCTATCAATGAAATGCAGAGCCGATAAAATGAAAAAAGCTGGTGGCCGCTATCGACCACCAGCCTTCGTGGGGGAGAAGGAAGGAACTTACATCTCACGGGGCCGTGGGAAACCCTCGCAAGACACCCATGATACGCTCCACCTGGGGAGATGGTTCATACGAAGGATAAAAAATTTTCCGTTTTTTCTGTGACCCGCCGGTGCCCCCACCAGAGGTTATAGGCCAAAGAAAGCAAAAACCCCCCGTCCAATCGCACCCTCCCGCTTATGAGACGTAAAATCGTCTCAAGAGCCCAACTTTCACTCAGCAAGTCAGCACGTGTTTCCGATAGATAGACGGGGAAGGAGAGGTACAAATGATATCCATCATCGCAGCGATGCCTATCTGCTCCGCGATGACCGTTGGTGAAAAATTTGATTTATTCTCCGGGATGGACGAAGTGTTCATATAAAACCCGACACCGGAGATTGCTTGAAAGGGAAGGTCACACCATGCATCTGAAACGCCTGAAGAAGAACCTCGGGTTTACGCTCATCGAACTTCTGGTGGTTATCTCCATCGTGGCGGTGATGATCTCGTTATTGCTGCCGGCGCTGGCATCGAGCCGCAACCTGGCCCAGCGGGAGAATTGCGCGGCCCAACTGCATTCAATCGGGCAGGCTTTTGAAATCTATGCTGATACCTACAACAATCAGTATCCTGTCAACTCTCAATGGAGCCTGCCGTTTGAATACATGATTAATGGATTCAACACTGTCACGCAGAACTGGAACCCGGCCGGGTTCAGCCTGCTGTACACTTCCGGTACGTTGACGGTTCCGCAGATGTTTTATTGCCCGCAGTCCGGCTATTTCGGCCCGGACAGCTCCGCCAACGGCACCTATCTGCCGACATTGATAAACAAAGGCTACACCATCAACTGGATCAACATCGCCTACAGCTACTGCTACTACTACACACCGGCCAATACGAATAATTTCTGGGGTCAGGATACTGATGAGCCGCAGATTCAATTCAGCAGCGGGCCGAATTCCGGCAACAATACGATACTCGCCGGCGATTTGACGATGTTCGATGATTTTAACTGGCCGACCATTCCGGCTTCCAACCATATGACATCCGGTTCGACTCCCGACGGCGGTAACGAACTTTATAACGACGGTTCAGTTCGCTGGCACAATTTCAGCCAGATGCACATGGGTTATAGCTGGTTGAGCGCTTTTAATTTCTATCAGTGAACTCGAGGATCGGGGAAGCCCGACTTAATACAGGCAGGCATGGGTGCCGGTCGCCAGTTCAGCGTGGCCGGCCCTTTTTTCTTTCCAGGCGCCGTCAGTTTATCGATTCAGCGGTATTCATGGCAGGCGTCCGGATAGGATCGGGTTCTTACGGCCGCGCAGTATTCCCGGGCGGCGGTCGAAATTGCCGAGGGTATATCGGCCGCGACGGGGACAAATTTCGGCGGCTTGGAATTGAACCCGAGCAGATCGGTAATCACAACAACATGTCCATGGCAGTGATGGCCGGCGCCGCATCCAATCACCGGGCAGTCCACGGCGTCGACCACGCGGCGGCCGACATCCGGCAGTACTGTTTCAAGCAAAATCATCACGGCGCCCGCCGCACGACAGTCGCGTGCCATCCGGACAATGGCGTCAGCATCCTCGGCCGTCCGCCCATGTACCCGATAACCCGCGGGAGTTTGAACCTGTTGCGGCAAAAGCCCCAGATGGGCACACACCGGTATGCCGGCATGTACCATGGCGGCGATGGTGGGGAGTTGCGACGGCAAGGTTTCGCATTTAATAACAGCAGCACCAGCGTCCATCAGACGACGGGCATTGGTTATGCCATCCTCGGGTGAATCATAGCTGCCGAAGGGCATATCTCCCATCACCATCGCCCGGCCGGTACCGCGGACAACGGCGGATGTGAATGCGGTCATCAATTCCATTGAGATTCCGCGCGTGGTGGGAAGACCCATAAGCGTAGTGGCGGCGGAGTCACCGGCAAGCAAAATATCGACACCGGCCGCATCAAGAACTCGGGCCGTCAGGTAATCGTAGCAGGTCAGCATACAGATCGGCACACCGTTGCGAGCCATGCGGAATAGCGAATCGATGGTGATCGAGTCGGGGCGCAATGGCGGCCTCTGCAGGTGCGTATCGGGTGCAGAAAGTCGGCTTAAATCAGGCTCCATCGGTGTAGAGTACTCCCTGCCACATCATACCGCGCTCAGACCACCGAACCGGCGTTGCCGCTTGCCGTAAGCTTCAATGGCCTTGTCAAGATCGGTGGATCGAAATTCCGGCCAGCAGACATCGGTTACGTAGAATTCGGCATAGCTGATCTGCCAGAGGAGATAATTGCTGAGGCGCATTTCACCGGCGGTGCGGATGAGCAGATCGGGATCGGGCATACCGGCGGTGTAGAGATGGGCGGAGATGGTGCCCGTATCGATTTCGTCGGGTTGCAATTTCCCATCCTTCACTTTGCGGGCGATTTCCCTCACGGCGTCGGTTATTTCCGTGCGGGCGCCATAGTTGACTGCCAGGCAGAGGGTCATGCCGGTATTTTGATCCAGCACTTCAACCGTGCGGTCAATTTCGCTCAGTACCACGTCCGGAAGGCCGTCTCGACGGCCGATCTGTCGGAAGCGAATATTATTTTTAGCCATCAACTCACGCTCGCTGATGAGGTATTGAGCGTAGAGATTCATCAATTCATCAATTTCCGCCTTAGGCCGGCTCCAGTTTTCGATAGAAAAGCTGTAAAGCGTTAGTTGTTGAAGTTTAAGCCGGGCACAATGTTCAATGATTTCACGGGCGGTCCGGGCACCCTCACGATGGCCGAATGTGCGCTGTTTACCCTGGCGCTTGGCCCAGCGTCCGTTGCCATCCATGATGATCGCAATGTGCTTGGGCATAGGGTATTCGGCGGGTAATGCGGTCACGGGGTCTTGATCGACCGGATGCTGCACTGAGGTACTGGCGGGGTTCGCACTCATCGTTTATCCATTATAGGGTTTTTCCGCATCCAACGGGCGCCATCAGTTGATCAGCAGCGTTTCATCGCGTCCCGGGCCGATGCTGACCATTTTTACGGGTACCCCGACAAATTCCTCAATGAAACCGAGGTAGGCGCGAGCCTCTGACGGTAAAGCATCGAAATGGTGGACATGTTTAAGATCATCATGCCATCCTCGCATGCTGTGGTATACGGGTTTGACATGGGAAAGCTCACAGGCGTCGGCCGGAAACTCATCCGTGTCCCCTTGGGAGGTTTTGTACCGCGTGCAGATTTTAATTTCATCAAAAGTTGAAAGCACATCCAGCAACATGATGCAGAGGCCCGTGGCACCGGTAACGGCGGCGGCATAGCGAACCGCAACAAGATCAAGCCAGCCGCAGCGGCGAGGACGCCCAGTGGTGGTACCGAATTCCCTGCCGCGATCGCGTATTTTCTCGCCTATCGAATTTTCCTGTTCCGTCGGAAACGGCCCGCTGCCCACGCGTGAACTGTAGGCTTTTACCACGCCGAGCACGCGTCCGATTGATTGCGGTGGCACTCCGGCCCCGACGCATACCCCGGTGCCGCAGTTGCTGCTGGTTACAAACGGGAAGGTTCCGTGATCCAGATCAAGGAGTGTGGCGTTGGCCCCCTCAAAGAGCACTTTTTTTGCGCCCGCCATGGCCCGGTGCAAGAGCGCTGTTGTGTTACAGACCAGAGGTTTGAGGCGCTGTCCCAGCGGTACGTATTGCTCATAAATGGCGTGCCAATCCATGGGCGAACTTCCGAAAAGCGCTGCAAAAATGGCGTTTTTCTCAGGCACGATATGCGCCAGGCGATCGCGCAGGCGGTCAGGATCAATGATATCCGCCATTCGCACCGCAAAGTGCCGTGAGGCCTTATCCGCATAACAGGGGCCGATTCCGCGTGCGGTGGTGCCGATCTTTTTATCGCCCAGTTTTTCTTCGGCCAGCTTGTCCTGCAGGCTGTGGTAAGGCATGACGACATGTGCCTGGGAGGAAATCTTCAGGTTATGATCCACCCGGATTCCGCGCTGCTGGAGAGCATCGATTTCGCGAATAAGTTGGCCGGGATCGACCACCACGCCGTTAGCCAGTACGGAGATGCATTGCGGTCTGAGTATGGCACTGGGTATCAGATGAAAGGCATATTTTTGATCGCCCACCTGAACGCTGTGACCGGCGTTGCTTCCGCCGTTCCAGCGGACGGCGAGATCAAAGCCTTCGCTCAAGATGTCGACGATTTTACCTTTTCCCTCGTCCCCCCACTGCAATCCGACTACCGAGGTATGCTGATCACAAAATTTGGTAATATCCATTCCGATTAAATTCCTACATCGCCACATCAGTTACCCAATCTCGGGCAAGTTGTTGAACATAACCTTTGGCGGGTAACAATTCAATGCGACCGATTTCCCGGCACGGTACCGTATGCGCCGCGGAATCAATCGGACGACGACGAGGTTGCCGGGACAACGGAACGATCTCAGCGGGTTTCAGATGTTCGGCTGCGTGCAGAGATTGGACACTTTGGAGCGGACTTCCAGTTCCATGGGGCAGTTCTCGCAGCCATACTCAAGGCACTGCTCCAAATATTCGCGTAAGAACGCCTGCACGGATCCGCATCGCTCAATCTGGAGCGCGTGAACCAGACCGTGCTGGACCAGTTCATCGTGATTTGGAGCGCTACGTTTGATCACGATCAGGTGACTGTACGTCAGGGAGATCGTTGTCGGCGTTAAAATGCGGAGTTGCTCCGCGAGCAGTTTCAATTCAGCCGACGGTTTCGGCAGTTCGTCAACTACTGCAATACGTATGGAATCCGGTTTTTGCACGCCCATCTGAATCGCGTCGGCACGTTCTTGATCCGTCAATGGTCGGGCGGAATTCCACAAATTTTTCTCGACCGACACGACCCAATCGCTTACCAAGGAGACTATGGTGGGTAACATTTTGTGTAATACCGCCTGGTGGATCATTTTCTAATCTCCCGATTTTCATCAACCAGATTTGGGTATAGTTTCAACATCGGCCTATGCGGCCGGAATTCATGCCCCATTTCTCGCATGATGTCGCCATGTTTACTTATGGGACAAATGGGACAAACTGCCGCGCCCGGTATCAAAAAATAGCAGGATACCAGCTGGGACATGCATTCTGCGGCGATACCAGGCAAGTTGATGCTTCAGTGCATTGTCGCGCCTATAATAGCAATAATTCTGGAAGTTGCACTCGGGAGTCAGCGAATATGACAGCGATGGAAACGACGATGGAAACAGAAGCAACGGGGATTATTTTGGTGGATCATGGCAGCCGATTTGCCGCCGCCAATGAGATGCTCGAGGAGGTTGTTGAACGGTTTCGCCGATCATCGGGATACCGGATTGTGGTGGCGGCTCACATGGAATTGGCGGAGCCGAGTATCCCACAGGCATTTGAATCATGCGTGCGGCAGGGAGCAAAGAGAATCATCGTCCACCCTTATTTTCTTTCGCCCGGCCGACACAGCACGACGGATATTCCGCGCATGGTAGCTGAGGCGGCAGCAGCGTATCCGGAGGTTACCTGCAACGTCACCCAGCCGTTGGGGCTTGACGATGAAATATCACGAATCATTCTCAATCGGATTCAAGATTGCGATCGCAACGGGTATACATGCAAAATCTGTGCATCTCGCGGTGGATGTATGGTGAAATCAACCTCTTCGGCCAATTTCCCTGCCGGGGCGTGAAATTTTGTGGTACCAGAAGTTGCGGTCGCGGCAGGGCAATCGCGTACTCGGATCGAGCAGAGTTTAGGCGTAGGAAGTAGTTCTTAACCCAGCCAAGAAGCATTTACGTCGGTGCTCGCCTATATTGAACGGTCGCACTTAAGCAGATTCAACGACAATCGGTTCAGCCACGACTTTTGCGACGAAAAAAGAGCAAATAGCGATGCTTTTTCGCACTCAACTTCACAATCCCCGTCGGACCAACTTGAAAGGGGACGGCTTTCCCGTGCCGAGATTCTATGGCGGCGATCACCTGCCCTTCGGGCGGTTTAACCCGTATCACGGTTCTCACTTTCGGTGAGAGAACAACCAAGGTAGGCGTAAACGTCCGACGAAACACATCTGGCGGGGATTTTTGCGTCGGGTAGATTCTGATCTGTCGATTGGATTTTCAGGAGCAGATCGATG
>JBMFVY010000074.1:6986-13314 GCA_049965755.1 Phycisphaerae bacterium | reverse complement strand
GCTCAGTTGAACAAAATCCTAACACCCCATCACCAAGTTGCCAAGCCCAAACAAAATTTAGTATGCGTTCGCCCTGCGGAGCCTCGGCTGTTAGGATGTCCTCAATTTACGTCGCCGCGTCGATCAAGTATCCTTTCGGGTTTAATCCGTGGGGTTGCGGCAGGAGCCGCCCTCGGGAGTTGGCGTTTGGCGGAAAGAATAAAACGATGTCCATGTCCCTGATGCGTAAATACAGCAAGCCGTTGATGGCGGTTTTTGGCGTTCTGCTGATGATCACCTTTCTTCTCGGGTACGCCTATACCAGTGGCGTAGGTTCCGGCACGCCGACCATGATTATTGGTCATTTGGGAGGCAAGCCGGTCACCAACACCGAATTGGTGCCCTATCAAATTGACGTGCGTGTTTTGAAAATGTTGGCGCAGAATGATCCGCAGTTTGCCGAAGAATATATGGACTGGCAAGGCAACAGCTCTCGATCAAACTTGACGCTTAAATTTTTCCTGTTGGTGAAGGAGGCCCGTCAATACGGATTGCTGCCCGATAATAGCTTCCCCGCCGATATGCAGGGAACCAAGGCTTTTGACAGAGCTGTCGCATCGGTCACGGCGAATTCCAGTTTTGCGGTTCAGAATGTGGCCCAGGCCCTTGGTGATTTGAGCATGGTTGATCGCATGTATCAAATTGCCGCGCAGACCGCCGCGATACCCAGTCGCCCCCAGGTGCTTCACTACATTACCCGTCTCAGCACCAGGCTTCAGGTGCAGTATGTGAAACTCACGGCCCGTGAGTGGCTCAAGCAGCATCATATCCAACCGAGTCCGGCACTCTTGCAGATGCTTTATCGTCGCTATAAGTCCGTCCTGCCTTGGAATCCAAGTCGAACCGCCAAACCGCCCAAGATTGCATCGGTCCGATTCCCCTTTGGTTTTCGTTATCCCAACCGAGTTAAACTGGAATACCTGAAATTCAGCGCCGCCGACGTTGCCAAGACCATGCATCCGGATATTGCGGACGTGTCGGCAGCCTACGCATACTACGAGGCTCATAAAAGCGATTTTGAAGTCACACCGGCTAAAACCGTGAAGGGGAAAAAATCTCCGGCCCAATACCTGCCTTTCAAAGTCGTCAAGGCCCGCCTGGTGCAGGATCAGATCGACAAAAAAATTCAGGCGATGTTTGTTCGTATGGCATCCATGGCCAATCATCTGGCCAATCGTCCATGGAAGGCGTTTGAAGCAACCGGTTATCGCAAGCCTGTTGCACCGGCTCAATGGGCAAACTACAGCGCTATCGCGGATAAGTTGGCGGCCCGCTTCGGCTACAAGCCGCAGATCGGTCGAATTACCCAATGGTCAACGGCCGGCTCGCTGCAACATCTGGGCGATTTCTCGGATGCACTGACCGCCCCGGGGGCTCTGCCACAATCTGAGGGCATTGCCTACCTCGCTCTGCGGGTTCGCGCGCTGGACCCGCATTCCAAGGGGGATGGACTGCTGCTGCACCTGCAGGTAGGGCGGCAGGGGCCAATCTTGACCAATCGCACCACCGGCAATGTGTATGTTTACCGGATAACCGCTGTGAGTCCCGCTCATGATCCGACAAGCCTGAATCAGGTAAAGTCGAAGGTGGTTCGTGCCGCACAACTTTACATGGCCTTCAAAGCCCTGGAACGTCAGAGTGCAAAACTCGCCGCCATCGCCCCGACCGTAAGCCTGAAAAAATCGGCGGCTGCCGACGGGCTGCGGATCGAAAACTCGGGCGTGTTTCGCCCCATGACGCTTGATCCTGTGTACATGGGTATGGCCAATTCACCCGAAATGGCCGTTCCGGGGCGAATCAATCGGCTTTCTTTCCGCAGCCGCAAATTGGTGGATACCGCTTTCAATCTTGCCTACGAAGCCCATCTGCACGGGGCAAAAAATACCTCCTATGCAACCCTGACGAAAGCGGATATCGCGGCGCTGGCTGCGGATACTTTTACGGGACCGCATCATCCTGCCGCGACGGTAATCCTCCATCGCTACCTGACCACGGTGGTGATGCAACTCTGCAGCTTTGATGCACTACCGGCCGATGAATTAAAAAATACATATATTCTGGGCCGGGCCACGCTGGCTATGCTGAGTGCCCAAGAGGGATATTTGCGGTGGTTTGAGTTTAAGCAGATCGCTGTGCGGATGGATTATCATGCTGCACATTAAGATACCCATCGACGCAACAGCGGATGTGTCTTGATACCTTGGTTATTCACCTCTAGAATCCGAGGTGTTTCGGGCGTCGGGCAAACGCCGATTTGATGGAGTTCAGGTTGTGACGACAGCTACGGAGGGTTCGGTTGCTAAAGGTTCTCCTGCGGGCGATTATTCGTCGCGATCGGGCCAAGCTCATTTTTGGCTCAGACGCATCCATTCACTGGCAGGCTTGGCATTCGGCGGTTTTGTCGCATTTCATCTGACCGTCAACGCCACAACCCTCAGCCCCGTGGCCTACCAGCAGGAAGTTAATGACATCCACGCTCTGGGGCCGAACCTGGGGTTTGTGGAATTTACATTCATTTTTCTGCCGCTGCTGATTCATGTGCTCTATGGACTGTACATCACCGGTCGCGGCGTCAAATGGAATGCGGTTCACTACAACTACGGCGGCAATTACCGCTATACGCTTCAGCGAATCAGCGGGCTGGTGCTGCTTGTATTCCTCGCCTATCACCTCGCCACGCTTCACCGCTGGGGGCTGGCATTGATTTATGGTATGACTCATTGGGCGGCCCTGTCGAGCTTTCCGTGGTTCCGTATGAACTTCGCGTACAACAGCACGGTCGATGCCATCAAAATACCCTACAGTCATAATCCTTGGTTCTGGGCCAACGTGCTTTCCGATGTTCTCTATCTGCTTGGAGTATGGGCGGCGGTGTACCACATGGCCAACGGACTCTGGACGGCGGCCATTGCTTGGGGCCTGACCGTCACCGCCAAGGCACAGCGGCGGTGGGGCAACTTATGTGTCGCGGTCGGAATTATCTTCGGGATCATCGGCACCACGGCTTGGCTGGGTGTCACGGTATTAGGTAAACCTGGCCGCGTGCCGAGCCGACACTCCGGCGTTGTGGTCGAGGCGGTACCCGGCAGAATTTTACCCACCCCTCAGACCGGTCTTGATTTGGGCGCCTACACTTATGCATTAAGGGCACGCACCGAAAAAAACACCCTGTAGTGGGCGCCGTTTTTTTGCTCAAGCTGTTGGAGATATGCATATGTCGCGTAAACGGGTGATAGTTGTCGGCGGCGGGTTGGCCGGACTTTCCACCTCGATGAAACTTGCTGAAGAAGGCGTGGCCGTCGATTTATTCTCGCTGGTGCCCGTCAAACGGTCTCACAGCGTCTGTGCTCAAGGGGGAATCAACGCGTGCAATGAGGTCGCTCGACAGCAGGGATACAGTGAGTGGGAGCATTTTGACGAAACGGTGTTCGGTGGCGACTTTCTCGCTAATCAACCTCCCGTTCTTGAAATGGCCCGCATGGCTCCCGCCATCATCGATCTGCTTGACCGCATGGGCGTGCCTTTCAGTCGAACACCGGAAGGCAACCGCGACCTCCGCCTCTTCGGCGGATCGCTCTACAAACGCACATTCTACGCCGGTGCCACCACCGGCCAGCAGCTTCTCTACGCGCTTGACGAACAGGTCCGTCATCATGAGGTGCAGGGGCATATCACCAAATACGAATTCTGGGAATTTCTGGCCCCAGTTATTGATCCTGACGGCCGTTGCGTCGGCATTGTGGCTCAGGATATGCGAACCATGCAGATTCGCTCGTTTCGGGCCGATGCCGTGGTGATGGCGACCGGCGGCAACGGGCTGCTCTTCGGCCAGAGCACCATGAGTATTATCTGCACCGGCTCGGGCACCGCCCGGTGCTATCAGGCTGGAGCAAAACTGGGTAATCCGGAATTTGTGCAGGTGCATCCGACGGCCATCCCCGGCGAAGATAAATGCCGCCTGATGAGCGAGTCGGCCCGCGGCGAAGGGGGGCGCCTCTGGGTGCCCAAAAAACGCAATGACTCCCGCCATCCCAACGACATCCCCGAATCCGAAAGGGACTATTTCCTCGAACGGCTCTATCCCAAATACAAAAACATTGTCCCCCGCGATATCGCCACCCGCGAGATATTCTACATCTGCGAACAGGGGTACGGGATCGGCGGCGGCCAGATGGTCTATCTGGATCTGACGGAAAAGGCCACCGGCATCCCGTATGAAACGCTTAAACGCAAGCTGGGCGGAATATTGGAGATATATGAAAAATTCCGGGGCGTTGATCCTCTACTTGAGCCCATGAAGATATATCCGGCGGTGCATTACTCGATGGGGGGGCTTTGGGTGGATTTTGCCCGGGACGACAAGACCGGCGGCCTGAAAAAGGCCGATCCCCGCAACCAGATGACCAACATCACCGGCCTCTATGCCGCCGGCGAAGCGGATTATCAGTATCACGGGGCTAATCGGCTGGGAGCCAATTCGCTTCTTTCCTGCATATTCACCGGGTTGTTCATGGCGCCGGGAATCAGGAAGTTCATTGAATCCCATCCGCCCGTCACTGATCATAACCAGCAGTTGTATGATGCTGCCGTGGAAAAACAGAAGGGGGCCCAGACGCGGCTCTTGAGTTCCAAAGGCTCGGACAACCCGTATGTGCTGCATCGCGAACTCGGCAGGGCGATGAGCGACAACGTGACCATTATCCGCTGCAATTCCAAACTGCGGCAGACGCTCGAACTCATTGAATCACTTAAAGACCGCTTCCAGAATAATCTCGGCCTGCCTGACTCCGGTCTCTGGAATAACCAGTCGCTCGCTTTTACCCGTGCCTGTTGGGACATGATTCTGCTCAGCGAAGCGATCACCATGGCGGCAATGGCCCGGGATGAATCTCGCGGGTCGCACTTTAAAATTCCTGATGAACTCATGGAGCGGCATGATCTGCCTCTGGATCAGCGATCTCTGCCGCGCGATGATGAACACTGGCTCAAGACCACCCTCGTCTCCTACGTGGACGGCAGGGCGGTTCTTTCCTATGAACCCGTCGACGTATCACTGGTTGCTCCCAGGGCCCGCAATTATGGAAAGGTCACGGCTCCGGCCGCACCGACTGGAACGAAAGAGCCCGTCGCAGCCGCCCACTGAATCAGTACTTGAGAGGATGAATGATGATCACCCCGGCTGATGCCCCAAAAACCGTCAAGCTTAATATCCTCCGCCAGGACACCCCCGATTCTCAACCCTACTGGCAGAATTTTGAGGTTCCCTGTTCCGAAAGCAGCAATGTCACATCGCTGCTTCGGTCAATCTCCGCCAATCCCGTTACGGCTCAGGGAACCAAAGTGGCTCCGCCCACATACGAGGCGAGTTGTCTCGAAGAGGTCTGCGGCAGTTGCACGATGGTGATCAACGGCCGGGTTCGTCAGGCCTGCTCCACGCTCATTCGCAAGATTCAGGCCCAGCATCCCGGCGAACCCATCACGATTCAACCCATGACCAAATTCCCGGTGATCCGCGATCTGGTGGTAGACCGCTCCCGTATGTTTGAAAATCTCAAACGTATCAAAGCATGGATACCCATTGACGGAACGTTTAATCTCGGCCCCGGTCCCAAGATAACACCTGAAGAACAGGAGATCATGTATCCCCTTTCCCGATGCATGACGTGCGGATCGTGCCTGGAAGCGTGCCCGCAATTCACCCGCGACAATGCCTTCGTCGGGGCACAGATATTTTCCATTGCCCGTTACTACAACATGCACCCCAACGGCCAGACGGATAAAGATGCACGCATGGACGTCCTGATGGGGGAGGGGGGTATTACCGATTGCGGTAACGCGCAGAATTGCGTCAAAGTCTGTCCGAAAGATATTCCGCTCATCGAGAGTATCGGCGTCATCGGACGAGCTGCCACCGTCTATTCCATCAAGAAGTTTTTCAGCAAATAATCTCACCCTGTCGCTGACCTTCGACGGCCCCTCGTTGACGTGGATTAAGCGCGTCGAATTGACGGCCCATCCACGCAACATCGATGCGTGGCCGGAGATAGGTATTCCACTCCTTTCACTGGTCTGCATCCAGGAGATATCGCGCCGTTCAGATATGAAAGATTTGACGATTTCAATTTAGCGGTTATTGTTCACGTTTGCGGAGTGCATTCAGGTAAACGCGGGTATCTCAGGTGGTGGATTTCAGTTTTCACGCGACACCTCTGCGCCAGCACTTTATGGAAAGGATATGACAAATGAAATCAATGGCTCTTGTTGCATCGAGCATTGCCCTTAGCTTGTC
>JBMFVY010000074.1:0-6890 GCA_049965755.1 Phycisphaerae bacterium | reverse complement strand
TTGGCGATCGGGTATGTGCCGATAGTTGTCCGCCAGCAGTGGGTGGGATTTCATGGCGGAAAATAACGGAGTCCGGAATACAGCTGGTCTTATATTCGATACGTAGATCCAGAATGTTGAACGTAACAACCGCCGGTACCTTAGCGAAACCCCGGTGCCCAATAACCGTAAGGTCGGTTCGTCACGGCTGATATGAAAGATTTGACCATTTCAATTTAGTGGTTATTGTTCATGTTTGCGGACTGCATTCAGTTAAACGCGGGTCCGTGAGGTGGTGGATTTCCGCTTTCGCGCGACACCTTTGCGCCAGCACTTTATGGAAAGGATATGACAAATGAAATCAATGGCTCTTGTTGCATCGGGCATTGCCCTTAGCTTGTCGGCATCGACGATACCGGCGGCAACACTTCCACGGTCACAGGCCGATGGTTACATGATTGTGCCGACAAAATTTCATCAGGTGCCGAGAATTTATGACGGCGGCTTCTCCATGTATACCGCTGCCTGGCCGTTGCTCCTCCGTTATCCGGGGAATCAGTTTCAATCGGGGCTGTTCGGGACATGGATGGCGGCCCAGTACAAAGGTCGTCCGCCGCAACATCTCTATTCGGATATTGAAGGTGGTTTGGGTTGGTGGCGAGGCACGCGATTCCCGACCGCCGCACCCAAGTTTCGCCTTGGCGGCGTGGCGTACAACTTTCATGCCATCGCTAACGCGCCGGGTAACGGAGGCGGCACTTGGAGCCATCCGCGAGGACTTTACGGCATCGCACAACTCAGCCCCTGGCTCCTCTTTCCGCCGGATGGCATTACCCTCAAGCCGGGCGTCAATGGCCAGCTTTTTGGTTACGGATACTTCCCGTTGCCGCTAACCGATCCGCAGGCAACGACCGACGGTAAAAAGATTCCGATGGGTAATCACTGCTGGACATTATTTCTCAATACCCACAATTTCAAAGGACCGGTCTGTTTCGTCACACCTTATTTCTGGAATAGGCAGGCGGTGAAACACCCGCGGCTCATCGGCAAACTGCTTGATTCACGCTGGTCACGTGCGAATAGGGTGTTTGCAATGGAAACGCAGTATTTGCCGGCAGCCGTGAGTCGAACCAAAGCCGGAACTTACGCACGTCTCGGCCAGGTATCGTTTCCCGCCGACCGTAACGGCCATTCGGTTGTGCTTAATGAACTGACCAGCTACAAACGCAGTGCTCTCTGGGGCCCGGTCGAAGCCTGGTTCCATGGTGGGCCTCCGGTCAGTGGCAGGCTGAGCCTGAAAAAGGGATTTTTGGTAGAATTTAATGCGAACGTCTGGTCCACTTGGAAACTCTACGCCGACAATACTCCAAAGCCTCAGCGGCCCAACCTGCCGTGGCCGATTCTGGCCAAAGCCTTTCTCGCCACGCCGACATCCTATGGATTCAGTTGGAATCCGAGACTTGTGCATGATGGAAATGACGGATTTCGGGCTTTGCTTCCGCGATACTACCGACTTGTGCATGTTGGCCGGCGCTATGCATGGCGGGCCGTGCGAGCCGGTGACGTCCCCGACTCAACGGGTCTCAAGCAAGTCAATTTCTACCCTCTGCGGAAATTTTATCCTCGGTACGGGCAACTGCTTAAACCTTATACCACGCCGCATAATCGCGATAGCGCCTACTGGCATCCGGGCCCGGCGGCGGGGCCGTTCTATGCCCACCTGAGCGACGGCTCGGAGCTTACTTATTACTGGTATCGCTTTGAGGATCAACCCGCGCTGCTCCACGCCGATCTCAGCCAGGCTGAACGCAATAAAATGCAGAAGCGGTTCGATCTGATCGAACGCGTATGGACAAAAAATAAACAATATCTCCCGCCTCCGACTCGCGGTTCGCTGGCCTATCTCGATCCGGCACAGATTGTGAAGCCCCCGCAGCGGTTGGCGATCGGGTATGTGCCGATAGTTGTCCGCCAGCAGTGGGTGGGATTTCATGGCGGAAAATAACGGAGTCCGGAATTGAGCCGGTAACCGGTACACGGTGCGGAGCTGGAATGGTCAACATGACGGTCCGATCTCCGATCCTGGTCCTGACCATGGGTTCAGCTTTCGCGGCGGCGGGTGGGTAAATTCAAATCTACACCGACATATCTGCCGACGATTATTGTCTGATCGGGCCGCTTCGGATTTTGAACCGATCGCGCAGATATCGGCAAATTCGCACACTGGAAAAGAGCGTCGCTCCGATGGCGCCTATGAAAAATCCAATCGGCCAGTTTGTCCAGAACGACAGCGCGATCGAAAGCCACATCATTCCCAGCGCCAGTAAAATCGACAGACTCAGCGCACGAATCGGGTTGGCGGAAAGACTCTGGGCCGTCGCCGCCGGCGCAACCAGCAGGCTGAACACCAGCAGGGTGCCGACCACTGGCAGTGCCATGGCAACTACAAGTCCCAGAAGTACGAGAAAAAGAAGATCCATTACGCCGGCATTCAGCCCGCGGGGAACGGCAAGCTCGGGAAATGCGGATTGCAACAGCAGCGGGCGATAAAGACAGATCACACCGATAATCACAACGGCGGAGATAATCGCGACCGGCAGTAAATCGGCTGCCGATACGCCGAGCACCTCGCCAAACAATAATGCAAAAACGCCCGGCCCGTAAGCATTGGTCATGCTTAGAAGAAGTGAGCCCAGTGCCATCAGCGTGACCAGCACCAGCCCGGCCGCGACATCCCGGCGTCCCAGCCGCTGGAGTTGCTGCAGCAGCACAACTCCCACCGCCACAAAAGCCAGCAATCCCCAGAGGGGTTGGACGCCGAGCAACACCGCCGCGGCCGCCCCCGGAAAGCTCCCGATAGGCAGCGCATGAGCCGCAAAAGCCGATCGCCGCAAAACAACAAAAAAACCGAGCGTACCAGCTACCAGCGCGATGATCGTTGAGGCAATCCATGTGTGAAGCATGAAACTCTGGAACATAAATCAGGATGCCCCCGGTGTTTGCTTCACGGCCACCAGTACGGGTGATTTGCGACCCGTCAGGTATTTGAGAGGAATGGTCAGAAGGTAGATGATAAAAATAATAGCGACGACAAAAAAACTCACCGGCCATGAATTTCCCGAGAACCAGTAATAGCTTTCATACGCCAGCCACACTCCCCCCCATACCGCCAGCAATCCGATGATCACTGCCCCGAGAATCGCCATGGACGGCCTGCGGCTCAGGCGTATGGATGCAGCCGCCGGACCGATCAGCAGTGCCGAGGCAAGCACCGATCCGACGGACAGCGCCGCCAGCGCCACAGCCATCGCCAGCACCAGCAGATGCACAATGCCGATCCAGTGATTGGAAATACCACGCGTCGATGCAAGTTCCGGGTCCACTACACTGAGCATGAGCGGGCGATACAGCAACCCCATGGCCGCCAGCGCCAGGCACGCCACTATAATGGCGGGCCATTTGATACTGGATGACAGGGCGAACATGGAACCGAACATCACCGTCACGGCCGCCCCCGTGGTGCTGGTTGTGGTGATGTCGAAATAGAGAAACAAGGCGGACAATCCCAAGCCAGCCCCCAGAACAATGCCGGTTGCAACATCTTGCTCGCGCACCTTTCGCACGCCAAGAAATTCCAAGGCCAGCGCCGCCAGCGCCGCAATGCCCAGAAATCCTGCCAATGGGCTGATTCCCGCAAGAAATGACACCGATCCGCCGGCGCTGCTCACATCACCCAAAGCATGGCCCGCAAACGCATGGCCGCGAAGCACGGTAAATACACCGATCACTGCACAGACCACCGCCGCACTGCCGCCCACCAGCAGAGCTGTATCCACCGGGCCGCTGTGGAGAAATTCGGAGTGCCAAAGAGATGAAAACCAGCCGATCATTTTTTCATTCTTCCCCGACTCAGGTTGTCTGACGGTTCCATATAACACCCCGCGTCGGGCGGTTGTGCGTCCGTATCCGGCACGATCATGATTCGTCCTGAATGCTTGATTACCGCCACAGGGTAGCCGTAAAGCCTGCTGAGCGATTCTGACTCGATCACCTCCTCTACGCTCCCGCACGCCGCGCGACCCCCGGCGAGGTAAACAACCCGATCCATCAGGGAAAGCAGCGGATTCATATCGTGTGCGGTGATTAATACGGCGATTCCGTGTTCGCGTGTGAGGTGCCCGAGCAATCGTGCCAGTTCGTTGGCGGACCGAAAATCCAGGTTGGCCAACGGCTCGTCGAGCAAAAGAAGCCGGGGCTGCCTGGCCAGCGCATGAGCAATGACGGCACGCTGCTGCTGGCCGCCTGATAATTCGCCGATGCGCTGATTTGCAAATTGCTCCGCGCCGACCGCCGCCAGCGCTCGCCTGACCGCCTCGGATGACCTGTGCGAGAACCAGCGCGGTCCGAGTCGGTGTCCATCGCATCCGAGTTGAACCAAATCGCAGACCCGTAGCGGAAGATCCGGGGCAAAATTTATTTTCTGAGGAACATATCCAACCAGGCCCCGTGCTCGCGATGGTGGATATCCGCAAACTTTTACACAACCATGCGGGGAAGGTTGGGTCCCGACCAGGCTGCGAAGCAGCGTCGTTTTTCCTGCACCGTTTTCCCCAATCAGTCCGCAGAATTCGCCGGGGCTCAGGGTAAATGAAACCCCCTGCAGCAGCACGCGGGTGCCGATTTTTACGGTTAAATCATCGACCGCCAGCAGGGGGGGCTCAGACGCTTGGCCGGCGACGCTTGTAGCGATGGCAACTTTTGATGATTCCTCAAATTTCGACATGTGCACCCATCTTTCGCCATTTCGCCGCTGGACTCATTGGCGCCCGAATACGCCCAGATCCACGTGCTCCTTCCACGGTTATCGGTCGAAGCGTCTTATCCCATTAGCTTCATATCTGCCGTTGAAGTTTCCGGACAATTCCATCTTCCACATATTGAACAACCCCGCTTGCACGGTGAAGGCATCTACTTCAGCACAGTTGTTGAAATACCCCGTGTTACCGCTAATCGCAGTGCCCGAACTTCGGCCACCATCCATCTTTGGTACGTATATCCGGTCGGCATGGTTTCATAGACGCCTACCACCGGCACGTGAGCTTTTTCGGCCAGGTGTAGGAATGATGCGGTAAGCGGGTCTGTCACCTGCTGATTGTAAACAAACACCTTGACCTTGCTATTACGCAGCAGATGATTCTGAATACTTACATCCTGCGGCGATGGATCGGTTCCGTTCATAATCGCCGCTTGGAGATGCCATGGGGTCTTAATATTGCAACCGACGGCCTGAAGCATGTAATCTCCCACCGGCTCGGTTACGGCGACCGGTGTGCCGTGAAACTCTTTTTTGAACTTCGCTATGGCGGCGTACCAGGGTTTCATCGAGGCATCAAACTTTTTCACCCGCATGAGGAAATATGGTTTATGGCCGGGATCAAGTTTATTTAATGCCTCGGCGACGGCTAGGGCCACCCTCGGCATCGTTGTCGGCTTGTACCAGAGATGCGGATTGGGGGTATTATCTGGAAGTCCAAGCAGCGTTTGAACATCAATGATCTGTCGCCCGGATTTGGGCGCGGCCGCAAGAATACGCTTGACCCAGGTGTCATAGCCAAGGCCGTTTCGCACCACCAGCGAGGCTCCCGCCACTTCCTCCGCGACCGACGGACTCGCCTCAAATACGTGTGGATCGGTGTTGGGATTACTCTCGATGGAACTTACCGTTACATATTTGCCACCGATCTGTGCAATGACATTGGCGTATTGATTTTCCACGCCGACCGCCCGCACTTTGGCATGAGCAGTTCCTACCGTCGCCAGAGACAAAGCCATCGCCACGCCCAAAATACCGATACCACCAAATATTATGGGAATCGACCGGCCTCGTTTCGGGGAGACTTTGACTTGCATCATAAATCGTTCTCCTGATATTCCGGCATCCGGCGCCTTTGAACCATACGGCCGTGAAATCCGATCGTTCACTCTCCGCCGGTTCGACCCCGCGCCGATGGGTGAGTTATACATTGTTATACGGATAGCGGCAAGCCCGTTTTCGTAGGGTGCCGCCTGCGCCCGCTTACCGCTCGGCTGAGAACGACCGTGTGAGGCTTTACGTCCGCGCCTCATCGGCTGACCCATATGCACCGAGGAGTCAAACGAACCTCTACGAAAGATATGGATTGCTTTGACGCTCGTCGCCAATGGTCGTCTGCGGTCCATGACCGGGATACACCAGCGTCTCATCAGGCAGTTTCATCACGCGCAAAAGTGACTGGCGCATAGCATTCGGGTCACTGTCGGGTAAATCGGTCCGGCCTATCGATCCCGCAAAAAGCAGATCGCCTCCAAAAAGTAGACTTTCTTTCGCATCATAAAATGCGATGTGCCCGGGTGAATGCCCCGGCGTAAAAATCGCCTTCAGGCAGATGGATCCGACCATCTGTTCGTCGTCATCCTGAATATGGCCGTCCGCTGAGCGAGGCTCGATGGTATATGGGAGTTGGAAAATTTTTGATCCCGGATGCTGTAATTTCGGTTCATCCAGCCGGTGAATCAGCACTTTGCCGTGCGGGTAGTGGTCGGTATAAACCTTGTGATCACTGATATGATCCCAGTGGCCGTGAGTGAGCAGCAGCAGGGGCACATCCCAACCATGATGTTGTGCAATCTTTATCAGCGGTACAATTGTATTTTGCGGAGCATCAATCAGTGCCGCAACGCCAGCCGTTTCATCCGCGATCAGATAAGAATTTGTCGCGGCCAGGCCGCCGGTATTGACATGAATCTTCATGACAGAAATCTACCGTCGAATATCACTCTTGGCCAGCGATCTTTGAGCCGGTTGCGATGTTGGCATTTCCGCATGGCGACGTGTCGGGCCGAGTTTGTGTAAATCGCTTTACACCAGAATC
>JBMFVY010000073.1:0-14084 GCA_049965755.1 Phycisphaerae bacterium | reverse complement strand
GTTGCGGCGCAGCCGCGCTATGTTCCTCGGCGTCCACTGCGGTTAGAATGGTTTTTCTTGCCATGGCGACCGGTGGAGTAAATCCACCGGCTCGCATTCGGGATGATCGCGATTCATCTGCTCCGCGGCGCGGCCGCCAGTCCGCTGAGGTCAAACCCGTTTCGTCTCGACGGCTGGCTTATTTCCATTCGTCCCCCCCGGCAAGCCGGGGACTAAGTGACTGTTGCCTGCGTCCCCTGCGGTTCATGCCGTCGGCTGTTGAAAGTTAAGGTTTCGTGCGGAGGGTACCACCTCCGGGTGGATCGGCTAAAGTTCCTGAGTGGCGATGTAGATCTCGAGTTCTTCGATTGAAACGCTGCTGTGGACAGCGAGATAAAATATCCCCAGACTGAAAGCCGCCACGACAAGTGTATCGTAGGGAAACGGCATCAGATTCATACCCCCCACCAGATGATGCGGACCGATGTAATCCAGCATCAGAAGCCCCAGCAGATAGGGTGCAACCCACCACGTGCTCTTCCAGGCCAACTCACCCGGCGACCGCCCGTTGATGAGCCGCCAGGTAATAAACGCGAGAAAAATAGCGGCCAGCGCGATCATCAATACTTCAAGCGTTTTGAGTCCGGACCAGTAAATCATCAGGTTGGAAATGATGAAGGTGATGGGGGCGAGAATTCGTGCGGCCGGCAGACGGAATGGACGCGGATACTCCGATTCCGGCCTCATCTTGCGCAGGGATAAAAGCACCACCGGCCCGATACCGTATGAAAGCACGCTGACTGAGGAAATGTAGCCGACCAATTGCGACCAGCTCGGCAGCGGCAGAAGAAATATGATGCCGACGAGAAACGCCAGCACGCATGCAACCCACGGAACGCCGTTGCGATTAAGTTTGGAAAACACCTTATGGATAAGGTGGTCGGACCCCATGGCGGATATGACGCGTGCCGATGTGGTGATGTATATAAACCCGGTTCCGCCGGGGGAAATGACCGCGTCAATATAGAGAATGTAGGTCAGCCAGATCAGGCCCAGCGCCTGCGCCGCCGCCGCCAGCGGAGCGGCACCAAATTGAGCGAGGTACCCGGCTGTGGTGATTTTGGCCCAACCGGTTTGGGCCAGCGTGTGAGGATCGACGGAGGCGATAAATCCCGCCTGAAGTAAGAGATAGATCAGCAACCCGATCAGGACCGATCCCACCACTGCAATGGGGACATTGCGTTTGGGATTGGTGCTTTCACCGGCGAGTTCAACCGCCTGCCTGAAACCGAGAAAACTGAAAAGTACCCCGGCCGTGCTCAGTGAAGTGAAGATGCCTTCAACCTGCGAGCGACTCTCCGCCGGATTGATATGAAAATTCTGCCAATGGTGCCCGACCGCCAGAAGCATGATGGCCGTGAGCAGCGGAACAGCCAGCTTCCACCAGCCGGCCATGTTGCTGATGCGCATCGCCCATTTAATACCCAGAAAATTCAACAGCGTAAATGCCCCCAGCATGATGATGGCGATGATCATGCCGGTTCCGGTAAGCAGATTCGCCCCCGCGGCACTGCGGTAGATGAACGGCGGAATCCAGTGCAGGGAAAATCGCCTTAAAAGGACATCGAGATAATTCAACGACGCGACGACCTCCGCGGGGGCAACGCTTACGTACGCCAGAAATAATATCCAGCTCCAGATTCGCGCCAGCAACGAGCCATGGGTAAGCCGGGGAAAATGCACCACGGCGCCGGCCCGGGGAAAAAGGGTCGCCAATTCGGCGTATACAATCGCCAGCAGCAGGATCGCGACGCCGCCGATGATCCATGAAAAAAGACTCAGCGGACCGGCATGCACCGCCGCGTTAAGGGGACCTTTAAGCCAACCCGAACCGATAATCGCTCCGAGACTGGCATAGAGCAAGCCAATCACCCCGGCTTCGCGTTTAAGTCCGGGAGATGAATCCGTTCGATTACTGGACATTCCTTTTCCTCATATCCGGCGACCCCTCCAGGTACCTGCGGTCTACCAACCACCGCCTGCGGGTCGGATGCCCAAGGTCTCCACGGGGCCGGGCGTTGAGCGTATCATCTCCATCGGGCACGATGAAGGAGCTAATGCTTGTTGCGAGCCAAACTTGATACCGCCGCAAATCAACGATCACCATTGTGGAATCCCGGGGCAACGCATCGTGCTCCGCCGCCGGGCGGTAGTGTAACGTTTTTTGTCGGCTTTGTCTGAACCGTGGAATGACCGTGGATGGATCAACCGTGTCAGCAGATTTAATCATACCTTACGCCGCCAACGACACCAGCGCCACGCCGTTAGCAACGTATGGTTCCTCCGCAACTGCCGGTCAGCTCGCCCAGGTCTTCGACCGGGCAATGTGCGACATGGCGGTTCTAACCGAGGGCTGGTTCGGTGCAACGGTTCTCGCCGCAGTTCCACTGATTGAAATCCAACTTCGGGCGGAGGGGAACGGTTGTGCATTACATATATGCGAGATCGGCAAGGCTGAATGCCGAACCGAAGAACATCATCTTTCCTTTGGTGACGGAATCCGCCGGCTCTGCGACCGGATGGAATCTATCACCGGCACACAACACTCCCTGCCGGACGGCGCGGGATGGATCGGTTATCTGACCTATGAAGCGGGGCGAGGGATTGAATTACCCCCGTATCACCGAACTGATATCTTGGCCGCTTTTCGGTATTATCAACAGTATTATATTTTGCCTGAACCCGGCCGGTGGTTGCTGGCAGCAACATCCGTCGGCAAGCCGCCGGACGGAAGATTAGTCGACGATATGAAACATCGGCTGATACAGGCCGAAAGGGAACCTCTGCGCCCGCCGACGACACTGCGGCAGATAAGCAGTCCGCAGAAGGACGAATACATATCGGCTTTGAAAAACGTGCTCGACTACATTGCGGCGGGCGATATTTATCAGCTTAATCTCTGCCGCCGCTGGTTGGGCGAAGCGGCCGATCCATTAGCGTTGTGGCGGGATATGTATGCCGCCAACCCGGGGCGATATTCGGCATATATTCGAGCCGGCTCGCAGGCGATCTGCTGCACGTCGCCGGAATTGTTTCTGAACCGGAACGGCGATGAGCTGATCACCTCCCCGATTAAAGGTACCCGGCGACGCAACTTGAATAATCACGATCTGGATCGGCAGGCAGCGGAAAACCTCATGCGCAGTGAAAAGGAACAGGCCGAACTTGCCATGATTACCGATTTATTACGCAATGACCTGGGACGGGTGTGTGCCACGGGCAGCGTGAAGATTATGGATTCGCGGAGGCTGGAGGCTTTACCGGGCGTCTGGCAGACTTACGCTGTTATCCGCGGCACAGCGCGGCACCGTTGGGGAGACATCCTTGCCGGTATGCTGCCGGGCGGATCGATTACAGGTGTACCGAAGATTCGCGCCATGGAAATCATCAGTGAACTTGAGCTCTGCGCACGGGGTATTTATTGTGGCAACATTGGCTGGATCGGTTCCGGCCGCGGCAGTTTTAATATTGCCATACGCACCGCGATATGGGAATCGGGCCGGTTTTGCTATGCGGCCGGCGCCGGAATTGTGGCCGACAGCGATCCGGAGATGGAATTTGCCGAGATCTGCGCCAAAGCCCGGGTGGTGACAGATATTTCACACCAATAGAATTCAACGGTCCTCATCGGGGAGGTCCGGAGCCGGTGATTGATCGGCCCTGAGACAATCGGCCAGATAGGCTTCACAACGCCCTATGAAAGCATCATCGAGATCAAAAGGGATATCGGTACAGAGAGGAATTTTTTCACGACCGGCCCGCAACGGGAAGATACTCGCGGGTTTTATGGCACCTGCGATCAAATCCGTAAACCGATCATCCGGCCTTCCCGGATGGGATACCGCCGTCATGGGCACCGTGCGTCCGACCAGTGAAAGATACCACATCGGCCATTGAATCAGTGAAGGGTCACCGGACCCGTCGCCACCGACACCCGGCACACGAATGAGATCATAAAATGATTCCGCCCGGTCGGGCAGATTACCTTTCACCTGCAGGAGTGATCGCCGCAGGGAATACAGGAGCCTGGCGCGGGACCGCGGATCAGGAGCGGATCTCAATAGCCCGGCGACCTGCGATCCGCTGAGCTTGGGAATCCATTGATTCATCGGCGCGATCACGGCCATCCGTTTCGCCAAGGCCGAGCCGGCCTGCTCAATGGCTGATTGAAGTCCTGCGGCAGTCGGATCACCGCTGCTTTTTTCATGAAAGGCGGTAAGAATCGGATCGGCGGCGGAGAAGACACCCTGCGGATCGAGCCCCCGTGAATAGACGATACCGATGAGTGGAAAAAGATTGCGGCCCTTACCATCACTCGAAGACCAGATTCCACCGATGAGCAGGGTATCCCCCACCCGGTGGACGAATCGATGATTAAAGCAGGGAATGAGTTCGAGTTCAGGCAGATGCTTCCAGGAGCCCGAATTAATGTTACCTGCGAGTGCCTCGACATAAAATCGCTGTTTGAAATCCAGCACCGTCTGATTGGCAACCCCCTGATCCGGCATGTGGTCATCCCATGCGGGGTGCTTGCCGATGACGTGAAATGTCAGCTCTGGTGTGCCGACTCTCGGCTGCATGATTCGAGCGGTAAGTCTGGATAAAAATGCCATCGAATTGTCACTTTCTGCAGAGACGTATTCAGCACCGATCAGGGGGCATGGGCACGCGGCCAGAGCGAGATGCGCGGCAGCGGTCGGGAAAACGTCAGTGAAAGCACCATCTTGCGGACCGCTTTGAACTGATCATGGGTCTCGATGACGATCCGCCAGTGCCGCCCGTCGGTCGTTCGGGCATGATACAGGTAGAGCAGTTGCAGCGGCGCCCAAGGGCCGCTAAATGTCGTGATATGGTTGGGTTTGGGTGCCGGCACCGAATTCGGATCTGATTCGTAAAATTTCAATTTCAGTGTCTGATGCCCGCCGCCCGGGACGGCGATGCTGCCGAGAGAATTGGCGGCAGGCGACCGGAAGCTGACCACGCCCAAAACGTTACCCGAATCCGTGATGGTCATGTAGGGCCAGATGATCTGGGCGGTGTTGTCAGCCGGATCGGTCTTGTCCTTGGCGGACACCTGTAATCGGCACATCAGCGGCTTGCCCGAGACGCCGTGCAGAGCGGCGAGAATCTTTCTGATGACGACCATCTGCCTGGTGGTAAGGCCGAATACTGAATAGGACACGTGCCCCTGCATCATACGCAGCAGATGATTGAGGGTGGAATCGGGAGTCAGATCGGCGGCGGCATGGGTTGAAATCGGGAGCGAATCAATATCCGCCGCAAAACCGGCGATCGTCGCGGATGAAAACTGGGTGGTGGGCCGTCCTCCGTGCGCGGGAATAAATAGCGGGAATGCGGGTTTCCGGCGCAGGCGGGTGAGAATGGCATCGACCCGAGAGAGGGCATCGTCGGCCAGCGATCGGACGCCGGCAAGGGTCAGCGACGCCAGATAAGCCTGGACAAACGACGGATGGTCCGCGGCGCGAATAATGTATCGACGATAAATGTCCATCGGTTTTTCCGTCAGCAACTGGGCGCGGGCCTGAAGCGGGTCAGAACTCAGTTGTATCCAACGGTTGAGGACTTTTCGCCAGCTCCTCGCATTTACCGTATTGTCAAGCTGCGCCCGGCCGGCTTTGATCGATGCTATCGCCCGAGCCCAATACCCCTGCGAACCGGATGCTGCGGGGATTGCCAGCGCGGCCTCGGCGCGACGCCCGAGTGCGGCAAGGTTTGTGAAAAGCTCCCCAATCTGCAGCGTTGAAACCGCGGTATAAAATGGCTGCCATTTGACGTTCGGCACCTGAAGCTGATCCGTCACCACACCCGCCCAGTAATGCCCATAAGCATTCCGGTAGGCGCGATAGGCCGGATCAGACTGCCTGTATCTCGAGATTAATTCTGCGGCACCAAAGACCGAAGAACCCGCCGATGATGATCCGGGAGAAGCCATGAGATCGTTACCGATGGTGCGCCAGGCGGACAGCAACGATCCGCCGATACGGGGATCAAAAGCGGTATTAAATGGTTTCCCGGCTGCGGCTACCAGCGGGATATCAGGATAGTTCTGATTTAATGGCAATTTTGCCGCGGCGCTGGAGATCAGATGTTCCAAGTCGGACGCGTCTGATACGGGGGTTTGTGTTGCAATTCCGATCACATCGGAGAGGCGATGGGCCCGCACGACATCCAAGGCGGTGAGGGATGCCTTGATCGCTGATCGATTAAATGCCGCCGCCGGCGCGGGTCCGGCCTTTGACAAACCTGCAACCGTCACGGACGCCGTACTGCGGATATCGGCAGCCTGAGCGTTGAACTCGCTGAGCCAACTGGAAACCGCAAGCACATCGGTCGGGACGGCCGGCGAGGTGAGCAATTTTGCCGCCGCGAGATAAATTCGGCCGCGCAATGTCAGTTCGCGGTGTCCCTGCACAAGAGCCAGATCGAGCTGATCGATGGTGTGAATCTTCGCGGCCATCGCCGCCAGAGGCGATTGGGCGGATGCTTCGGCGGCGAGAATGTACCTGCGCAGAGCGACCAGATCCGCCAGACCCTGCGGCGGCAATTTTCCCCCAAGTGCTGCCGATAACGCTTCCGCGGCCGATTTTTTATGCGATTCAATCGAGTCGATCCATCGGGTGCTGCGGGCGAGCAGTTCCAATGCATGACGGCGACGGGTGATCAGGTGGGACGCGGAGCTTTCGTACTCCGCAAGCAGCGACTGATTGCGGGGTATCGCCGCCAGCTGCGCCCTGAGGTTTTTATACATCGCGGCAAGCCTTGCGAGGAGATGCGACACTTTAACCCATGCGGCACGCCCGGCAGAAGCCGAATCACTGAATGAGTAGGCCTGCGCCCATTGAATTAATGATTTTTCAGTGCGATTGAAGGCGGCGAGATGTTTTTGCAGCGTCAGGATAGCGGCCAGTGAGGCATTACCCGAAGCCACGCGCCGGTTCCACACGTCAATGGTATGAACCACCCCCACGCGCAGGGCCCGGTAGAAATTCCGATCGGACGCCAGATGCAAATTTTTGGGCGGCCACTGCCGGGTGGAGCGGTAAAGGTGTTTGAGTGTTTCAGCAATGGAGGCCGACTGGTAGGTTCTGTAGGCTTTGTAATCCGCGGGTGAGACAACGAACCGCGCCAGGGAATTAAGATGCTCGCTTTCCGATACCGCTTTACTTCCGGTAACACCCTGACGGTGCGAGCGGGCGAGGTTGATGAGTTCAATCAGGGCGAGAGTCTGTGCCGTCACTTCGCCGGGCCGGGGCGGCGTTGAAGGTGGAGGAGAGAGTAACCGGGCCTCAGTTGCAGCGACCAGCGGTGCGACAATATGGTCATTGAACATCACCCGGTAAGCCTTGAGGCGATCCGCATTGACCTCTCCCCCCAAAATCGCGACCGGACGAAATATGACAGGAATATGAATGGGACTGCGAACCAGATTCAGGCCGCGGGCGAAAAAGTCGGCGAGAGTCTGTCCGTCGATTTTCTCGGTGACACCTGCGTAGTTAAACCGGGGTGTACTGAGGGCATGGCGATCGCGGCGAATGATATTCAGGTAGTCACCATCCGATGAGCGGTATATCACGGCCGCATTGTGCCAGTATTGCCGCTGATTATCCACGTCCGTTTTGAAGGTGTTGAACCCGTACCACGTGAGGGCCAGAAGGATACCGACGACGACGAAGCCCGCTGCAATAACCGCCACTTTGCGTTGCCGCTGCAGTTTCATGGCGTTGGAGGCGCGGGTAACAAGCCCCTTTTCGCGGAAGATTTTCTGCAGGAAGAGGTCTTTGAGAAAATAGGCGCGATCGCGGCGCCACACCCCGCTGGCCGGCAGGGCATCAACGGATATGCCCAGAGCCTGGGCAAGGTCGGCGTCAAGGGTTTTGCCGTCGGACATGGAGGAGGTGAAGTAAATTCCCCGGAGGAACAGGGGTTTGGGCGACCACTCGCCGGCAACGAATATCGTCTCGAGATACTGCCGCAGGCGTGGGGCAATTTTTGTAACCGCGTCGGGTAATGCGAAAAGTGCATCGACCTGATCAAGCCGCCGGGCGCCGGCGTCTTCCGTATTGACGGGGTCCAGCAGCAGACGCTGCCGACGCTCAATCAGACGCCGCCGCACTTGCTGAAGATGCGCGTCCACTGCCTCCATTTTGAACGGCTCATCCAGTGGGGCCGGGTTGGACCAACCCATGATCTGATGCTGAAGTTGCGGATCGGTGAGATCATCAAAAAACTGGTTGAACCCGGTGAGATAATCTGATTTGGTAATGAGCACAAATACCGGAAAACGAACCCCCAGGGTGCGCTGAATCATATCCAACTGCTGTGCGATCTTACCGGCGTTTTTGGCAATCACATCGGCGGTATCTTTGAGCAGGCTTTCGGCAGGAATCACAAGCAGCATACCATTGATCGGGCAGTTCGGACGGCTGGTGCGAAGCAGTTTGAGAAATTCCTGCCACTCACTGGTCCCTCCGGGCGCAACTTCCTCGAACATCAACCGACCGGCGGTATCCAAAATGATGGCGTGATTGGTGAACCACCAGTTCATGTTGATCGTGCCGCCGGCACCCTGCAGCTGGTCCTGAAGTCCCGGAGGGAATCCGATGGCCGAGTGACGAATGGCCTCGGTCTTACCTGAGCCGGGCTGCCCCACCAACACGTACCAGGGAAGGCTGTAGAGGTCTTTTCCGGCCGCCTTAAATTTATCCACGCCGGCGTGGAACGACCGGCGCAGGCTGTCGAGATCCGCCAGCTTCTGGGCGGCGTTGATCTGGCTTGGTGCCGCGGAAAGGTTTCCCGCAATACCCCGCTCCATCGGTTTGGCTTTACGTTTGGCCAAGGCCCTCAGCAACATGCGGACGAGCAGGAAGCTGACAACGGCCAAAACGGCCAGCACAAGCAGCAGCACCAGAAATACGAGATGCCTCTGAAATACCAAAGCCAGGGCTCCGATGATCACGGCGGTGGAACCGGCGGCAAATCCCATTCTTGCGTTGGGCGAGAGATTCTGAAATATCGATAGCAAATTCATATCAGCTCATGACTTTCTAGGAATGATGCAGTCAATGACATTCGAGTTCCCATGATCATCGGCCCTGCAATATCCCGTTGAGCGATCGGGTCAAATCCGCGACGCTCTGGTGATAAAGATACACATTCGCAATAAACAGCCCGACGATGCAGACGACCAGTACCACGCCGAAAGCCAGAAGCCTGGCGCCGGGAGGTTCTATGAGATTCTCCGTATTGACGTGCTCGTAGGCATCGGGACATATCTTCCGACTCTCCCCCTCCGGCAGGATGCCGGCAATCCGGGCATAGATTTCCTTCTGTTTTTTTCGGAGATGCTCGGGCTGTCCCGAGTACCAGCCCGAAAATCCCAGGCCCAGCAATTCGTAATAAATCACCAGCCGCTCTTCGGCCGCCCGCCCCGGCTCCTTCAGGGTTTCGTCCAGAAGATCGAAAAATTTTTCATCGCCGCCGAGTTCGTTATAGTCAAATGCGATTTCCTTCCATTTGCGGGAAATGTTGTACTGCCCCTCCTTGATTGTGAAATCGAGGAAGAATATCAGCGGAAGTTCGATTTTCGCGAATTGCTCGGCCAGTCCGGCGCCGGCCGCCTGCGTTTTGGCCTGTGCCAGAAGTCCCTTGAGTTCCAGACGCGCCTGGTCTGCATCCAACTGTCCGCCATTTCGGGCGGAACGGTTCAGGCGGCAAACATACTGGAGGATGGGTTCAACAAGTTCTGAAAGCGTCATAACCGGCATGCTCCCTGAAACGCTGTAAAACCGTTCGACATCCGTCGAACCGGCGTAACTTATGTCGGCATCGTCATATACAAGGTTATCGCATAATCGGTCGTCTCGATACCAAGCCAGCGAATGCCGATCCCTTTTTCTTCACAAATTTTATCCCACATTCGTTTACTGTCGGCCCGATTGATACGAAAGTAGTTTAACCCGACCTGAGCCGGCAATTCCACCGGCGGATAACGCTCTTCTTGAAGTTTGAGGCCGAAAATACGGCGGCCTACCATACTCGGTGCGGCAACCTGAAACTGATCCTGGTTCTCAGCGAGTTTGGCGACGGCGATAGGGTCTTCACGGGTACGAATAGCCAGAAAGTACTCGCTGGGGGCCGTAAGCTGCTCGTCGCTGAGGGTGGTCTTGAACATCTGCGCCCCGGCATCATAGGCGAAGTCGGCCTTGAGAAATCTGGCCGCCACCGCCCCGCGAAGCAGGGATCGAATTTTATCCATGATTTCCAGCATCGCCCCGAGCGGCTTGTCATGGTTGTAGGGAGGTGCGGCAAATATCTGCGGCTGGTCGGGATAAAGGGATGAGAGTTCAGCGAGCATTTCGCGAAGTTGGGCATAGAACTCGAAAGGCGTGAGCGTGGGGCGACGCTGCATCAAACTGAATCGGGCAGAGTATTGAGAAAGTATGTGCAATCGCAGAGCCTGTTCAAATTGCGCCCCGCGCATGGTATCGATGGCAAAACCTCCCCGGCCCAGTTGGAGTGCAAGTTCGGCGCGGCTTGCCTCGACCTGGTTGGCAAATTCTCTCACCGAATCCCGCAGCAGTGCTGACCCCCGGATGACCAGACACGGCGGTACGAAGGAGGAATCCTGACGGGGCAGACCGACGTCATCACCGGTCCCATGGACGATCCGCAGGAGTGGCAGGGTTTCCATATCACTGGTGTCCTCACCTTCAATCATCAATCGCGCATTGAGGCGTCGGATCGCAATCGGCTGGGGATTCGCTCCCGTGTTCTCATCCATAAGCTGCAGTTCCGAGGCGCGATATCGGCTCTTGATGCGGTAGTCGGCATCCCCGTCAAGCACATTGGGGCGATCCGCCGACCAGAGAGGTACCGCCAATAAAATGGTAATGGGCTTAGTCGAGCTCTCAAAGGCATCTTTGATATTCAGACTCGGCAGTTCGGCCGCCTGCGGATAGCGTACTTCGAGACCGCTGGGCATCACCGCCCGGAGCTGATCAAATCTCACCAGGAGATTTTTGAGCCCTTCCGCCGATATGCCCATTTCAACGAGGCCGTAAGGAAAATCGACGGCCGCGGAATGATGATCCTCCATGCGCCGATACACATTGCGCTGCAGCAGTTGAAGATGGTGCGGTTGAAGAAACAACCCTTCGCTGAAATGAATGGAATCCATCGGCGGGTATCCCTTCCCATACAAAACGTTATCAGATGACGCTTTCCACAAACTGGCGGACCAATTCCTTGATCTCATGATCAATGGCGGCCTCATCCAAACCGCTCGCGGCCAGTTCCGTATATTTCTTCCAGCATTGAAGTTCAAAGCCGGCGAACATCTTCTTCGGCCCGGTGCGGACGGAGGCTTCAATTTCCGCCGGGCTGAATCGACTTGCATATCGCTGGGCAAATTGGCGACTTGCATGGCCCACCGATGAAAGCAGCGCGGCATTGACCTTGCGGAGACGTTCGATGTCCTGGCTCACCTGGCCCCGCGGCACATCCGGGTCGTTGATCAGAAACCGCCCCAGCAGTTTCTGAATCTGCCCCGACCGCTTGAGGTTGGAATTCGGAACCATGGCTTTGAACATACTCCACGCAATCTGATCCACGCTTATCGCAAATTCGCTCAGAATATGAAGCAATTCCAGTGCATGACCGGCGTGCGGCTGCTGATCCTCATCAAACTGCAGGCGTGCGGAAAGTTTTGAAAGCGGCTCGCTGGGCCAGTCCGGTACGTCCGTCTCGACGAGGCCCGCCCGGGTCAGCATGGCGATGACGGCTTCACGCTGGCTGGCTGAAAGGTGCGACGCCATATCGCAAAGTCGCTTGGTGAGAAATGCCGGATCCTGCAGCTCCTGATTATCCATGGTTGTTACTGCCTTTGACGTGTCGCGATCGGTATCCCGGGCTGCTACATTCTGTTCCCACGTCGGAAACATGTCGCCGAGTTGCGCCAGAAATTCCGCCCGCTCCGTCGGGGTAAGATCGGTCAGCGACCGACGGATTTCGTCGGCCATATATTCCTCCCGTGCATCCGGCTCCTGATCGGCGAGATCAGCCTGCATGGCGCGGAGGCGATTGGCGAGAGCCGCGACCTGCTTGGATATCTCCGTCACGCCCATACAAAAACGCCCCGTTTTCGAGATGGCCGGCTCCGGGCGACCGTTGTCGCCAAAGGCGACGGACCGGCGATACCAACTGGGAATATTAGACTTAAGGGCCCTGTTCTACAAGGCTACAAAACCCGTAAACGGGCGGCAGCGTTATGGGGACCTCGCCCGGCTGGCCCATTTTGCCGACTTTCAGATTTCCAGCGGCGGAAGACCAGCGGTTATCTCCGCGCGCTGCGATTCCAGATTACCCGGCAAGCATAAATGGGTACCGAGCGACTGCAGCGGTTCATCAACATTCATCCCCGGTCCATCGGTGGCGATCTCGCATATCCCGCCACTCGGTTCCATGAAGTAGACGGAATCAAAGTATTTCCGGGGGCGCACCGGCGTGACATCAATGCCTCGGGCGCGGAGTGACTCGGCGATGTCAGCCTGCTCTTTGAGATCTGACGCCCGGAATGCCGCGTGATGGATTTGTCCTGGAGCGAAACGTGATCGCTGAGACTCATCCGCACGGCGAAAAATAATCTTCGTTCGATGATCGACGGATATCAGGGTATCGGTCATGGACAGCGTTATGGGTTCATACTTGAGCAGCTGAGTGAAAACATTCCTGGTTTTGTCAGGACGACGACTGGCCCATTCAATTCCAGCAAGCCGAATGATGCCGCTTCGAGTTGCGTCCATCACCGATTCCGCCGGAGTATCCTGACTTTCGGTGAGATAGAGCGGCAGGCCGTCGGGATCAAAAAAATCCAATCGATTCTCCCGGTCCGGCGATTCAGAAAGTTCGATCCCATGGCTCTTCAGGTGCTTACGCCACCATTCGGTGGATTCAACGGGGATTAAAAAGCCGACGGCGCTGATGATTGAACGGTACTGGAGCAGAGGCCGAGTTCCCGGCCAGATGAAAAAGGTAATCAGGGAGCCAGGACGGCCGGTGTAGTCACCATAGTAAAGATGGTAACTTCCGGGATCGTCATAATTGACGGTCTTTTTGACCAACCGCAGGCCGAGAATCTGAGAGTAGAAATGGACATTTCCCATTGGATCGGATGCGATCGCGGTAACGTGGTGCAGGGAGCCGAACGCGTGAATTGATTTTGCAGAGCCTGCACCCGAAGTTTTCGAGCTTGAATTTATATTTTCCGACATAAACCTCTTTTCGATTGGCAACAACTTTGACTGCCCAAGATGTTGATGAATTTACCATATAAACGGAATGCTGCAAAATATTTTCACAATCGCGTGTCTTTCCGCTTTCGCGCATCGGGATTGAAATCCGCATTCCTTTGTAGACGGAGTAGAAAAATGTAAGCCGGTGGATTTATCCACCGGTGGGTGCGATGGCATTAGACGGGCGTTTTTCTGAAGGCCGCGAGGGCGGCGGATTTGGTTTCCTGCCGGTGGGGTCGTGTTGCCCGCGAGCAGCGACGACAGTGGTCGGCCCTGAATATTCCTTGGCCGCGTGGGCTTTATTATAGGGCGTCGGAATTATTGCCGATATCTGTTTGCATAGGCGCCGGCGTCGAGGCTATAGTCATGTTGGATCTGAACCTCGGGTTATCCGGGTAGTGGGATCCACCAGGGCCCGCAAGGGCCCCTTCTTTTGCGCCCAACGGAAAACCTACAGCCTCACCACCCCCAGCGGATCTGTTCTGGATGCGTGTTTGCAGACGACCGGCTCCAGACGCTTGAAGTGCGCGTTGCCGCCGTGCTTCTTTACAAGCGCCGTAGGGCTCGGCCGCCCTCCATCGGGATTCCAGCAAAGAAGGCACGCGCCCCGTTGGGCCGGCCCGCCCCCACGGCTGGCAACTTCCCGGCGATGCCATGTTCCAGCGGATGTTCCATCAGAATTTGATGCTTCGCAGGGCCATATGAGGCCGTAAAATCAACGGTTTTTGCGTCTCG
>JBMFVY010000072.1:0-14477 GCA_049965755.1 Phycisphaerae bacterium | reverse complement strand
GGTGTTATCCTCGCTTTCCACGAGGTAACACGCAACACCCAATTATAAGTTACAATAATTTGAATTCACTACACTAGAAACTCGCTGAACATAACATAAACGCAGGCTTGGCGGCGAGCCCAAACACGTTGTTGGTCTCTACAACCACCCGACCCGGGAAACTTGCATAGCGTGCTGTGGCTTGGGGCCAGAGCTTTACAAACCGGCTGGGCTGGCATCAAGGCCAAACCGATCAGATTCAAGCCGGAGCAGCCACAAATTTTTGCGTGGCTGTTTTGACCGGGAACCGGTTTTGGGTTAGCTAACGGCATGATAGCTTGTTGAGGCTATTCACGCCTTGCTCTCTAATTCCGACCTGAGTCTAACACATTGTTTCAAGACATGCAAGTGCTATTTTGAGATTTTATAGATAAATCTACTTTATAAATTATTCAGATGCAGTTAGCGCCGCATATAATTTCGGCCGAGGCGGCACTCTGTCCTCGGCCATCGGCATTGGTGCCTAAGTTGAGTGACGACTGCCTGCATCTGTTCCACCCCGCTGCGGGGGCAAAGGGCAAAACGCCAGCGCATCGGCGAAAAACATAAACGCCAAGCACCACGGCGTGGTTGTTCAATAGCGTCCTTCTGTCGAAATCACCCGGCCGATAAAGGGCGATGTACCCGGTTCGCACGCACATGATTACCAACAACAGACCGACCGCCAGCAGAAGAATCCGCAACCATAGGGCGCCACCTTCAGGTAGGCCTTGATATAGAATCTGCTGCGCAGGCGGGTTGTTTCGACGCCCGGTGGGAATGGATCATGTCTGGGATTCTTTGCAATCATGGCCGGGCGATTGTGGCCGGCTGATGGCTCGGGAGCAGCGTATCGCCGCCTCCTTCAACGCAGGGACGCCGCGAACCGAACGCGATTCCGCCCCGCGAGTGGGCATTGGTATTTCGTTGCGGGCGAACATGGCGGCTCCAGCGTTTCGATCTCAAGCGGCTATGTAACGCGCAGGGGCGTTGCGATGCGACGCCGTCGCTACCACCACGGCCGAAACATGTTCACGGCGTCAGCGCGCCGGCGGCGCGTTTTCAGTTCGTCGCCACACCCAGAGGCGCTGCCAGAAGGACATCATCGCTGCGCAGCACGGTGAGCATCTGATACATCTGCATGATCTGCGTGCGGAAGCCGCCGGGCAAGCCGGTCATCATGGCCTTGAGCCCTACGGGGAGCGATGCATCGAGACCGAGTTTCTGCCGGATGATCTGCGAAAGGGACATCGGGCGCGGCAGCACAACGAGACGATAGGGTGTGTGAATGCCGGCGGCTTTGGCGACCGCGGCCACGGTATTATTGAGGGAGCCAATCTTATCAACGAGTCCTGCCTTTATGGCACTGCGGCCGGTGAAGAGGCGTCCCCGCGCAACAAGGGAGATATTTTTGATATGCGAACCGCGGGCTTCCATGACACGTCTTGTGAAGAGTTTGTAGGTGTGACGCATCAATTTCGCCACGTATGTACGCTGGGCCGGCGTGAATGACATGGTGGAATCAAAAAGGTCCGCGTGATCGCCTTTGGAAAAGGATTCGACACCAAGGCCGACTTGCTTAAAGAGGCCGCCGATGACGATCTTCCCCCCCACTACTCCGATGGAACCGACGATCGAGCCGGGATCGGCGAAGATTTTTTTACCGGCGGTTGAGATGTAGTAACCCCCGCTCGCCGCCTCTGATCCCATGGAGACATACACCGGCTTTTTGCATGCATGGAGGAGTTGCCAGATAGATTCACTGGCCTGAGCCGACCCGCCGGGTGAATCCACGCGCAGGACGACCGCCTTGATATCCGGGTTGTTCTCCACAAGCTGCAGCGCCCGGCCGATGCCGAACGGAGTGATCACCGACGCGTTTTGATCGTTGATTGGTGAATCATCCATGATGACGCCGGAGGCACAAATGACGGCGACGGCCGGTTCGGTTGATCTGGGTTTATGATGTGGGGAGCCCAGCAATTGAAGTAAGGCGAAGGGACTGTTGATCTTCATCGGTTTGGTGACAGGCATTCCATAATGGCGTTCCAATCGGCACCCGCCCATGAATGTGGTCTCAACGAGATGCCGCATTTCCGGCCGACTCACCAGCCCGTCAATGAGGTGTTCTTTGCTCGCCATCTGGGCCGTCAACCAGCCTTGATTGATTGCATTTTCCGCCGACGATTCGGTCATGTCCGGTCGATGGTCGGCAATGGTATCAACAATCTGAGAATACCAACCATTGACGAGCCCCTCCACCTGTGACGAAAAGGCTTTGCTGGCGCTGTATCGGGTGAAAGGCTCTTCGGCGCCCTTATATTTACCTATCTGGATCATATTGGCATGAATATGCAGCTTTTGAAGCAAACCGCGAAAGAACATCAATTGCAGCGATGCCCCGGGGATAAAGATGTTTCCCTGCGGAGACATGAGAATGCAATTAGCATGTGCCGCCAGGAGGTACGTATTCTCGCTGTAATTGGTGGAGTAAAACCAGACCGGCTTGTGGGCCTTGCGGGCCTGTGTGATTAACTGTCCGAGTTCCTGCGCCTGGGTGAGCGTCAAAGCGAAACCGTGGAGATCAAAAAACAGGCCGGAGATATGCGGGTCTGCGATGGCTTTTTTAATTAAAGCCATGGTAGTGGTGAGCGCCGGCTGATGGTGATTTCCCCAGTTAAAAAGCGAAAAGGAAAACCCCCTGGGGCAATCCTGAAGCGTGCCGGAGAGATGAATCTCGGCAACCCATTTACGGTTGGCTGGCGACGGGGTGGTCGCCGCTGTGGCATTTGCAGGCTGTATGGAAAAAGCCAGCGCCGCGATGGAGAGCACCGCAATTAAAAACCGCCTGAACGGATGAGAGATTGGGTTCGAGAGGGTGAAGCGTTTGGTAGACATCCATAAACTCCGTGTAGAGTGCACATAACTGCAGCAGTTTAGCATAACTTGCGGGTGCTGTGCCAGCGGCACCTCGCGAGGCATTAGCCAAGGGTCCTGTGACGGATTGTGCCGAGTGTGTCCCGGGCCCAAACCTGGTGAATTCGCCGACGTGCAGAGGGGGCTCCGGGAATACGCCAACCGCGATTTGGGGCTGGGGTCGCGGATACGACAGACTGCCGATGAGATAAACCCATCGGCTCGCCGCAGAATCCTCCGGATTATTCTTTGTTCGCCGCCACAAACGGCAACAATCGCCGTGGTATATAATCTTGTGGTTGGATACTGTTGTCCCGTGGAGCCGCACTGAAATATGCAGCGAATGTATTTATGTCCATTTAAGACGCATCGCCTTCCGCAAATCATGACCGATGTGCTGGTGATCGGGAGCGGCGTGGGGGGATTGCGTGCGGCGATCGAGGCGTCGGAGGGGGCGGAGGTGTTGGTGGTATCCAAGCACCAGTTATCCGAATCCAACACCTTTTATGCTCAGGGCGGGATCGCCGGCGTCATGCAGGCGGCCGACACCTTTGAGAGCCACATTGCCGATACTTTGCAGGTGGCCTGCGGTCTGGGAGATCGCCCGGCGGCGGAAACCGTCGTGCGGGAGGGTCCGGACCGGATCAATGAGCTGATCCAATGGGGTGCCAATTTTGATCGGGAGCTTAACGGACAACTTTCATTCGGGCGTGAGGGGGGGCATTCGTTCGCGCGGATCGTCCACGCATTAGGAGATTCAACCGGGCGTGAATTGGCCAACTGCCTGGGTGCGGTCGCCCGCAGCCGGGAGCAGATATCCATCCTTGAGCATACATTTATTATTGATTTATTGACTGTTGACAATCGATGTCTGGGTGCGCTCGCGTGGGAGGCCGCAAAGGGGCTGTTCGTCATTTTTGCCCGGCAGACGATACTGGCCAGCGGCGGCACAGGGGCCCTTTATCGTGAAACGACCAACCCGCTGATTGCAACCGCCGACGGCCATGCAATGGCGTGGCGGGCCGGTGCGGTCCTGCGCAATATGGAAATGGTGCAATTTCATCCCACGACGATTTATATCGCCGGAGCCACGCGTTCGCTGGTGAGTGAAGCGGTACGCGGCGAGGGAGCAAAGCTCATTGATAAAGCCGGCTACCGGTTCATGCCGGATTACCACGCGATGGCAGACCTGGCGCCGCGCGATGTGGTCTCACGGGCCATCCTTTATCACATGGCCAAGACGCAGACGACGCACGTGTTTCTGGATTGTCGGCACATGTCGCGTGAAGCGTTCGCGGCACGTTTTCCCGGTATCTTTGACGTGTGCGAGAAATTTGGTATCGATCCATCCAAACAACCGATACCCGTGCATCCAAGCGCTCATTACATGGTCGGCGGCGTGGTGTGCGATTTGAGCGGATCGACCACGGTTGAAAATCTTTATGCCGTGGGGGAAGTTTCCTATACCGGATTGCACGGCGCCAACCGTTTAGCCAGCAATTCACTTATTGAGGCGCTGGTTTTCGGCCGGCGCTCCGGACAGCATGTGCTTCAGACGCTGGCCCAGCAGCCCCGAGCTACGGTCGTCCCGAGATTATCTGCCGAAAGACCTCAAAGCCAGCGGACCGAACTGGATATGCTCGACGTGCTCAGTTCGCTCCGATCGCTGATGTGGCGAAATGTCGGCGTGGAGCGATTCGGGCCGCGACTGGATGAATCAACCGAAATCATCGATTTTTGGAGCCGGTATATTCTGGATAAAAATTTTGATAAACCCGCGGGGTGGGAATTGCAGAATATGCTGCAGGTAGCGAGATTGATCGCCGTATCGGCGAATATGCGGCAGGAGACGCGCGGGGTGCATTACCGTACTGATTTTCCGAATATGGATGATCGGAATTGGCGCTATCATCTCGACTGGCGGGCCAATTCGCCGATGGCGGTAAAATCATTGGTGATTGACCGGGCGGCCTCGGCGGCGTAAATCGGCGAGTTTTCGTGCCGCGTGCCGGACAAGTCAAAGTATTGAGCATTGGAGTTTGATCATGGCCGACTTACGCGGTCATCTGCTTATCGCCATGCCGGGTTTATTAGACCCGAATTTTTACCGATCGGTGGTGCTGATTGCCCGCCATGATACGGATGGAGCCATGGGCGTCATATTGAATCGGCCGCTGGAGTTAACCATCAAAGACGCCTGGGCCAAAGTGGATGGAGGAAAATGCAAAAACACCTCCAAGCTCAATGCGGGCGGCCCCTGCCCCGGACCGCTATTGGCCCTGCACGACGGGCGCCGGATCATCGGCGAACGAATTATTGACGGCCTTCACTATTCGATTGATGCCGACGAGATCCGAAAAATCATTGAAGAGAATGTTCAGCCTTCGCGATTTTTTGTCGGCAACGCCGGTTGGA
Source organism: Phycisphaerae bacterium (assembly GCA_049965755.1). GTDB lineage: Bacteria > Planctomycetota > Phycisphaerae > WQYP01 > WQYP01 > JAJZGD01. The sequence continues at coordinate 9,128 of JBMFVY010000072.1, read as the reverse complement.
GTTCGAATCAGTTGGAATCTGAAATCGGCACGGCATCCTGGCTGACGTGCCCGGCCACAGAAACGGTGGCATTTGCCGATATTCGGCAGGAAAAGATGTGGATCATGTTCACCCGTATTGCGACCATGCGAGCGATCACACCCAATCTGAGCCATCGATTTTTTCCCGCCGACCCGCAGCTGAACTGACGGTACTCGGTGTAACATCGGCAGCATGCGGCATACGCCTGAGCGGAGGGGATAGTCGGCAGAACGGGCGAGGGAAGAAAGTTGATAGCGGTGCGAATATGGAATCGTGTTGCGGCAAAACCGATATTTTTTTGCGGCTGGGTTGCAATCATACCCGGAGGTTCGAGCATATATCTGTGCGCTTTCCCTTGCCGTCGCGGTGTGACTTGCGCGGCGTCTTGGTCGGCGAAAGTCGGGTGTCCCTGCGGTGGTCAAGGTGCTTCGGCGAAGAGCCGTCGCCGGGGCGCGATCGGAAAGATTCCACGGCTGCGGCATGGGAATCGCGACACGGTTATGGATTGATTTGTGAATTGCTCATGCCTTGAAGTTGCATCTGCGTGATCTGCCAATGGCCCGGTCGTGCGTGATCCCTCCAGATCAGACGCCAGCGAGTGATTAACGGACCGTAATTGCGGGCGATGGAAAGGACGACAATATTTGTCTGAGCACTACGCCCCCGCCGACGCATGTGAATGCTGCGGAGATAATTGGCGGTGATTCGCACCTGCGATAATCGGTAATTCAGTTCTGAGAGAATGCCGGCCCGGTTTTCATCGTTGAACACGACATCTGGGGCAAGAAATTGTTCGATTCCCACCACATCCTGATGAGCAGCATCGCTGAGAATCTGCTGGAGGTCACCTCGAAGCCTCTCGCCGGGGGTAACCACCAACCACGCCATCACGGCCCAGATCAGGGTTGCCGCGAAAATCCCGGCCCCCGCGATCAGAAGTCGAGTATGGCGTGTGTGCCACCATCGCCAGATGAACGCAACGGCCACCACCGCCATCGCAAGGTAAACCAGCGGATGGGGGAGAAAAAGCCAATCACCAAGGGCACGGGGAAATGATTCCGGTAATCGAATCAAACTGTTTCCACCTCGGCAGACCGAATCCTAATTACCTTTCTGGCGGCAAGAGTGCTGCCCTGCGATATCCAATATCTTAACGCCGTTCTTGAATAAATTACCCTTTGCCTGAGCAAAAGCCGACGGCGTGGCTTGAATTCGCATTTGCAGGATTTCCAACGTCATAAAGATCGCCGCGAATGTTCGAGGAGACAAGTTTGCAAAAAGTCCGGGAGGCGGCTAGGTTTGAGCCTGAGGAAGCCGGTATGCGGACAGAAGTTGAAACCATTGCCCCACTGCCCGAGAAAATCGTTGATTACGCGCAGCGGCTGCGGCATGAGTTACATCAAATACCTGAACTGGCCTTTGAGGAACATCTAACATCGAAATTGATCTGCCGCGAATTGGAATCCATGGGTATTCCATTCAAGGCGGGGCTTGCCGGCGGAACCGGTATCGCGGCATTCATCAGCGGCCGCCGAACCGTGCAGGGCGTTGTGGGGATTCGCGCCGAAATGGATGCGCTGCCGGTTGAAGAGGCGACGGGTGCGGCCTATATGAGCCGACATCCCGGGCGAATGCATGCCTGCGGACATGACGGGCATATGGCCATTGCACTGGGAAGTTGCCGCTGGTTATGGCAGCGGCGCGATACGCTCCGGAGCGGGGTGATCGTTTACTTCCAGCCGGCCGAAGAGGGTTATAACGGGGGAGAGGTGATGTATCGGGCGCTGGATGAGTTGGGTGTACTTCCGAATATGGTCTTCGGGCTTCATGGCTGGCCGGAACTGCCGGTGGGCACCATTGCAACCCGCGCCGGTGTTCTGCTGGCTGCGGTTGATAGTATTGAAATTACGATACATGGCAGGGGGACGCATGGCTCGCAGCCGCAGCGGGGACGCAGTCCGATACCCTGTGCGGGTTATTTGGCGACGAGACTCCACATTTCGACATCCAAAGCCGAGGCGGATCGAGCCGTTGTTCTGAGCATCGGTTGTCTGCAGGCCGGGACTGCCGCCAATATTATTCCGTCCTCTGCGGTATTGCGCGGCACACTGCGTACGCTGTCAGAAGCCGTCAGAAATGAAAAACTGCGGTGGATTGAGCAGACCTGCCGGGATGCCGCCAGGCGCTTCGGCTGTCCGGTCAAGATAAAGATCAATTCCAGTACACCGGCAGTCATCAATGACGGGGAAAGCAGTGAATTGCTGCTGCGGGCGGGAGATATCCATCTGGGACGAAGCCACGTTAAAAGATTAACAACCCCCTATCTTTGGAGCGAAGATTTTGCGTACATGCTGCAAAACACTCGAGGCTGCTTTTTTGTGCTGGGCACTTGTCCGAAGGGTTATCGATCTTATCCGATGCTGCACAGCCCGCATTACGATTTCCCGGATGCGGCGTTGCCTGTCGGAATACGCATCATGTCCGCGCTTGCCGTCAATGCAGCCGATTACCTGCAGACCGCCCGCTGAAGGGCGCAGGCCCGATTCGGTCCGATCGGCCATCTGGATGGCGGCCGTTATGATTCTAATATTTTCCGCCGTGCGCCTGCCGGTATGCTGCGCGTTATCCATTCTCCGCCCGTCACAGGTTGCCATTATTGTAAACGGTAACAATGACCAGTCGATCGCCCTGGGCCACTATTACGCCAAAGCCCGACACATTCCTCTGGCGAACATCATTGAACTGAATCTTCCGTATAACGTTCAGGACATCACGGCCCCGTTTTATGATGTCCGGGTGGCGGCGGCGATCCGGCAGATACTCGCGGAACGCCATATGCGTTCGCATATCCGGTGTCTCGTGACAACGTATGGAGTACCTCTCAAGGTAGGTCCGCAAAGTCCAAGCTTTGCAGATATGGCGGAGGTGAAGCATCTTCGTTCGCGGCTGATCGAAATCAACACCGATCTAGAAGCATCCATCAGACGCCTTAACTCGATGGATGGACTTACAAAACCGAAGATCGTGCCCCCTGGCAATCTGACGATTCTGGCAGGCGGAAAATTGAGAACCCGCGTATATACCACCGCGCTGGAGTGTAAGGCGGCGCTGGCGCAGACGCTGGCATTTTTCAATCGGCATCCGGATGCCAAGACGGGTGCGGATAATACCGAACTTCTGGCATTGTTTCGCCACTGCCTGGGAGTAGCCGTCATGGCGCAAAGCCTGCATGTGCATGGATCAAGCCTGCAATCGATGGAATTGGCCGACTTTCTCCGGCAGGAGAAAACCAAGACGCTGCTTGCGGTGCGCCGATATGACATGCTTAAGGTGCATCGATATAAGGCGGCAAACCGGCGCGACATGCGTCATATCAAACGGCGTTTTTTCGGTTTGACCGGCGAAGCGGTGGAGGATATTTCGCAGATTACCTATCTGCTGCATGTGCACAGCAAATCGAGCCTGGACAGCGATCTGATGATGCTGTGGTACGGGCGTATCTACCACTCCGACTGGTATCAAAACCCGATCCAACTGGAGAATTGGCATGCGAATCTGGCGGCCCTGCATCCGCGGATCATGATGGTCAGCCGCATCGACGGTCTGAATATTCAGATGGTGGAGGCGATGATCGCGCGCGGATTGCGTGTGGAGGCGCGCGGGTTGCACGGGAAGGTGTACATTGACGCCCGTGGCCTCCACGGAACCGACCCGTACAGTCAGTTTGACCGTCTGCTGCGTCGGACCGCAGCCATGCTGAAGGTGGAAGCCAAAATACCCGTGGTGCTCAACGATTTACCCGCCCTTTTCAAGCGGGCCGATAGCCCCGATTGTGCAGTCTATTGCGGATGGTATTCGGTGCATCACTTCGTAAACTGCTGTCAGTGGGTACCGGGGTTTGTGGGTTACCATGTAGCGAGCTTTGAACTTGATTCTCTTCACAATCCGACCGATACCGCCTGGTGCATCAATCTGCTCAAACACAAGGCGTGTGGAACATCCGGTCCGGTCTGGGAACCGTATCTATTCTCATTTCCTCCACCGAATCTGTTTATTCCGTTGCTACTGAGCGGCGAATTCCCGCAGGTGGAAGTCTACAGCGTGTCGATTCCGAATATGGCCTGGCGGCAGGCTTATGTGGGAGATCCGTTGTACAACCCATTCCATCGCGACCCTCGATTTTCGAGAGCGGATATTCGGGGGAGCCGAACCTTAAGAAAGATCAATGATATTCAGGATGCCTGGATACCACTTCGTGAATTTTCAATGAAATACATCATGCACATGAAGTAGCCCCGGCCCATTGACCCGACAGATGGCGTATCCGATCAACCCGTCCGGCCGCCGGGCTATTGCAGGCTGGATGGCGACACCATTTTGAATGTTCCGCCGGTCGAGTCGGCCAGCTTTTTCAGCAGGTGCGTTTCACCGTCAATCGAGATGACGTCAATTTTCTGTCTCCGGTGTATGGCGGGACGAACAGCGGTAACAAGATCGGCGGGCACAATAATTTTCTGCGTGGTAAAGATATTTTGCTGTGCACCGAGTTTGAGGGTACGAATCATCATTTTCGTTATGGAGGTACTGCCGTAAGGAGAATAATTCAGGAGGGAGTGGAAAACTTTCTTTTTGTTGCTCGCCGTCAACCAACCTTCAGTGGGATACAGCTTCAGACCCGAGGTTGTCCAGACCGCAATCCTGACGTGCGATGCGGATGAGAGCTGATTTATGGTCGTGCTTAAAATGGACACGAGAAGATTAAAACTCCCGCCATTGGCGGAAGATCCATCCAAGGAAAATATAACTTTTCCAGATTTAATGGGTATGCCCAGAAACTCAACCGTCGAAACCGGCGCTGTCCGGGGGGGGGCATTGCGAGCGGCGGATGAAGATGAAGAATGGGTGATTGCAAAAAGCGCCCAAATCAATAAGGCAACCACAATTAGCAACACAACCGCTGCCGAGACCGCATAAACCCAGATGGGAAGGTTGGCCAGTTTACGAAGGCCGCTGCCTGCAGGTTGAGTGATATCGCGGGAAAAATTGCCGGGCTGAGCCTTGGTCGGAGGCCTGCGTGAAGTGGGGGATTGAGCGCGCCTGATACCGCTGGAAATTCCGATATCCGGCGGCGGGGCAGGACGCTGAGCGAGGCGTTCCGTAAGCGGGGACTCGGGACGGGCCGGTCGCAGAGAGCCACTGCCGGAAAATGCGCCCGGAGACTCCGGACGTCCGGGCCGATGAGAGGACGGAATGTCGGGGGTTTCAGGACGACCTGATTGGGATGAAGCATTGGGGGCTGCCGATCCATCGCCGCCGCTGCCGGAACTCGAGATGCGCTTATTCCCGGGCCCCGCCGGCTCCGCCGGGCGTGATTTTTGCACCTCGCGGGCGTCGGTCATCGGCACACGAAGGAGAGCGCCGCATTGACTGCAACGGCAGACCCCCCCGCGAAAGCCATCGTCAAGCTCCAGCACCTTCCCACATTGATGACATTGAACCAGCAGTGCCAAAGAAATCTCCCGGAGCAAAGTCCCTAGGGCCGTATCCGTACCACCGAGAAGGTCGGATTCAACATTCGCACCAATTCCGCCAATGAATGTGTCGTCATGACCAGATCGATGCTCGGCGAATCCACATTACTCATTTTAACCGTTTCCTGCCTACCATGAATCCGGCAAGCAAGCGTCATACCGATAAACTCAGGCATTCCCTGAACCGGCGCCGAGAGCGATGAACGCGCAACCGAATAATCACCGGGCCGAGGATTTATGACGCCTGGTATTTTCACACGGTAGCTTAACACAAATTGGTGATGAAGGAGTATATCGATGCGGTGATGCGACAGGTCAATGCTTGCATTAAAGGGACCGAGGATGACAAGAAGCCAACTGCCCGCCCGCATGTCGCGCGGATTGAGCAGGGGATTCAGGGTCCGGAGCATATCCGGCGTGATGCGATAGAGATGAGCAATGCGTTCAAGAGTAGCGCCGGGCGGTACTTCGATGAGGCGAATCCATGGGTCATGAGCGTACGCCACGCCCGCAAGCAGCGTGTGGGTATTTATTTTCGAAAGCCATCGTCTTATGGAGCGGGCAACTTCCGTTTGCCGGCCGGCAACGATATGCCAAGCCTGCTCCAAACGGAATCGGGCCGAAATTAAATGATGCTCGTCGGCAAGATGTATTCCTTGGCTGAGGAATTGCTGTGCGGCACGGAGCTCGGCGGGGGAAATGGGGGGCTGCGGCTGCTGTGCGGTGAACGTGGTGTCAGGGGGTAACTGCGATGAGGATGATACGTTGATTTCCGGGGATGTGGTTACGACCGCGACTTTTGCAGCGGGGGCTTTCTGGTGCAGGCGGTGCTCGCTGTGGAGTTGGCCGACAATCTGCCGACGCACCTGCCATATCTGATATCCCCCCCACAAGATGAGCACCACGACGACCATCCAAAGCCATCGCTCGCGCCCCTGCGATTTACGCCGTCTACCCTTTGCCATGCAACTCCAAACCGCACTGTGGAACCAATCCGGACGCAGTTAACCATCCGGTCATCCGACCAAATAATAGGAGTTTTGCCCTCGGCGGCAAGCGTCCGGAATTTGAGTTCACGCCCCCCGAGCCTCTTCCAGCGGGACCCGATGGCCCGGGACGTGAATATAAGGTAACCGCCGGAACACTATCGAAGCGGGTTTACACGCAGCACCTCCTGATCGGTAACAATCATCTGCAGAGACACGTCATGCGGTTCCGTCGGAATTTCCGCCGTGCATTGCTCGTGAAATGCGACGGCCGTCCGCAGAGCCGATAGGTCCCGCTGTGACAGAAAACGATCGTAAAATCCCTTGCCCCGACCGAGCCGCTCGCCCGCGAAACCGAAGGCCAATCCCGGCGTCACTACCAGATCGATCTGCCGGATATCAAATGGCTCTCCACCCAACGGTTGCCGCATACCGGCCCATTGCGGGTCACCATAACTCTCAAAACTATTCACCGCCATGGGCGTCATCTGCCGCCGATTCCAATCCACCATCGGCAGCAGTAACTGTTTTGCGGATTGAAGCACCGCTTGGGTAAGCGGACCAACATCGAGTTCGCCGGGCATGGGCAGATAGAGCATCACATTGCGGGCGGCCTGGAATTCAGCGGTCTGAATCATCCGCTTACAGGCAGCCTGCGATTTAGCCGTCAGCTGCACCGGCGGAATCGCGCGCAGAATGGATTTCATAAATTTTCGATATTCCGTCTTGGTCATGTTGCTTTGTCGCTCTCATTGGGGGGCGTGTCGGGTTTATTCCGGCGCCGGGCGAGGAACTCGGCAAAGCGCTTTTCCACCCCCCTGCCAGTAGGAAAATAAAATTGGAGGTTGCTTCCCAGATAATCCTGATCGACCCAGCCGTCAGGAAAATCATGCGGATAGCGATAACCGGTATGGCCGCGCTGGGCAGCCCCGGCATAATGAGTATCGCGCAGATGCGGCGGCACGGGAATCGGGGGACCGTCGCGTACGGCATCCATAGCGGCGTCAATGGCACGGATCGCGGAATTGCTCTTTTCACTGCATGCGAGATAAATCACCGTCTGGGCAAGCGGGATGCGGGCTTCCGGCATGCCGAGAAATTCAACCATCTGAACCATCGCCGCAGCGATGGACAGGGCTGCGGGTTGCGCGTTGCCAATATCTTCACTGGCGGCGATCGCGATGCGTCGAGCGATAAATCTTACATCCTGCGAGGCGACCAATAATTTAGCGAGCCAGTAAATGGCGGCGTCCGGGTCGCTGCCGCGGATGCTTTTAATCAGGGCACTGGTGATGTCGTAATGTTCGTCGCCCGTCGGATCAAAATAGATCGGCCGCACCTGTTGGGCTTCACGGATGTCGGCGGCGGTTAAGGGCGTATCCCCCCTGGCGCGCAGATTCGCCAGTTCCGCGGCGGTTTCCAATGTTGAAAGCGCCCGCCGGGCATCGCCGTCACTCTGTGTCGCCAGCAGATCGAGGGCGTCATCCGCCAAAGTCACCGGATAATGATCTTCAACATTGCCGTCATTAAACTGTGAAAGTGCCTGCCGAATTACCAGCACAATATCAGCTGCGGTAAGGGCCTTGAATTCAAAAAGCCTGCAACGCGAGATGAGGGGTGCATTGATGGCAAAAAATGGGTTTTGCGTGGTCACTCCCAGAATCGTGATAATTCCGGATTCCACATCGGGCAGGAGAATATCCTGCTGGGCCCGGTTAAAGCGGTGTATTTCATCAATAAACAGAATGGTTCCGCACCCGGTCTGTTCGAGCAGGGTTTTGGCGTCGGCAATCATCTCCCGCACCTGCGGAATACCCGCTGAAACCGCATTGATCGATACAAATTTGCGCCGCGTGCGTGCTTGAATCAGGCGAGCGACGGATGTTTTCCCACAACCCGGCGGGCCAAAAAGGATGGCACTGCCCAGCGAATCATTTTCGATCATCAGCCGCAGAGGAGCCCCCGGTGCAAGCAGATGTCCCTGACCGACAAAATCGTCGAGAGTCGACGGCCGGAGCTTGGCGGCAAGCGGCAGGACTTTCTCGCGGCGTTGCTGCCGGTGAGTTTCAAAGAGATCAGACATGGCGGCTCCAGCGTGCCTATCACGGCAATACCGTATAGATGATATCAGACCTCAAAAATATACCACAGAGGCGATCAGCGGCGGAGACGGATATGAAGACGATCTCGAGGGACGGCAATTTTTCCGGGTGGCCAGATAACGGAACCACGTTTTCACTGCAAGGGACGCAGGGGAACTCAGGGATTGTATGGTTTCATGCTGACGCATGATGTCATTTTTTTTTCCTCACACGAAGCCCACGGAGATTCCGCAACGGAATCTGTTGGCTTCATCGCACCGCCCCTGTGCGTCTTGCGGCCTTGGGCTGATATTATTTCAACCGCCGAGGCCGCAATGGTGCGCAAAGGCTCCGGCCGTCCCCGTCTCCGCGCGGGACACGACGTTACCGCCGGCAAGCCGGCGGCTATATGGCGCCACGCCGCCCGTCCCTGCATTGCACACCTGTCGTATCTTGTTTTTTTAGCAAGTTAGGGGGCTGCATTACGCAGCCAGTGCCGTCGCATCAGC
>JBMFVY010000071.1:0-14709 GCA_049965755.1 Phycisphaerae bacterium | reverse complement strand
TGGACGATCTGCTCGACGATATTCCGCTGCGTACCGATGGCGTCAATGGTCACCACCGCCTTTTTCAAATCCAGAAGACCCAGCAGCGAGGGAATGGCCTTGATCTCGTTGGATTTACGATCCACCGCCAACTGGCCCAACACCAGTCGGTTTTCTCCCTGACTGACCATGGCACTGACCAGATGAGCCATCCCGCTTTTGTCCCAGCCACGACGAAAACTCCGACGGATGGATTTGCCGTCGATGGCCACCAGACGCCCTTGAGATGAATCCACGACCCCCTGCATCCAACGCATGAACCAACGTTCAAAGGCGTCGGGGTTCAGGCGTGAAAATAATCGCCCGAAGGTGTCATGAGATGGAATGGGGTTGGGCAAATCTAAAAATGTCTCCAGCCATTCTTCTTGATATCTCCCCCAGAGGGCGATCTCCTGCCAACTTTCGCAGCCGCATATCACCGCCATGATGGCTATCGCCAAGATCGACGCCAACGGATGGCGAATCAGGTGAGGTTGTCGAGGATCGGGGAGTTCCTCAAAAATGCGCGCAAGGTCCGTCTTGCTTGTGGCCTCCATGCCAAAGCTCCTTTCATTCGTCGTTCATTTTTCCCAAGCTACACGGATCCGAGGCTCATCTGAACAAAATCCTAACACCCCATCACCAAGTTGCCAAGCCCAAACAAAATTTAGTATGCGTTCGCCCTGCCATTACCCTGCAAGACATTGAGTTACGCACCCGAAGCGATGGTTCTCGGACGCCGATTGTTTTCATTTAATAGCGTGCAGCGCCCTGCCTGCCGGAGATTCATTCAACCCTGCAGCGGCTTTGGCCGATGAAACTCGTCGGCTCGGCTGGCCAATGAATCGCCACCGGCCCGGCGTTGATTGTGGGTGGTGCGGGGTGTCACTGAACAGATTGCTGTTCAGGCCTCGCGAAAGAATACGCCTGCGGTCAACCTTCGGCAAACCAGGTATACGAACGGTTTCGACATGGGTGACAGGTCGACCCACCCGAGTTGAAGCGTTTGGATATCTGGCCAGCCCTGCCGAAAATGTGTCCTGATCCGGAGAACCAATTAATGAAACGCTCATCAGCAAAGAATAAAGGTTTTACGCTGATTGAACTGCTCGTGGTGATTTCCATTATCGCCCTGCTCATCGCCATTCTGCTGCCCAGCCTTGCGAAGGCGAAAGAGCTTGCCAACCGAGCGGTCTGTTCAGCCAATGTCCGCGGCATAATCCAGTCCATGGTGATTTATGCCCAGAGTAATGAAAGCCAGTTCCCGTCGGTAACGCCACCCAGCAGTACTACCTACGATAATAGTGCGGGCACCGGTACACCCACTGTGAACGCCAGCGCCCCTGCCGAGATTAATGCGATCTATTCGACGCCCCTGGAACAGGGAAATCCGATGGCATGCATGTGGCTTCTGGTGCTTAACGGGCAAATGACGCCCAAGAGCTTCATTTGTCCGTCCGACCCGATTGCAACGTCGCCATCAGCCGAGTTCAATTCCACACAGGAATACTATCCAAACTTTGGTATGATCGGCTCAGCAACCTCGCCCAGCGCGACCGGTGAAGGTGAAAGCTATTCCATCGCTTATCCATGGTTCGGTAGCCAAGTCGGTGCGTGGTGGACTGATAATGCCGCCACCAGCGACCTGCCGCTGGTCAGCGATATGGCACCGGCCGATTTGCCGGGTACAGGTAATACCAATCGCATTACCACAACCCCTCAGTCGAACACCTACGGCCCGTACATCTACAACTCGGGTAATCATGGTGGCGACGGTCAAAATGTGGGCTTCGGTGATGACCATGTGAGCTGGGAGACCAATCCATATGTAGGCGAAGCTGGTGATAATATTTTCACATATGAGAGTACGACACCGGCCAGCGGATCGACTCCGGCCTCGACCACCCAGACGGGGATCACAACGACCGGCTCCGCCGTTACTGCCCCGACTATCTCGGTAGACGTAGCGCCCTACGACACTTGCATGGTCCCGGTGCGCAACGTAGCCACGGGGGCGTGGTAATCCCCGGCACAATCTAATAATTGCTCCCTGGCGGCCTGACCACACTTGGTCAGGCCGCCTTCTTTTATTTACCTTCCTGCAGCCGAACGCAGCAACCCTGTCAATTTCCTTCACATAGCTCCGAATATATTTTCAAAAGTTGTTCCGCCATGCGTCCAGGTGAAAACTGGGCGACATGCTGACGTCCCGCCGCCCGCAGCTGATCGGCGAGACGCGCATCGCATAGGACGCGGCCCATCGCCTCGGCCATCGCCTCGGAATCCGTGGGGTCAACCAACAGCGCCGCATCCCCACAAGCCTCCGGCAGGCTCGAGCGATTGGAGGATACCACGGGCACACCGGCGGCCATCGCCTCCAATACCGGCAGGCCGAACCCCTCGTAAAGACTTGGACAGACAAAGAGCGATGCACGGCTGTAAAGCTCCGCCAAATCGGAATCGGAAATATAGCCGGTAAAAGTTACTGAATCGCTGAGCCCCAGTTTCGCCACGAGCGATTCCGGTTCGCCGTAGCGTGGATCGGTCGGGCCGATGATCAGAAGGCGGCAGGATGAATTGCCTGTTTTGACCAATCGCGCAAAAGCCTGAATCAACCCGAAGAGATTTTTATAAGGCGCACGCCTGCCAACACTCAGAATAAGCTGCCGATTGTCCGATTGGAACTGAGAATGTTGGGCGAACTCGGTTGCCGACCTCCGGGAATCGGCTTGATAGAGAGCAGGCGGTACGACATGAATTTTGCCGGGTTCGACGTGGAGTACGTTTTTAATATCTCGTCGCGAACACTCACTGATGGTAACAATGCGATCAGCCCGTCGGCATTGCAGTTTAAGCCAATTTCTCCAGAGCCGCCTGTAGCGTGCCTTAGCGCCGCCTGCTTCCTGGAGAGAGAGAATCAGGGGAATGACATCATGACAGGTAATGATCTGTCGGCAACGGGCGAAAAGGGGTGCGTGCACATCTACCGTATGCAGGCACCTGATATTGTGGCGGGAAATAATCGAAGGTAACAACCGCTGATGGCGGACACTCGTCGGATTGCCGGGACACTCAATGAAATTGAATTTTGCATATCGGGCGACGGCCTCCGGCAGACATTCCGGCCGATTGACAATGACATGAATGTTTGCGGGATAATCCAATTCCATCAGCCCGGCCAGAAGGCTGTGAGCGTAGGTGGAGACGCCGCTGCCGGAAGTTCCATACCAGCGGGCATCAATCGCAAATGGGGCGTACAAACGTTACCTTTCGACACGAAGATTCAATGCTCACCAAGCTCAGCGCCCATGTCCCGCAACGCGGACGTAATCCAGAAAATCGCATTCGGGGAGATGCTCTTCCCCCACAAGCTGCCAATCTCCCGCGTTAAAAGCCGGAAACCAAGTGTCAACCGTCGCTTGAATAGGAACTCGAATCATCGTCATATATATTCGGGTGGCCAGCGGCAGGCAGGCACGATATATCTCCCCCCCACCGCAGATGAAGAGCTCGGTTTCGCCTGCCATCTGGGCGGCGTTGACGGCATCGTGAATACTTGTCCACCACTCCACACCCGGCTGCGGTACACCCGCCTTACGTGAAATAACCATATTGTGACGGTTCGGCAACGGCTTGCCGAGAGAATCAAACGTTTTACGCCCCATGAGCACCGCGTGCCCGCTGGTTAATAGTTTGAAGCGTTTTAAGTCGGCACTGACGTGCCATGGCAGCCCATTGGCGGCCCCAATGCCGCGATCGGGCGTCATAGCGACGATGATGCTGATGTCCATTTGGCTCATGGTATCGGTAATCCTCAAGTTGAAAAATCAAACCGCGACCTTGAATTTAATCGGCGGATGCGGGTCATAACCGATGAGTTGAAAATCTTCGAACTGCAGCTCGTCCATCGGTTTGCGGGCAATTTCCAAGCGTGGAAGCGAACGCGGCTCCCGCTGCAACTGAAGTTGCAGGCCGCGGAGATGATCATATTCCGCCATGGGAGAATGTGCGTCCGCGACGTAGATGTGGGCGTCCACAATGGAATGGGCGAAATGCCCGACGCGCAAGCCGGTTTCCTGCGCAATCATCTGCGTAAGCGTGGCATAACACGCTAGATTAAATGGAACGCCAAGAGCTATATCGCCGGATCGCTGCGAGAGATGGCAATTCAATCGGCCGTCCAACACCTGAAAAACAAAGCTGTAGTGGCATGGGGGTAAGCGACTGCTCTGCGCATTGCCCGGCTCCCAGGCACTCACCACCAACCGCCGTGAATTTGGATTGCGCCTGATTTCATTGACGACATAGGCGATCTGGTCAATCTCGCGGACGGGACAGGTGGTTTCGCCGGTTTCAGCTATCGGGGCATGCGACTTCTGAACCGGGTGCGGAAATCGCCGCCAGTAGCGGCCGTAAGCCGTTTCCAATTCGCCCCGTTCATCGGCCCAGTCATCCCAGATTTTGGTGTGTGCCCGGAGTTCGCGGATATGCTCCTGGCCGGAGAGATACCAGAGCAGTTCTCGGAGTACGGCGGCATAATTAACACGTTTGGTGGTCAGCAGAGGGAATCCTGCCGAGAGATCAACCCGGTAAAACGCCCCGAAATAGCTGATGGTGTCCACACCCGTGCGGCTGGGCTTGCGAATGCCTTTTTCCATCACCTGACGGACAAGATCGAGATATTCCTTCATCGACGCGCGATCCTCATTAGCACCGCGCGAATTCTATCGCAAGCATGGTCGACTTGCGACTGCGAAACATCGAAGCCTCAGACCCGCTCATCTGGCCCAATGGCCGGGGATCCATTGATATCGCCCCCAGCGAGGGCGCCAGACGTAGTGCCTGCGAATCGAGACGGCGCCGGGCCACGGGGCGACGTAAACAACATGGGGTGGCGGCAGCCCCGGTCTGGCCACCACAACGGTGCGGCAGCCGGCCAACATAAAAAGTCCACAGATACCGACTCCAACAACGCATGACTGCAATTTGCTCATGGCTTAATCCTCCAATGATCAAATCGGTAAGGACATCCAAGAGGTGTAGCGTAGAACAACTGGCAGCGTTGCGGAGTGGTAACCGGCACGTGTATTCTACTGAGCCGGCAACACGGGCGGATCAGATCAGTCGGATTTTCCGCCGTCCGCGTCATCGGCAGATATCTGTACTCCGCATCCCGATTGTCACTTTTATCGGTCAGAAAGATTTGGCGGAGCGCCTTGGTGAGGTGGACCGATAGCCATCAATCTCGGTTTTGTTCGATATCTACACCGTGCCCCGGCTTATTCGCAAAGAGCATCCAGTAAACGGTCGGTATTACGAGCAATGTAAAGGCAGTGGAAGCAAAAAGACCGAAGATCAGCGCCCACGCCAAACCGGAAAATATGGGATCGCTCAAAATGGGAATTGACGAAAGCATGGCGGCTGCGGCGGTCAGCAGGATCGGACGCATACGCACCACCACGCTTTCAATGATCGCTTCCTGAAGACCACGCCCCCGCTTCAGGGCGCGATGAATGAAATCGACCAATATGACGGCATTACGGGTGACGATACCTGCCAGCGCGATCATGCCGATCATGGCGGTTGCGGTAAAGAGTATCGGATCGCGGTAGCCGTCAACGGTTCGGCTGACAAACACATTCAGAAAATAAAAGCCCGGCATGACGCCCGGAATGGTGAGCGGGATTGCCAGTTCCATCACCAACGGGAGAAGGAAGGAACCGGTTTGCGCAACAAGTAATACATAGATTCCCACCATGGCGGCGGCGAAAGCGATACCGAGATCACGGAACACGTGCTCCGTAATGCGCAGTTCGCCCTCGCCGGAGAAGTCCACATGCACGCCCGGGCGCAATTGCCACGCGATACCCGAACCATCGGAAAAAAAGGTCCGGCCACTGAGAGGACGAGGCGTGGCGGTCAGATTGATCCACCCGTCGCCGACGGGCTTAAGTTGAGCCGCAGCGGGGTGATAAGCATCGGGCAGGCGGTCGGCATCGACATCCACAATGGCATTGATGGGCGGCCGACCGGCGGTATCAGCATACACATACACCACCCGCCGAAGATTTTTATGATAGATCGCCTGGCCAGCCGTTTTCTTCTGCCAATGCCCGAGTTCCGCCAGCGGCACAAGGGCAGCACCATCTCCCCGCACATAGAGTTCATCGAGATCAAACCTGCTGGAGTGACGGGCAATCGGCAGTGTAACAATAATATTAAGCGATCGGCGTTGGCGCGGCGCATGAATGGTGCTCGCAGCAAGGCCTGAAACCGCCATATCCAACGTGCGGGCAATCTGCTCACTGGTGACCCCGTTGAGTGCCGCTTTGCGTTTATCGACCACAAACTCCATTCTTTTTTCAGGCGCCTGGATGCTGTCGTCCACGTCCACCACACCCGGCTCCAGCTCCAGCCGCCGCCTCAGAGTTCGGGCCGCAAGCTGCATCTGATGGTAAGAGGTGGCAGGCGAACCATAAATCTCTCCCACGATGGTGTCGAGCACCGGCGGCCCGGGAGGTGCTTCAACGATCTGGATACGAACGTGATTGCGCCGGGCGATGGCGGTAAGAGCGTTGCGAATCCGCAGGGCTATGGCATGGGTTTGACTTTCCCGGCGATTTTTCCCGGCCAGATCTACTTCAATCTGAGCGTCGTTAGGTCTATTACGCAGATAATAATGCCGCACCAGACCGTTAAAATCCATCGGAGCGGCGACGCCCACATACGAGGTGACATCCACCGTTTCGTTCAGCCGCCGCAGATAGTGCACCAGAGCACGTGCCGCCGAATCCGTCTGCTGAACGGTTGTTCCGCGGGGAGCATGGACGACCACGAGCAAATTACTCTGATTACCGAACGGCAGCAGTTTAAGGGGAACCAGTCGCCATGCGGGAAGCAAAATCGCGACAAGCGTCACCGCGCCGATTCCGGCAAGAAATATCCAGCGGGCGGAGCGGCGGCCGCACAAAAGGCGAAGCACCGGGGCGAATATCCTGTAAAGCCGGGTGTGCTGAATGTAACTGGAGGCGGCCTCTTCAAGGTCCTCGCCGTGGTGATGATGGGCCATTTCTTTGAAGCGACGTTTTTTGAGCAGATGATAGCTGACCCAGGGAGTAATGGTGAGCGCGACCAGCATCGACATAAGCATCGCCACCGGCACATTAAAGGCCATGGGACGCATGTAGGGCCCCATCATACCGGTGATGAAAAACATGGGTATGAATGAAATAATAACGGCAAGCGTTGCCACCACCAGCGGGCGAAGTATTTCGATAATCGCTCCGAAGGCGATGCGGCGGGATGCCCGGCCGGCCATATCAAAATGGCGGGTGATATTTTCCACATCCACGATGGGGTCATCCACCAGCAGTCCCAGCGAGAGAATCAGCGCAAAGAGTGTGACGCGATTGATGGTAAAGCCCAAAGCCAAATTACACACCAGGGTAAGACCGAAAACCACGGGAATCGCCACCGTCACCACTGCTGCCTCCCGCCAACCAAGGGAAAGGGTCAGGAGCAACACCACGATCACGATGGCGGCCATCAAGCCTTCAATGAGTCCATTGACTTTGGCATTTGCGGATAGACCGCTGTTGCGCGTCACAATGAGTGTCATACCCGGCGGAAGGATGGTTCGCGCGAGTTTGCTTGCTTTATTGATGACCTGCTGCGCGACGACGACGGCGTTGCTGCCCGCTTTCTTTGCGATGGCGATGGTGACGGCAGGAACCGCACCTCGATGTCGGAAATTCGCCGGCCCGGCCAGCACGGTACCCGGAAAGCCGGGGGCTTCAGGCTTACCCGCGGCAGCCCCCCAGTCATGCCATTCATAAGACGTTACCTGCATCGGTCCGTCTACGATCCGCGCGACATTTTTCAGATAAACCGGCTGTTGATGCCAGACGGCCACAACCAGTCGGCCGAGCTGATGAGCATTGCGAAAGGCTCTGCCCGTGAGAACCTGTATCTCGCGGTTATTGCGGGCATAACTGCCCGCCACATTGTTAATATTTGCCGCCTGAATATCGGAACCGATCTGTATGGCGGTGAGATGATAGGCCCGCAGGCGCGCTGCGCTGAGATAGACGTAAACGACGCGCGGCCGCCCGCCGACGACATAGGCTCGCGACACATTGGCGACATCGGCTAGGCGGACGGAGAGTTCTTCCGCAATCTGACTCATCAATACCGGAGGTGCCCGGGGGCTTGCCAGTGTGAGTGTTACGATGGGAACATCATTGATGGTTTCCGGCTTGACGACCCAGCCGGTTACACCCGGCGGCACAACGGATTGATGGGAATTGATCTCACGATATACCTTGAGCACACTGCGCTCAACATCCTGCCCGACATAAAATCGAACCGTTACCAAGGCGCTGTTACGCTGACTGGTGGAATAGATATCCTCCACTCCTTTGATCTGATAGAGGAGCTTTTCAAGCGGAGTGGTAACCAGTTGGGCGGTGCTTTCGGCGCTGTGCCCGGGAAACCGGACGAATACGTCCACCATCGGCACGAGAATCTGCGGGTCTTTTTCGCGCGGTGTCAACGCCAGAGAGGCAGCACCCAGCAGAAGCGCAAGAACAATCAGAACCAGCGCCAGTCGGCTATGGAGGAAAATATCTACCAGGCGAGCGAGCGGGCTGGTCGTATCCGATTTGGATTGAACATCATTCTGCATGGTCGATCGCCATTCATTGCCAAAGCCCGGTATCACCGGAGCTGTTTTTTCGTAGCCTTCGGTGCTGCCGATGACACCCACACATGCTGCCCAGCCGTAAGCCCGGCAAGGATTTCACGAAACGCCCCTATCCTGCGGCCAGTCTGAACCGCCTGCATACGGCGACGTTTACCGAGGGCGACATCCACGACAGAGAGTTGGCCGACATATTCAACGGCCGCCTGCGGCACAACCAGCATCCGATGCATTCTCAGCGGCAGGAGCACGTGGCCGAAAACGCCTGGCCAGGCGCCTTGGGGAAAGTGAGCGGATATTTTGAGGATAAAGCTACGGGTCTGCGTACTGACACGCGGGACGATCTGGCGTACGCGGCCGGTGAGGCTTCCGGCAAAACCGGAGAGTTGCAGTGGAAGTTTTTCACCCAGACGGAGCCGAGCGGCCAATGATTCCCGCACCGTTGCATCCAGCTCGAGTTGGGCAGGATCGTACAACTGTGCCAGAACTTCCCCCGGCATGACAGTATCGCCGACGCTGACCATTTTTTCCGTAACAATCCCATTGATCGGCGAAACGATCCGCGTATGACTCAAAATCACGGCGGCAATGTGTTGGGAGGCAACGGCGTTGGCAAGCGATGCCTTGTCGGTGGCGACCGTGGTATCGGCGATATCCATGGCCTGCCGGGTTACATCCCCGGTGGCCAGAAGTTTTCGATCGCGCCGCTGATCAATCAGAGCCTGATGCAGGTGGGCTTTGGCCAGTTGAACCATAGCAACTGCCGCAGCGAGCTGAGCACGAAGGCGGGTATCATCCAATCTGACCAGTGTTTCACCTTTACTGACTTTTTCCCCGTCATACAAACCACTTTGCACCACGCGCCCGGAAATACGGGCGGCAAGATTGACCGGGTTGATGGGGGTTACTGTGCCGACGGCGCGAAGCGAGCGTCGGATAGACAAAAATCGCACCACCACCCAATGCCCGGGAATCTGCGGTTGCGGGGTAGGCAGTTGCCGACCGGGAAGAATTTCACCCGTGCCGCGGTGCAGATACCAAACCCCTGAAATGACTGCCGCAAAAATAAGTACGACGATCACCATCGCCTTGATGCCGGTAAATTTGAATTTCTTCCGCTTTTCGGATGCCGCCATCATCAATCGCCTTTCACCGCGTCTGAATCCTAATGTAAGCCCGAAATCAGGTTTTTGCATCCGACTTGGGACCGCAGGCACCGCCGCAGCCGATTTTTTTCAGTATTATCTCCGCCGGGCAGAAACCCGTAAAGGAAGACTGAAACAGATTCAATCCGACGAAGGCGGTCAGAATGAGAAACCACTCGCTGACCAGAACCGCCAGAGCAACACTGATGAGAACCATCAGGCCGGCCATCATGCGTACACCATTTTCGACTTTCATCATCAAACTCCTTTCAAACATCCGGGCGTTTGTCTTGAACATGAAGACTGGACACCCGATAATCAATATATTACAATATCGTCATATAGACATAATGTCAAGGAGTCCATGCCATGAGAAAAAAGCCCCCAAGCGAATCACAACTGGCGGATATCGCCCGGATATTTGCCATTCTGTCGGATCGGAGCCGCCTGCTGCTGCTCAATACCCTGCGCGAAAGTCCGTGTTATGTGACCGAACTTTGCCGGAAGACGGGGCTCAAGCAGGCGAATGTATCCAAGCAACTCGGGCTGCTGAAATCGGCGGAGCTGGTCACCACCCACCGCGATGGGAATCTGGTGCAGTATTCCATCACGGAACCAATGATTTTCGACATTTGTGAGTTGGTGTGCTCAAAAATTGAGCGTGACGCCCGGAGACGAATTCAGGCCTTCAGTAAGGCGCGGACAACAGACACCAGGCGCTAATTTTTTCGGTGAACAGGGCATTGGCTGCTGATTTCGCCTGCTGAGGAATCAAGCGATCCGCGGAATCGAATAAAAACTCTTACCGCGTTAGACCGGCCCGCATAGATCATTTTGGCACCATTGGCGGCAATAGAAACCGATGAGCGGTTGAGTGGGTCGATACAGGTTCTGCATACTTGCGTGAACGACAGGCGGCATGGCCGTCTCACCAGTCTCAGGCAAAAAGGTCTTCAAAGACTTTCATATTGTGCTGCTTGAGCCGATCTGCGAACTCGTTGACGTAGAACATGTCGGGGGTGATGCCGTGCTTCTGGCAGAGGTCAGAAATCGGGGTCTTTTCCAACAGGTGCTCACGCAGAATGGCCATCTTCTCGGCCCCGGTGTAATGACGACGTGCATTGGACATAAAACAGTCTCCCTGTTCGGCACCACATCATACCTTACGCAGAAAAGCCGCTTCTCCTTTTCCGACTGATGCAGCACACTTGAGATGAATCCACGACCCCCTGCATCCAACGCATAAACCAACGTTCAAAGGCATCGGGGTTCAGGCGTGAAAATAATCGCCCGAAGGTGTCATGAGATGGAATGCGGTTGGGCAAATCTAAAAATGTCTCCAGCCACTCTTCTTGATATCTCCCCCAGAGAGCGATCTCCTGCCAGCTTTCGCGGCCGCATATCGCCGCCATGATGGCTATTGCCAAGATCGACGCCAACGGATGGCGAATCAGGTGAGCTTGTTGAGGATCGGGGAGTTCTTCAAAAATGCGCGCAAGGTCCGTCTTGCTTGTGGCCTCCATGCCAAAGCTCGTTTCATTCGTCGTTCATTTCTACCAAACTACGCAAATCCGCGGATCAGTTGAACAAAAATCCTAACACCCGATCACCAAGTTGCCAAGCCCAAACAAAATTTAGTATGCGTTCGCCCTGCAATGCGTCCGCCAATGTCGCTTGCATGGCGATGAAAATAGAGAGATGATTTGACCGCAGAGGTCGGCGGATTCGTGATCCGGAGCGGCTGCATGGCGAAGTTGGAAGTGCCTGTTCGTGACTGGTGTCGCGGGTGTAAGGGTTCCTCTTCCCGGACAACGCTCCTTTTATCTTCTAAAACGAGCCGGATATATTCTGTGGATGGAGATCCGGTCAATCACAGTCGCCAGAAGCGGCACAACGTCCCGCCGTTCATTTCCCGCGATTTAGGGCCACCCCAAGCCCGATAATTACGCTGGGGCTTGGTGGCCGGGGCCGGTGTCGTGGGCGCCGGTGCGGGAGCTTGGCCCGCCAGAATGCCCGCGGTTGCCGTTGTCGTGGAGGCGGTGCATGTTTCCGTCGGATAGTTCGCCTGCCGCCAGGCGTTGATTCCCCCCTGCAGGGGTCGCACGCGAGTAAATCCTGCGCGATGGAGAAGTAACGCCACGCGCGCACTGGAACCCTCGTTCGGACACGAGCAATAAAAGACGATGTCCCGGTCATGTGGAAATTCATGGCGACGCCTGGCTACCTCGCTCAGTTGAATGTGGCGTGCGCCAGGAATCATGGATGGATCCGTTCGCAGTTCAGCAATCGACCTCACGTCAAACAACACCGGGGCTTGAGCAGAATCCAGTTTCTGCCGCAGTTCGTCCACTGTAATACGAGCGATCTGCAGCAGGTGCAGCAGGCGACTCCGCCGCCAGTATTTGTATGCCGTATAGACCACCGTGAAGACGGCAAGCAGGCCCAGGGCGCTGCCGCCGACGTGGGTCATCGCCACGCCAATTTGACCTATTTGATGGCTGAAACAATACCCAACAGCGATAAAACTGCCGCAGTAAAGTAACGAGCCCAACGCGTCAACGAGAAGAAACCGGGTGATACTGATTCCGGACATTCCCGCCAATGGCGGTAACACGGTACTTAATCCCGGAACAAACTTGGCCACGGTCAGGCCGCGCAAGCCGTAGCGCGTAAATAGATTTTGCGTTCGGCGAACGCACGAATCGGGCTCGAGAGAAATGTGGCATAGCCATCCCAAGACCATCATCCCGCGCCGGCGTCCGAGAAAAAACCAAAACATGTCTGCGAACAGGCACGCGATCACCGCGACTCCGACCCCCATGGACGCGTCAAACCTCCCGGTGGCCGACAGCGCACCAACGGCCAATAACCACGGCACCGTCGGAAGCGGGACCCCCATCTGCTCGGCGAATACCACCGCAAACAAAACGATTGCGCCGTGCTGGACCAGAAAATCAAGGGTTTCTTTCATCATTTCCCCTCTCTTTTTTACCGCCTTTTAGCTCGTGGCCAACTGCTTTGGTTCGCGTCGGAAATATCCAATACAACTTCCTGATAAAGACGCCTATGACCTATTGGTCATAGGCCATGGGAAAATCTTACATTGGTCTGACCCCGGGTCTCGGTCACGGATTGACGGGAATTGATTGTTGATACCCACCCAACATGTTTTTCGCACGACGGACCGGCTACAATTACTGTCGCTGACAGCGTCACCTGGAGTCGAATCATGTTTTCCGCTTTTGTCGTTCATGCGGGGATAATCCGCATCACTGCATTTCTGGGCATTCTGGCACTGATGGCCTTGTGGGAAATTTTGGCTCCGCGCCGTCCACGGGTAGTGCCCCATTCGCGCCGCCGCCGCTGGCCAGCCAATCTGGGAATTTCAATTCTTAACGGTGCGCTCCTGAAATTCATCCTCCCCGGGGGTGCGTTATTCGTAGCCGCCGCCGCGTCAAAAGCCGGGTGGGGGCTGCTGGATTGCTCGCTATTCCCTTATTGGCTGAAAGTCGCCGCGACCATCATCCTTCTTGATTTAACCATCTACCTCCAGCATGTTTTGTTTCACGCCGTTCCGCTGCTTTGGCGTATACACCGCATGCATCATGCGGATGTTGATCTCGATGTCACCAGCGGCGGACGATTCCATACCTTTGAGATACTGCTTTCCGGCCTGATCAAAATAGGCGCTGTCGCGGCTTTGGGTGCACCGATGTTGGGGGTGTTCCTTTTTGAGGTGATTCTCAATGCCACATCCATGTTCAATCATAGTAACGTGTCTATGCCACTGGGGCTGGATCGCGTGCTGCGGCTGCTCCTGGTAACACCGGATATGCACCGGGTTCATCACTCCATTGAAGTTATGGAAACCAACAGTAATTTCGGTTTTAATCTGCCTTGGTGGGATTACATATTCCGTACGTATCTGGCACAGCCACGGCTCGGTCACACCAACATGGTGCTGGGCATTGAGCAGTTTCGTGAGCCGGCTAATCAGCGGTTCGACCGCATGTGGTTGATTCCATTCCGGGGCGGCACTGGACCATATCCCATGAGCGGTGCGGATCGGCCGCCGGAACAAAAGCCTCCGCAAGAGGCAGGAAAAGTACAGTGAATAAACTCTTGATTACCATCATGGTTATTGGCGCGTCGGCAGCCGGCGTTGGCGGCTATTGGTGGTATCAGCACAGCCACCGCCTGACATGGACGCAAGTCAATGGAATGATTCAGGATAATTTTCCACAAGTACCGCAGTTGTCCGTGCCGGCACTCCATGCGTGGCTTACGGATGCTCATCAACCAAAGCCACTATTGCTGGATGTGCGTGCGCGAATTGAATATGAAGTCAGCCATCTGCATCACGCCCGATGGATTAATGCGGATGAATCGGTGTCCAAAGCGATGGCGGGCGTGCCGCACGATCAACCGATTGTCGCGTATTGCTCCGTCGGCTACCGCTCAAGCGCTTATTGCGCCCGGCTGGTGAAAGATGGTTTTACCAACGTACATGATTTGAAAGGCTCTATTTTTCAGTGGGCCAACGCGGGACTGCCGGTATATCGCGACGGCAAAATAGCGCATCATGTGCATCCATATAATCACCGTTGGGGGCAGTTGCTCAAGCGGTCCCTGTGGGCGTTCCATCCGCCGAAACAAAATTAAGTATCGCCAATCGGGTTGTCGGGGGACTGGTGCCGGGCAGCGTTTACTCCCGCCCAATGATACACCTTGCACTAAAGTACAAGGTCACGTGAAACTGCCGTATGTTTTTAACGGATGTTCCAGCAGCATATTTGACGTAAGTCGTTGTATTACAATTTGTTAAATGTGTTTTTTCGCATTTATGTG
>JBMFVY010000070.1:0-15241 GCA_049965755.1 Phycisphaerae bacterium | reverse complement strand
GCGGCAACTTCGACGGCTTACTTACCGACATCATCCAACCGACTTCGCAACCTCTTCCGCCTTTGTTGCATCCTGCTCGGCGTACACTTCGGTAATCGCCAAACTCTTGTGGCCCAGCACCGCACGCGCGGCGTCGAGGCCGTATTGCTTGCGAATTCGCGTCGCTGCCGCGTGACGCAACTGATGCGGATGCCAATGCGGCACCCGCTCAGATTCCGGCAACTCATCCACCGCGACACCCAACGCTGCCGCCCTGGCGGCGTTGGCTTTTCGTATACCATAGTCAATCGCCCCTTTGTAGCTATCGGGTGAGTAGCACACACCGGGCCGCTTCTTCGGGTGCCTCCGCACATGGCTTCCCGGCCGGTTGCCGCAACTCAATGGCGTTTTCCGACTTGCATGCGCCGCCGCCCGACGCTGCGCCTCCGCATCGGCGGGGCTGAACAAACAGGCATCGGACGCAGCCTTGAGCAGCGGCCGCAGAACATCCTGTGACTGCGGGCCCAACGGAATAATGCGTGCATGCCCGAGCGCCGCCGTCTTATGCAACCGCGGCCTGTAAATCCAAAGGTCTCCGCTCATATCCAGATCCGCCATGCTCATGCGGCAGACTTCACCTGAACGCATACCGGTAAGCCACTGCAGACGAATCATCGCCGCCACATGGCTGTTAACAAACGGCAACGTCGCCTCCACAGTGCTCCACGCAACCGGCTTTACCGGCTCGGTCTCTCTGGCCGCCGACTTACCCCGTCGAAGGCCCTCAACCGCCTTGAGCGCCTGATACACCGTCACCGGCACCAATTCCCTCGACACCGCCCACTTGAACATGCGCACGATACGCCGGGTCTGGCTGTTGCAGGTCACCCTCGCCAACCCAGCTTTGATATGTTCTTCACGAACGGCCTGCAATTTGAGCGGCCCGAACTCCGCCGCCGGAAGCCGGGCATAAAGCCGCTTGAGCGGCCTGACGGCGCATATCCATGCCGAGAGCTCCGTTCCACCGGCCCGGCCACCCACGTTGCGCTGGCTTTGCTTCAAATGCTCCGCGTACGCCAGCATCAACTCTGCGATGCTCACGCCCACGGCCGGCAACGTCCGCCCACCAAGCTGCCACTCGGCAATCAGGCGGTCATACTCCCGCCGACTCGACGCACAGCCGTAAGGGCCGAGGTAGAAATCCCGGCCATTGATGGTTACCACGGCCTGACCGGTGGACCTGTGGCGTCTGTACGATGGAATATGATGAGCATAGGGCATGACGCGGCACTCCTGAACATATCCAGTAGACTACCGGATATTAAGGGGCTTCAGCCGCGCTCCGGAACACCCGGAGGTATGCACAAAACATGCATTCAGCTTTGGTTTTCTACCAGTGCGCTGGGCGGGGGTCGAACCCACAACCTTCGGCTTCGGAGGCCGACGCTCTATCCAATTGAGCTACCAGCGCGTCACGCCAAAACATGGTACCAGAAGCGACAACTAATCGCCACGGAGATGGCGGGCAAATTGCGTGATGATCTGCCGCTTCACCTCCGCCATGGCCGGGCAGCGCTCACCGAGCAGGGCACGCATGGACGTTACGGGGCGGGAGAGACCGCAGGGGTTGATGAGATCGAAATAAGTTAAATCGGTGGTGACATTCAGTGCCAGCCCATGGAGCGAAATCCAGCGCCGCAATTTGACACCCATGGCACATAATTTTTTAAGATGCAGAGTGCCGCCTTCGCAGCGGGGTAGCGGTGAACCGGGCGCATCCGGCATACCCTGAGATTGCGTCGATTCCCGCGACTCGGCGGAATCCACCCACACCCCGGTAGCACAAGCATCACGCACACCTTTAATACCGAACGGCAATACCGCATCGATCACCACCTGCTCCAGCAGGCGCATATATTCCGACAACCCGAGGTTGTAACGCCGCAATGGAATGATCGGGTAGACGACCATTTGCCCCGGCCCATGAAAGGTAATATCGCCCCCGCGATCGCTCTGCACCACATCAACGCCTCGATGGCTGAGGGTTACGGCGTCCGCGAGAAGATGATCTGCCGATCCGGGGCGCCGTCCAAAAGTCACCACCGGCGGATGTTCAACGAGAATGATCAGACCGCGGGGAAACTCACCGTCGAGAACCTGCTGATGGAATGCGAGTTGCCGTTCCCATGCCTCGCGGTATGCACATTGCCCGAGGTCGACCGTCGGCAGGGTATCGGTGCTGGTAAATGAATCGGTCATGTTGTACTGCGCCTCTCACGCATTGCCGGGCGGAATTATGGGTGGATTGGGACGATTTTTGCGGATAGACGGCACCGCCCCGGCCGTGGTTTGGGTCGTCCGCGAAGTCGATTTCACTTCCGGCTTGGATGTGGGGGCAAGTGACGGAATGGCGATTCGAATCAACTCATCGACATTATTAACATATTCGACCGCCATTCCCTTGAGCGGCGGTTTGATCTCCAACACATCTTTTTCATTGCGTTTGGGCAGCAGGGCTAATTTAATACCCGCCCGATGGGCGGCGATGAGTTTTTCCTTCACGCCGCCGATGGGCAGCACCAATCCGCGCAAGGTAATCTCGCCGGTCATGGCCACATCCGGTCGGACAGCTTGTCCGGTAAAAAGGCTCACCAGTGCAGTGTACATGGAGACACCGGCCGAGGGACCATCCTTCGGTACTGCCCCTGCCGGGACGTGAATATGGATATCCGATTTGCTGAAACTCGTCGGATCGAGATTGAATCGGTCACTTCGGCTTTTGAGCAGAGATAAAGCCGCCTGTGCGGATTCGCCCATGACCCGCCCGATCTGGCCGGTGATGGTCATGCGTCCCTTGCCGTGCATGCGGCTGGCCTCAACAAACAGGATGTCGCCACCCACAGGTGTGTAGGCCAGACCGGTCGCCACGCCGGGCGTCGATGCTCGCAGGGCCAGTTCGCTTTCAAATTGAACAGGGCCGAGGTAGCTGTGGAGATCCTCCGGCTGCACGACAAAAACCGGCGCGTCCGGTGGAATATTGATTTTGTCCTGCGGGGCGGGGTCGCCAGCGGGCTTGTCCCCCGCCGATTCTGCCGTCGGCTTTTCATTGGCAGCGGCCGGGGCCGCGTCCACGACCAGAGGCGGCAGCGTTTCGGCGATCTTCGCCGCCACGCCGCGCATGACAGAAGCGATGTTGCGATTCAAATTGCGGACTCCCGATTCCCGTGTGTACCCCTCCACCAATGCCTTGAGAGCGGCAGTGGAAATCTGGCAATGCTGCGCAGAGAGGCCATGTTCCACGAGTTGCTGCGGGATGAGATAGCGCTCGGCAATCTGTAATTTATCGCTGAGCGTGTAGCCGGGAATTTCAATGATTTCCAGCCGGTCGCGAAGGGCGTGGGGGATCGGATCAATCGAATTGGCCGTGCAGATAAAGATTACGTGACTTAAATCAAATGGCAGGCTGAGATAATGATCCTGAAACGTATGATTCTGTTCGGGGTCGAGCACTTCAAGCAGTGCCGATGCGGGGTCGCCGCGGAAGTCGCTGCTGAGTTTGTCGATCTCATCGAGCATCATCACGGGATTACGGCTGCCGCATTTTCTGAGGCCTTCGATGATTCGCCCGGGAAAAGCACCGATGTAGGTGCGGCGGTGACCGCGGATATCCGCCTCATCACGAACGCCACCGAGACTCAGGCGATAAAATTTTCTACCCAGCGACCGGGCAATCGATTTCCCGAGACTGGTTTTACCGACACCCGGAGGCCCGACAAAACACAAAATGGAGCCGCGGCCGGTCGGGTTGAGGCGGCGCACCGCGAGGAATTCGACGATGCGGCGTTTGATTTTTTCGAGATCATAATGGTCTTCATCCAATATTTTCCGGGCACGCCGGAGATCGAAATGATCGGGCGTCTCAACCGACCAGGGAAGGGACGCGATGGTGTCCAGATAGCCGCGGAGAAGCGAATACTCCGGAGACGCCTGGGGAATCGAGGCGAGGCGGGACAATTCATTATCCACTTCCTCTTTGACACCGGGGGGGAGTTTGGCGGCAGCGATGCGTTCCTTGAGGCGTGCGGCATCCCGTGTTTCAGGGTCGTCGTCGCCGATTTCTTTTTGAATAGACTCTATCTGCTCGCGCAGAAAATATTTTTTCTGCTGATCATCGATGCGTGAGCGTGCATCACCACGGATTTTATTGATGAGTTCCATCATCTCAATCCGCCGGGCCACCTGCCGCCCCACTTCATTGAGCCGCTGGTACACATCCGTCTGCGCCATGAGTTTCTGTTTGGCTTCGATAGGCTGATCCATGCGCTCGGCAAGAAAATCGGCCAGGGCCCCGGCACCCTTGATCTCATTGAGCATGGCCGTCGCTTCGGCCGGAATATCGGGTGATATCTCAATGAGACGCAGGGCGGCGGTTTTGACCGCTTCAAAGAGGATTTCAAGTTCGGCCTCAGATGCACCGGGTACATCCGGAGCGAGACGCATGGGGGCCTGCAGGAAAGGTTCGGTGATTAATTCGCCGTTAATTACCACCCTTTCAATTCCGGTAAACATGGCGGCGGCATTCTGCTCACCCTCGGGAAATGCCTTGAGTATGAGGCCCAGCATGCCGACATCGTGGAGGTCCCCTTTGCCCGGCGAGGTGATGGACGAGTTTTTCTGAAGGATGACGGCGACGAGATGTTCGCCATTATCGGCGTGCTCCAGCACCCGCCGGGCCGCGTCCGAGCGTATCTGAATCCGGACGGTGGAATCTCGAAATGGGACGATATCCGGCGTTGCCAGAATGGGAAGGGATTCCGGCAGATTACAGAATTCACCTTTCACCGGATTATAGAAAATCGGTTCGTTGAGCGTGCGCGAGGGTTCTTCACTTTCGGGAGCCTGAGGGTTTGATTCATCGTGCGTCATATTAGAACTGTATCACCTTTCCCAGCGATCTCAACGGACTGCATCGAGCATCGCTGCCGCCAATCCCATTCTATCCATGCATCTGAAGGAAGCCGAATATGATTTCCGATCCGCAGGGCGGAATCACACTTCGCCACCCGGTCGATTCGTCGCAACAATACGAACCGTACCAAGATGGCTGTGCGCCAGTTCGTCTAAATACTGATACGTATAGAGGCCGGTGGCGTGATGATCGGACCAGATCATCCGCAGGGCATAGTGTCCGACAAGTTCGGCGCCGGCGGCGGTGATCGGACCGTCGTAAGTTGTCCGCACCACCGGCAGAATCTGCCTTCCGAGCAGATCCCTTTCACCGCAACACCCGGCACAGGGGCACATCCGACGCAGGAAACGGAGGGGATAGACGGCGGTTCTGCCGTCGGCCCAGTCAATTTCCAAGGCCTCACTTTTTTTCAGCCGTATGGCCACCGGTTCCAAGTCAGGCATGTTTGCTCGCGAAAAAACAGAGCCGCCATGGAACTCGGTATGTCCAGTGGCGGCTCCGAAAGCCAATCCGCTAACGGCCGATTACTTCACTTCATACTCAGCGTCGATAACATCATCCGGCTTTTTTCCAGACTCATCCCCCGTTGACGACGCCTGACCGGTTGTCGGACCGGCATCCGGTCCCCCCGCCGCACCGGCAGAGCTGCCACCGGCGGATTTGTAAATCGACTCACCGAGCTTCAAGCGAGCCTTGTTGAGATTCGCGAGCGCTTTTTCAAGGGCGGACTTATCTTCGCCCTTGAGGACTTCGCGGGTCTGATTAAGCGAGCTTTCCAGATCGGCGCGTTCCTGCGGTCCGACCTTATCGCCATGCTCCTGAAGCTCTTTCTCAACCTGCAGGGTGACCGACTCGGCCTGATTTTTCAGGTCGATGAGTTCACGGCGAGCCTTATCCTCAGCGGCGTGGGCCTCAGCTTCCTTCTTCATCCGCTCAATTTCTTCCTTCGAGAGGCCGCTGTGGCCGGTAATCTTGACGGTACTCTCCTTATTGGTGGCCTTGTCTTTGGCCTTTACATTGAGAATCCCGTTGACGTCAATATCGAATGTCACCTCAATCTGCGGCATGCCACGCGGTGCGGGAGCGATGCCGGTGAGTTGAAATTTACCCAGCGTGCGGTTGTCCTTAGCGAGCGGACGTTCGCCTTGAAGCACATGCACCTCGACACTGGTCTGGTTATCGGCCGCAGTACTGAAAACTTCAGTCTTGCTGGTGGGAATGGTGGTATTGCGCTGAATCAATGGGGTCATAACACCACCGAGTGTTTCAAGGCCCAGGGTGAGCGGTGTCACATCCAGCACGAGGATGTCTTTCACCTCGCCGGTGGTGATACCTCCCTGAACGGCAGCACCCAGCGCTACGGCTTCATCGGGATTGACGGACTTGTTACCTTCCTTCCCGAAGAGCTCTTTCACAAGCTGCTGGACGCGCGGAATTCGAGTCGATCCACCCACCAGCAACACTTCATCAATCTGCGAGGCCGAAAGCTTCGCATCCTGCAGCGCCTTGATGACGGGCTGTCGGCACTTTTCGATCAGATGGCTGGTGAGAGATTCGAATTTGCTGCGGGTGAGGCTGGTCTGGAGGTGTTTGGGCCCGCTGGCATCCGCCGTAATAAACGGAAGATTGATACTCGTTTCCATATTGCTGGAGAGTTCGATCTTCGCTTTTTCGGCAGCTTCCTTAAGTCGTTGAAGAGCCATCGGGTCTTTCCGCAGATCCACCCCCGTCTGCTTGCGGAATTCCTCCGCCAGATGATCGACGAGCACCTGATCAAAATCATCGCCGCCGAGATGCGTATCACCGTTGATCGAAAGCACTTCAAAGACGCCCTCGGCGACATCCAGAACCGATACGTCAAAGGTGCCGCCGCCAAGATCGAATACTGCGATTTTGCCACCTTTTTTCTTGTCCATTCCGTATGCCAATGCGGCTGCTGTCGGTTCCGGCAACACACGCTTGACGCTCAACCCGGCGATTTCACCGGCTTCTTTGGTGGCAAGACGCTGGGAGTCGTTGAAATAGGCCGGAACGGTAATAATGGCGTCGGTGACTTTTTCGCCGAGATAATCTTCTGCGGTTTTTTTCAAATCCTGCAGAATCATGGCGGAAATTTCGGGTGGGGTGTACGCCTTGCCACGGACCTCCACTTTGACGAGTTCCTCCGGACCACCAATGATCTTGTACGGGACCAATTTTTCTTCACCGCCGACTTCACTGTGGCGCCGCCCCATGAATCGCTTGATCGAGAAAATGGTGTTGGTGGGATTGGTGACCTGCTGATGCTTGGCAGGCAGGCCGACTAAGCGCTCACCTTTGTCGGTGAAACCGACGACGGATGGCGTCAGTCGCGACCCCTGAGCATTGATCAAAACTTTGGGCTGCGCTCCCTCCATAATGGCCACAACAGAGTTGGTGGTTCCCAAATCAATCCCAATTACTTTCGGCATGATAAAAACTTCCTTTCGTCGCGGTAAACCTTTTTGAGGTTTTCAGGCATCGCCAGTGAAGACCTCTTTTTGAACCCCGGCGGGACACACGCCCACCGGTAGTCCAGAGTTCACCACTCTGAACCGTATCCATTGCAATGATCGTGCCGAAACTGATATCTGCATTGCGAGCACGCACATAACCGCATAAATCGCAAGCAGTTATATTCAGAAAAATTACCGTTATCTTCAAACGTGCTATGAACGGAAACCTTGCCGAAAATGCCGCCATCGCTGCCATGCTGGCAGGATTCGCGATGGCCGAGATGCGAAATCAGCAACCCAAAAACGGAAAATGCGATTAAAACTCCGACGCGGCGGTCGCCATTTGTCGCAGATTAAGGAGTCGGACAATGTCGAGGGGCTCTCGGCAAGGGTGAACCCAAAGGAGATTTGGGCATGAATCGGCGATGACAATGCTCGCGCTGGCGCAGAATTTGCCGCGATGCGAGGTTGCCTTGGGATTAACCCTATTGAATCAAAAAATCGCCCGTTGCATTTAAGTTTCAATTTTCAATCACCCGAACGCAGAAAATTTGTTTATCATGGTGGGCGATATAAGTGGTGTGTCGGGGACCGCTCGCGACCATGCGGTGCAGTCTCTTAAGATGCAGGATGTTGGGCCGAATGACTGAAAGTCACGACGATAACCGGTCGCACGATCGCGATAGCAACTTCTCCGGCGGGTCCGAGTTGTCGCGTCGCATGATCGCGGTGCTGCCCACCCTTTTCACATTGGGAAACCTGCTGTGCGGTTTTGCCGCATTAGGATATGCTTCCGCCCCACCGAGCCAATCAACAACTTTCATGAATAACTTTTCGGTGGCAGGTTATCTGATCTTCGCCGCCATGATCTGCGACATGCTGGACGGATCGATGGCGCGATTGGCCCGGGCGACCAGTGATTTTGGTGCGGAACTTGATTCACTGGCTGATATGGTAAGTTTCGGCGTTACTCCGGCATTTTTAAGTCTGAAACTGATCGGACATGTACTTTCGCAGACGCGCCCAGCATACAACAGCCATATCGGACCGTTGGCGCACAGCATGGACGGCCGCTTTTTCTGGATCATCGCGGCCGTCTATGTGGCCTGCGCGGGCTTGCGGCTTGCCCGCTTCAACACCATGACACAACATGACATTGATTCTCATATGGCGTTCCGTGGATTACCTTCGCCGGGAGCAGCCGGAGTTGTGGCGGCAAGTGTGATCTTTTTTGAAGGCCTACAACGCGGTGCACCGCACATCCTCCCCTTTAATGTACCACCTGTGATCAGCCATTGGGTTCTCACCAGTTTTCCGTACACCATGCCGTTAATTCTTCTGCTTTCGGCGTTGCTGATGGTAAGCCGGATTTCGTATGATCATGTCATCAATCAATATCTGCGGGGGCGAAAACCTTTTTCGTATGTGGTTAAGGCGGTTTTGGTGATTTTATTTCTGCTTTGGCAGCCGCAGATTGCAGCATTGATTGCGATCTATTTTTATGCATTCTGGCCGATGGTCAAGGCGGTATGGCGCCGCGTCCGGGGCAGGCGTCCGAATACAGAAACACCGGCCGGGTATCCGGCCGAGAGTGCCGATCTGCGTGGGGAGGATTAAACAACCGGCGAATGATGAGGAATTAACACCATGCATGCAGTCGGAGAACTTCCCCGCGAGGCGGAATATTTTGTTGAGAAATTGTGCATTCTGGGCCGTAACATCCGCAGCGGCATTCTTGACGCACGAGAACGCGGGATGGTATCTGCTGATGTCGATCGCCACAGTGCCGCCGACACGATTTATGCCGTTGATCAACATGTGGAACCGATATTAATTGATTTTTGCCGCAAATGGTCGGAAGAGTTCCCATTGACTCTGGTTGCGGAGGGCATCGCGGGAGACGACGAAGAGGGAATGATGACGTTTCCAAGCGGAACCATGCCGGAAGATGCGGCATTCCAACTGATTGTTGATCCGATCGACGGCACGCGGGAATTGATGTTTGACAAGCGATCGGCGTGGGTATTGGCCGGTGTAGCGCCAAACCTCGGCTTGCAGACCCGATTGAGTCATATCAGCGTGGCGATGCAGGCCGAGATTCCTACCGCCAAGCAGACTCGATGTGATGTGCTTTGGGCGGGGAAGGGCCGGGGCGCGATGGCGGTTCGGGATGATCTGCTCACCGAAGAAACACAGCGGATACCCATCACCCCGAGCAAGGCGGACACGATCAACCATGGATTCGGTACTATCACCAGCTTTTTCCCGGGGACGAAGGTACCGGCGGCGGAATTAATGGAGCTGATCGCAAGGCAATGTGCCGGAGATATTGATACCGCAACCCCGATGGTATTTGATGATCAATACATGAGCACAGGCGGACAGTTCTACGAACTGATCATGGGACATGATCGTTTCAACGCTGATCTTCGGCTTCATTTCTACCGGGCACTGAAGATGCAGCCCGGACTCTGCGTCCATCCGTACGACATGGCTTCCACCCTGATTGCACAGGAAGCAGGCGTCATTGTCACTGACGGGCTAGGAAACATTCCCGACGGGCCGTTGGACGTCACGACGCCGTTGGCTTGGGCAGGTTTTGCCAATTCACATCTGTGGAAGAAGATTGAGCCGATCATGATAACGTTTCTGAAGCAATACGGAGCGGTGTAAGCCGCGGGGGAAGACAGAATAAAAAAGCACGGCCAGTGGAACAAGCTGCAATCCCACCGGCCATGCAAGGGCAAAGCAAATTGACTTCGTCGGTTTCAGCAGTCGGGCGTCCATTCGATCGGCCGCCATGTCGATGCCGTCACTGACGACGGAAGGCAGTATCGCATAACGGCAACCGAAGAAAATCAGGAAAACCCAGTCAAGATGGATAGGGGAAAACCTTAAATTATCCGGCGGTGGATTGGAGAGGTACGTCGCGGCCGGGAGTCACCCGCAGATCGTCGCTACATGCTATTTCCCATAACTCGCCCTAAAACGCGTTTATTGGCAAGGCAGTCAGCGGCAAACTGTCATCCTGCACCCTGACCGCAGTGGCGTGGCATTGGGAACTCCCCTCTTTCCATCGAGAAATTTATCGACTTCACAGACGTGCATATATTGTGACATGTTGAACGTCATATTGCTGCCTGGGGTCGGAAGGTTACGGTTCGAGATCATTCTGACTGATCACTTTACGCAACACCACCCGGCCGTGGGAATTACGCAGTTCCAGTGTGATATGGCGGGCATCGATAGCGCCCCCGACACGAATGAGGCCGAAATTATGCTCAAAAACTGCCGGGCCGACCCGATCAGGGTTGTGCCAGCCGGTGAATTGGTGCTTGACGGGAGCGGCAGCGAGCGATGAGCTGGTAAGGTCATAGAGGGGGTATTGCGGAAAGTCGCTGTTAGAATTGGCCGGGCGGCGCGTCAATTCACCAAAACCGCGGTGGCCGGAGAGGAACAGCACACCCCCTACCTGATGAGCAAAAATCCAATGGATGAATTGATTCTGTTCCGGCTGATAATCGGCCCAGCTTTCATGCGCCGCGTAGTGAGCAAGCATCTGATCGCCGTCGACAATAATTTTGAAATCGGCGCGACTTCGCATCAACCGGTTCTTGAGCCATGCGAGCTGGCGACGGCCGAACATGGTGGCGCCTGGACCGTGCGTCTGCGGGGTGCGAAACGAGCGGTCATCCAAAAGAAAGAAGGCGACATCGCCAACATCAAAATGGCAGAAGGTTCCGAGCGTCCGGCCGTGACCGTAGGACGGGTTGGGCCAGTAATCTTCAAAGGCCAGCATCGACTGTCTGGAAAACACAAATTTTTTATTAGATTTCAGGGTGCCAAAATCCCGGTTATCCCACGTCGCATACATGGGGCAGATGCGCATCAGAGGTTGGATGCCGATAAAGCGTCGGGAGGCGTCGTATCGCTGGAGGATAAATTGCAGCGCGTGAACATAGGTGTAGGGAAACTGATTCAAATGCTTCGGCAGATAGGTGGAATTACCTGCGAAAATAAAAGCACGCGGTTCAATCCGGGTGATGCTGTTCCATATCCGCAGACCGGGGTAACGGCGGAAATCCGCACACGACCCGAAGGCGACCGTAATGCTGCGCATGGCTTTGCGCGCCGGCATGGTGTGGATAATAAGTTTAGGCAGAGGCAGTTGCTGGCGAACACCTTCAATGCTGACTGAAATGCGGTAATCGTGATCGGGGATCAAACCGCCGAAAGTCGCCTCCGCCACGAACGGAGGCGGACCGGAGACATCCATCCCAACGGCATTTATTTCCTCGTTGTTATCAACATCAAAAATTCGGACGGTCACGTGATCGGATGTGCTGATCTCCAACCAAACTCGAGCGGTCGTAGTGGAGACGCTTCCAACCATCGGTCCGGCAATGATATGGGCCGCCCAAAGGTTTGGAGCGTTTGCCAGCCAAGCGGTGGTGATGAGGATAATGATCCAGGCCCGGGATAACAATTTCAGCAGTCCGGAAGCGGGAGTAAAGCAGAACCTATTTCGAGTAAAACGGATGCCGGGCATTGCGCGGTTGATTGGGTGCTCAACTGGCCCGCCACGGAAATACATCCGTCTGGCGTTCCGGCAGGAGGCCTGTGAATAATTTCCGTCCCATCCGCCTTGCGGCGGCAAGCTGTTTTTCAGCCCGTGGCAAAAGCCGAAAAGCATAATATTGCACCCTCAAATACACCACTACCGGGAAGGGATTCCCCTCCCGGCGAACTCGAGCCATTATAAGTAGGTTGCGGGAGATTGGGGGGGGAGAATCGGTCCGGAATGGATCAACCGCACAGGATGCCCGTATTTTTATTGTCCGGGTTCGGATGGGTCGAAAATAAAATTACCCGGTTTGTGGGGGGTAAAACCACCTTGGCTATTGGCATTGCTGGATTTGGAATTGGTGGTCACATACCAACCCTGCCCCCCACCGGTGGCTCGATTGAGCTGAGCACTGATGCTGTTATTTTTGATCACATGCGTGACGCACCCCGGAAGCACCAAAAGCAACATAACTGCAGATGCGGCGGTCAGTCGACGGCTGATGCGGCTGGAAGTGGATCGTGTTGAGCTGCTTATGTCCATGATTCATCTGCCCCGGGGGAAGCGTTTTTTCTGTCCTTTTGCCTGAACAAATCGGCTCCGTCCTTCTCCTTTTTTACGCCGTGGAAGACTGGCAGGTTCGCCGGTCTTTTCCCACCGGTCGGACTTAGGGGGATTGCGAGGTGCTTCGACTTTTCGCAGGCGCCGATCACCGCGGGCTGTGGCGGCATGCTCCATCAATCGCAGATCCATCCGCCGGGCGGGGATATTGACCGCGATGATCTGTACCTTCACCTGATCGCCCAGCGATAGGCGTCGACCGGTACGCTGGCCGCGCAGGCAACTGCGGCCGTCTTCAAAAATCCAGAAATCGTCGGGTAGATCGTTGATGCGGATGGTGCCCTCAACAAGAAAACGGCTGGACTGCACAAAGATGCCCCAGCCAGCCACACCGGTGATGACCCCATCAATGATGTCACCGACATGGGCAGATAAAAGTTGCAGAACTTTAACCATCCGCAACTCCCGTTCCGCATCCTGCGCCCGCCTTTCGGTCATGGACAGGTGACGGGCAAGGTGCTCCAAGGTAGTCGCATCAGGCACATCGGTGAGAACGCGTGGCATCAGCGAGCCGGCAGGTATAGGCGGCGTTGGACCGACGGCCGGTTTGGATTTCGATTTTCTGGTGGAACGGTGGAGCACGGCATCGAGTGCGCGATGGATGACCAGATCGGCGTAGCGACGGATAGGTGAAGTGAAATGAGCATAGTTATCACTCCCCAGGGCGTAATGGCCGAGCGGCTCGGGCGAATATTGTGCGGTACTGAATGTTTTGAGGACGCTGAGATTCACCGCGTAGGCGATGGGGGTTCCGCGGACGGAATCAAGCAATTCAGCAATCAGGCGACGATCAAGGCGACGGGGAACCTTCGACCCTGATGCGGTAAGAAATTTTCGCACCGCATCGGTCATCTCAGCATCGGGTTCAGGGTGAATGCGACGGAGAACCGGTATGCCTTGGGTTGTGAGGAAGCGTGCAACCGCCTCATTGGCTTCTACCATGAACATTTCAATAATTTTATGCGTGAACGAATCATCTTCGGGATGTGCATCAATGACCTGGCCCAGAGTGTCAAGAACCAGCTCAACCTCCGGCAGATCAAGAACGATCATCCCCTGATCCAGTCGTCGCTGCCGAATGAGCCGGGCGAGTCTATCCATATTCATCAGCAGTTCGCGTACCTGATCCGTAACTTCCGGCAGATTCGGATCGGGTGGAGAATCAATCAATCCCTTGCTGTAAACGGGTCCCTGGCCGGAGGCGTGATCGATGACGGCCTGTGCCTGACGGTAGGTCAGACGTTTATTTGAAACGATGACGGTGTTGGCGAAGCGGGTGCCCGTTACTCGCCCTTGGGCGTCATAGCGGATAAACGCAGACTTGGTCAATCGCGGTTGATTTTCCTGCAGTGAACAGACTCCGTTGGAGAGGATTTCCGGCAGCATCGGAATCACGTGCCTAGGGAAATAGATACTGTTGCCACGGAGGCGGGCTTCAAGGTCCATAACCGATTGCACCGGGACAAAAGCGCTGACATCCGCAATATGGACGCCGAGTTCGTACACGCTGGGGCCGGGTTTTTCTGATTCGGTTGAAGGGGCGAGATGATGCAGCGGATCATTGGCCGTTTCAGACGGGGGAAGTATTTCCAAGCTTATGGCATCATCAAAATCACGGGCGTCATCGGGGTCGATGGTGATGATGAATTTTCGGCTCAGGTCCTCGCGTCCTTTGAGCGCTTGAGGTTTGAAATCGCGAGCTGCCTTGGCCGCCGCCTCTCGCACCGCCGGAGGAAAATCTTCAGGAAGATCAAATTGGCGCCTGATCGACTGAAGTTCCACTTCGGCATCGCCTTTAGGACCCAGCACTTCCACGATCACACCCTGGCCGGGATGACCCGGGCGGGGAAATTCCAGCACTTCGGCGACGACTTTATCCCCTTCAACAGCACTGGTGGCCGAAATGTCGGCAATCCCGAGCGGATGACGGAATATGTGACCGTCGGGCACGATAACCCATCCGGACGAAGCGGCGGTGAGTGTTCCAACGCATCGGGTGGTCCCGCGGCGCAAAATTCGGAGGATGCGACCGGATCGGCTTTGAAGTTGCTGGTCTCGCTTGGAACTGGCCATAATTCGGGCGACGACCAGATCGCCGGAGTGGGCATCAAGGGTATCAGACGGACTTATGAACAGATCACCCTTTTTATCATCAACGAGCAGAGTGACAAAACCAAATCCGCGATAATTGGAACTGAAAAGACCGATCACATCTTCGCGTGAGCGGTTAAAGCCGATTGCCTGC
Organism: Phycisphaerae bacterium; assembly: GCA_049965755.1. GTDB lineage: Bacteria > Planctomycetota > Phycisphaerae > WQYP01 > WQYP01 > JAJZGD01. The sequence continues at coordinate 389 of JBMFVY010000070.1, read as the reverse complement.
CCCTGTTGCAGCGGGATAATAATATCTGCCGAAATCAACTCATCGATGGCGTGATGAAAGGATTCTTCATCGGCGGGAGCAATCCCCAACTCCCGCCTGACCGCTTTGAGCGACACGTCACTGCCTGCGGCGGTGAAAAGAAGGTCAACAACCCTGTTTTTGATATCTTCGTACACTTTCCATTCCTTTGGGCCCGCAGCAACATACACTGATTGCCGAGCGATTATAGCCTGCTAGGCCAAGAATACATGAAAATCAACCTGTGGGCCAAACCGTCTTCGTTCAGACGGACGGGGTATTGCTCAAAGATCGCGAGCCGCTTGCGTTGTAAGGTTTTCCGAACGGCATGATATGAACAGATGTCGATATGTGGCTGTGTCCCGGGTCGG
>JBMFVY010000069.1:0-15319 GCA_049965755.1 Phycisphaerae bacterium | reverse complement strand
AACAGCGCGGAATTTCCTGGCCTTCGTCCAATTTGCCTCAATCCTTTGTTGGATCAAGTGAATGTCAACACGGCCTAACTCCGGGCACCTGGCTGAAGAGTTCCAGCTTACGCAAAGACCGGATGTCGGAATTAAAAAATCCCAGCAACAGAATGGTGACAATATCGTCAAAATGCAGATTGCGATTGGGATGCGGGTGATGACGGCGCAGGTCGCCGATATATTTTTCCAGCATCCTGATGTATTTTCGCCCCACGAGGTGCCGAAACCGCTTCTTGCGGCCCGGCGTCTTGGTCACGGCCGCCGCACAAGCTGTCTCGGCCTGCAAGGCTTGCGCCGGAGGTTCCGGTGATACTCCCGGCAACGCCTCTGGCGATTTCACCAAAGAGTTCGCCTGCATCGCCTGCCGCCGGCGTTTCCGCGGCCAAGACGGGTTCGTAGGAAGTTGTGTGACTGCGTTCACCATGGCCAACAGTAAACCACAAAACCCGAGCTGGCGCAAACGTTAAGATTGTATTAAGATCATCCCGGACGCTACTGGCTTTTGGCTGTCCACACCCCGATTGGTCAGAATCTGCCAGAGCGGATCATCCCGCAGCGTCTGGTGATCGTTGAGGTCTTCCCATCCGCAGGCAATGCCCATGATACGCTGGGATAAGAGGGTCCGTTGTTGGTGCTCGATCAAATCCGGATCACGCGGATCGGGAATACAGGCCGATAGGCGTCGTACGAGCTTGAGTTGCCGATCCGCCTCCCTCAATAGCAAGGCCCCGGCATCCGATGTGATCCTCCCGCCGTCAAACTCCAACCGCAACTTCTGCCGTCGAAGGGATGACAACGTGATGGATTTTGTGGTACACTCTGTTCTCACGGCCTTGCCTCCTTGCAAAGTGAAGAAACTGCTTTAATACCTTGATTTTACAGGGTGCAAGGCCTGCGCGCAAACAGCGCGGCAGCGACATCGGTGAAATATCCGGGTTAGGCTTCGCATGACCATCATTTCTCCTCTTACGGTCAGGGTACCCTGCCACATTCCAACACAAAAGATGCGATTGCTGTCTCACAACACGTTGGAATGACTTGCTCCGGCTGGAAACATTCGCGCAGATTTTTCTTGACACACAAGCTCACCGGCGTGGTGCAATCATAAGAGGTATCTATTCGAGGACTTTGGGCTTGCCAAGCTCACCACAAGCTTAATCATACCGTCTTAATATACCCCCTCCCGAAAAAACAACAAATGTGCTATCACGAAAAAGCTTGGGTCAGGATGTGAGCGTCGCACACCATTTTGTTTAACGACAGGAACGCTCACGGATTGGTCGAAGTGACATGGGCGCACGTACCGATATATCGATCATCAACGCACGGCCGAAATGGCACCGGATATCGTCGTTTTCAATATGCAGTTGGCTTGGCTGCCCAAGCAGTCCTCCATCTTTTGCCGGCCGCCATGGCGTGGCAAAGCCAGACTGCGGCCATCGCTCGTTCCGCCATCCCCCCATGCAAGCTCTGATTGACGCCCAACGTATTCGATTTTAGGCTACTATGAGAAGTTGATGAGTTTTTGGCGAGCGATTAAAAGCGGTGCGATGCCCATTTTGTCATAGTGAAAACGACGATCGCGTGATTGATTCGCGTCCGGCCGAGGGGGGTGACGCGATCAGGCGTCGGAGAGAATGCCAGAAATGTCGGCGTCGCTACACCACGTATGAGCGCGTGGAGGAGGCTGTGCGCATGACCGTCGTGAAGAAAGATGGGTCGCGCGTACCGTATGACCGAAACAAATTACTCGACGGCATCCAACGGGCATGCTACAAGCGGCCGGTTCCGGCATCGACCATCTCCGGCATGGTGGATTCGGTGGAAGAACAGATTCAGCGTAATTTTGACCGTGAGGTACCGAGTTCCGAAATCGGGGAATTGGTTATGAAACTTCTGCGGGGGGCTGACGCGATCGCGTTTGTAAGGTTTGCGTCAGTTTACCGGGAATTTCGAGATCTTGGAGAACTGGCGCAAGAAGTGCAGAGTGTCATGGACGATGACAAAAAAGATCCGCGACAGCCGGACCTATTTCAACCTTAAACGCCGAGTCTTTTTGGCGCAGCGGCGGTTTACCGGTTATGCTCGGGTGGTTTGGTAGTCTGAATTAGCACGCGGGGTAGCTTAACGACATGATACGAATTGAATCAAAAAAGCCGTGGGCGATCTTAATGGCTGCGGCAGGGATGATTTCCACTATCATTTTATCGGGGTGTTCGCAGGGACCGAAGTCCTCATCACCTCCGATAGCGGCACAGGATCGCATTCCTCTGCCGTCGGTCTATCCGGCACTTCGAGGGACGGTCGGGGAGTATGTCGGACTGGGGTACACCGGGCCGATCGTGGTACGTGGTTGGGGACTCGTGGCGGGTTTACCCAATACGGGCAGCGGACAGATGCCGCCGCCGATTCGCGCCCTGATGCTCAATCGATTGCTCAAAGCGGGTGTGGGTTTCTATTCAAACGATACGGGGAATATTGACCCCAATCAAATCTTGGCATCCAAACAGGTAGCGGCGGTGGCGGTTGAGGGTGCCATTCCGCCTTTGGCGGTGCGGGGGACCACGTTCGATGTCTATGTCAAGGCACTGCCGAATACATCCACCACAAGCCTTGAAAATGGCCTGCTCTGGCCGGTAGGTCTGCGGGTGCACATTCGCCTCGTCGACCAGAGCCGAGTGGTGGCCAGAGCCCGCGGGCCGGTATTCTGCAATCCATTTACCTCTGACGGTAAACTCAAACCTACCAGCGCCCTGGTTCGCGAGGGAAGGGTGATAGGCGGTGCCGTGGTGCAGGAAAGTGTACCGTGCCTGCTCGAACTTTATAACCCGTCGTATCGCATCACCGATCTGATTCAACGCGTGATCAATCAGCACTACGGTAATTACCCGCCCGTGGCCACGGCCGAAAATGACCGGTTGGTCAAGGTAAGGATTATTCATCGCTATCGGCATGATCCGATGCGTTTTGTAAGGCGTGTTCTGGAACTTTATCTGGCGGGCGATGTGCCGGGCTTTAATGATCGCCAGGCACGGGTGATTATCCAATCATTGAAAGATCCGGCGGCGCCGCACGAGGCGCTGGCGGTGGCTTTGGAGCAACTCGGAGCCCCGATTCTTCCCATATTGCAAAAACATTACAACTCATCGAATGCGGCGGTCGCCTATTACTGTCTGCAGGCGGGAGCACGCCTGGGCGACAGCGACGCGATCACCGCCATCAGCAAAATAGCGCTGGACACCACGAGCCCCTTTGAGCGCCGGGCGATCTACACGCTGGCGCATTGTCATGACCGATTTCTGGCCGGCCTGACCTTTCGCAAGCTGCTGCATTCGGCGTCCCGCCGCGTGCAGATCACGGGATACAAGGCGCTTCTGACGATCCACTCATCTATCGTCTATTCGCAGGATATCAGCCAAAAGTTCATCATGGATATCATTCCCGGTCGGCAGAAATGCACGATCTATGTCACCACACACCACCTGCCGAGAATTGCATTCCTCGGGCGTATACCCACGCTGGTTCCCGGTTCACTCTATATCAGCCCGCACGATACGCTGACCGTCAATTATTCCCCCACCTCCAGCGTACCTGCGGCGAGCGGTAAATCCGCAGCGAATGCGGAACCGGTGGAGTTGTACTATAGGAATCCGCTCACCGGTCAGACCGTCTCCATGAAATGCGGAGCGGCTGTACCTGCAATCCTGGCGACTCTGGCGGGGGCACCGAATCCATTTGCAAAGCATTTTAATCCGCGTCAGGTATTTATCGGTGCGTCATATCAACGTGTGGTGCAGATGCTCTACACGCTCTGCCATACGCATCAGATCAATGCCGATTTCGAGATGGAAAGTATTACTGGAAAGGCCCGGATGCTGATGGCGAGTCTTAATCAACCCCGCCCGAGCCACAGCACGATGCAGCATACGGCCACGGGTTCAACCCCAACACCGAGTCCGACGGCGCCCTTCAATACAAGCTTGCCAGGCGAGTTACCGGCCGGCGCCCAACCGGCTGGAGAGAAATAAGAATCCGTCGGCACAGGTAAACCGACCGGATCCCTCGTTAAAGGGGAGTTGGTCCGAGCATATCAGGCGCCGGCATTTGTTCTCTGTTTACGCAGTTCCGCAAGCCGCTGACGGGCATCGCGAAAGTTGAAATCCCACTGCGTGATCTTGCTGTAGATTTTTTCCGCTTCCGGTCCCTGATTGGTCAGTTCGTACGCGCGTGCCAGCCAGTAGTGCATTTCCTTGCTACGGCCGTCGCCGGTCGATGCAAGCTCATAGTTTTCAATGGCTCTCTGGAGTGTCTCCCCCGCCTCGAGGTACATGCCTTGGTCAAGAAACGCCCGACCAAGAAGTTGCAACGCATCGGCCCGGTGTTTCGGACTTGCCTGCGCCTGCTGCAGGACGGCAATCGCTTCTTCCGAGCGACGGGCGCGATAGAGGCGCAATCCATATTCATAGGCGAAGTTGGCATCGGATGGGAAGTTTTTGAAGCGTTCCGCAAATTCTTCAACCTCAAATGCCAGCTTTTTCGCATCCAGATCAGCGATCTTTTTCTGCAGCTCTTTATCATCCGGATGCGCTTTAAGTTGATCATTCAACGCCCTCAAGTCGCGCCGGAACTTGCGAATATGCACGTCCCCTTTAAGCATCTTGTATCGATAGGTGCGGGTTTCCTTGAAGGCTCGGTCCAGGACCGCCAGAGCTTCCTCGTCGGCCTCATCTGACTCGACATCCAGAAGCGCTTTGATGAGCTTGGCAATGTTCTGCGCATCGAGTGGATTTTGTTCCCAAGCCTCGCGTGCATCTTCAACAAGCTTGATGCGAAATTCCTCGGTTTTATTCAGGGCATCCTTTTGCAGCAACTCCTGAGTACCGGCTTTGTTGGCAAGCGACTCCTTGAAATCAGGCACGTTTTCGTAGCCGCCGCGTTTGAGGGTTTCGCGCGTACCCAAGTCCTTGATGCGCTGGTCCAACGAGGGATCGGTGGGCGTGAGATTGTAGGCCAACTGGACCGCTTCACCGGCTTTGGAGAATTCTGAAACTTGTTCAAAATAATCGGCCATTTCGAGATACTGTTTGACATTCGGGGTTTTACCGGTGCTGATGGCCTGCAATACAACGGGCCCAAACCAAATAATAATATCGCGATAAGAGCCAAGAGCCGCATGCTTCATCATGTTGAGCATATGGGTGATGTTGCCGGGATCTTTGGCGAGAAGATATTCAGCATTGAGCATCTGCTCTTTCGGAGATTTACCGGCGAAGTAGGGCTTGGTTCCCAGGAAACCACCGGCGGGTTTTCCCCCACTCACCTTGCGACGCAACGACACATCCCGCAGGGCTTTATGTTCATCGAGATTGTCGGGTTCGCGCAGCAGGCCCTGGATATACATGTCAATGGCATAGTCGAAATTACCCGTATCCGCGACCGTCTTGGCACGGTCAAAAAACGGTTTGCCTTTCCCCGGTCCCTCAACAACCACGGTCGCTTGAGCTTTGGCCATATCAACTTCCGAAACGCCTAAAAAGACAAACTGACATCTACGCTGCGCCGGAACAAAACGCACGCGATATTCTACACCATTCGAGCCTATCTTACATCTTTTTCCAAAGGCAAACCACGGGGATCAGGCCGATCGGCCACCATCAGAAACAGCTATACCGACCACGATATCCAATTCTTGCGGATGCTTATTCTGTGCGGCGCAACGAGCGAAAGCTTCCCGTTTCCCCGAATTTGGCAGTCTATCATATGGGCCTCATCGAAGACGCAATCGCAAGTCAGCTCAAGAGAACTTAGCAGATTAAGGGTGATAGTCAACCATCCGAATACCGGGGAGGAAATCTTGTTTATCTGTTTGTTTTCATTTTGGTCCCGGAAGCAAACTCTGATGCAACAATCGATCCATCAGAGCCTTGTGGCCACGCTCTGCTATGAATTCAAATCCACCATCATTTTGAAGGTAGATGGTGTAGAGAACCCCCGGCCGAACCGGTTTGGCGACATATTGGAGTTGTACCACCTGCAGGCCAAGTTTTTTATCGGCACGCCGCGAGCGAATCAGCCGCTGTATCTGTTGCCAGAGCGAGAGCGCAAATGGATTGGGTGGGCCGTAGCGGGGCTCAAGAACACGAGGCACACCTTCCCGCCCCAGCAGGGATGTTCCGCGATCAGGCGCCTGTGAGTTGGAGAATATACGGGTAAAAAAGCCGAGCGACTTCCCACGCAGGGCGTTACCAGCCTCGACAAATGAATCGGCAAATTTAAGCACATAACCGCCGATATAGGGTTCATCGCCGGGGATAACTATTCTTTGCAGAGGCAAAGCCACGCGACGCCCCTGGTTGGTAAACGTGAATTCCCGCCATAGAAGCGTTGTCTGCACGACACGCCCGCGACGGTTGAGTACCTGCTCATCAACAACGAGCTGCGCCTCCTGCGTTCGGCCGGTAAGGCGTTTGATGATTGCCTGCAATTCCGCACGCTCTTTTTTTAATTGAGCGAGTTGCGCATCGTGAGAACGGTAATCGCGGGTTAAATGTATCCCCAAGGCGATAAGAGTCGCCCCCACCACCAACCAGAATACAGCGCGACCCCATTTCATCGATCAACCTCACCACAACCGTCGATCATCATCGAATCAAAGGAGCCGTCAACTCCTTCAAACGGGCATGCCACCGTTTGGCCATGGCGGCCACGGTGGTGGGAGTCCACTCGGAGCCATCGCCGGCAATGTACTTGAGCAGATGCCCGCGTGCCGTTACCCACATTTTGGATTCATACGGGTCCATCTGATCGGTTACCAGATATGCGCGTACCATCCTGCCGTGGACAGTGATGATAGCACGGGACTGAACCGAGAGAACTCGCAGAGCCGGGCGCCGGGCCTGATTGTTGTATGCCACCATCGCCAGCGGCTGACCCTTCGCAAGATTCACCAGGTGGGGCCAGAGCAACTTCAAGACCGGAGGCATAAAAGCCGGCATGTCGGGGCGGAGGACAAACCGCACCGGCCTGTCATGCATCCCGGCAACAACATGGCTGAGAGTCTGAACAACTTTAACATGCGTACGATATACGTAACCATCCGTGGGGCGGCCGTGGGAATCCAGAATGGGGAAAAAGCCGGTAGTCGCATCACCGACCTGCGTAACCCAGTGGGTATCGTAATTGGGATACAGCGGGTGGAGTTTGATGAGTTTGGGTTTGCGGGTTTTTGGATCCACGACAATACGCTGCGCATGGAGTTCTGCGATAACAGGATTATTAAACGGAACCATCGTCTCAACAGAGTCGGTCCATTGGGAAAAATGCGTCGGCGGACCCGGCACACCCGGTTGGTGGGTAAACGCCCAGAATGAAGTTTCCTTGTGGAAGATGTCCGAACCATTCCTCAAAAATACGCGGCTGTTGATGGAACAGAACACACCCGCCAGACCGTCGCATTTGCCCTTGTATATCTGTACAGCCAGATAACCGATCGGTCGGCCATAGGCTTTGATCTGAAATATCCGTGTGCCGAGGTGGATAACCTTGAGCAGTTTTCCGGCGGATATTGTGTGAATCCATTTTTTTGCATTTTTTGCGGCCGCAAGCCGTAATCTGGCCTCAGCCCGGATATTGATAAACTGAAAGGATCGGATGATACGGCTGAAAATGGAAACGGCGCCGGTATGCAGATCGCCGGGGCTGAAAAAGGTCAGGAGAAATATCTCATTGGGTTGCTTCTGAATCAGCACCTGCTGGCGCATGATTGAAATGGGGTGTTTATCGGAAACCGCCTGAAAGCGAATGGTAAATCGCATCGCTTTGCAGCCGGATACCATTATCTTTTTACGAACCAACACCTGCACTTTTTTATAGTCCTGTCGGTCGGCGGCCAGGGATTCGCTGACAATTTTCGCCACGGATACCGGCGAGGCAAAAAAACTCCGATGGACAATCAAGCCCCATCGCAGCGGCGCATAGGTGAAGCTGACGATATTATTCCCTTTGCGGGGGTAGACCACCGAATCGCCCGGCGACCGGAGAATGAACCCATCGGCATCATCCCGCCAGGCAGGTGCGAGCCGGGTATCAAGCCCGGATCCCCGCGCCGGCGGCAGCGAGACCGACGCAGAAACGGCCAGGATAAGGCACATCACGCCCCTTGCCAGAAACGACATTCCGCAGTTTCCACCGCGCCCGGGATATTGAACTGCCGGTTTCCGCTCTACGAGTTTCTGCACGTCACATATTCCTCCGCGAAAGATATACCGCAGGCCACCCCTGCAACCGGTACCGGGTTATTTCCGGTCTGCCGAGCTTAAGGTTCACCGACAACCATACGATCCACAAGTTGTAAAAACAACGCATTATCAAAACGCCCGGGGGCATGATGGGCGCCAAACACGAGCACATCGAACCGATCGCTCCCGACGGGTTTCAGCACTACGTAACGAAAGGCCTTTATAGGCGTGATGACGGCGTGCGATGATGCAGGTTTCGCCGGCGCGGCGCGAAAGCTCTGCCACATAAGCATGGGAATCCCCAGCACGCGCTCGATGGTCATGTGCGGCTGGAGCCAGCCCCGGCTTTTGGGAAATAGACGAATCGCGAGCGGACTTTTCTGCATAGCTGAATGATCAGCCTCGATGGCTGATCGATCCACTCTGAAAAACGTCATCTGGAGGGGATACGGATGGAGCGTACTGCGCCAGGAGAATGTTGCCGCATTACCTGGGAATCCGGCTCGGGCGGAAGTGGAGGCCGCAGCACCTTCGGGTAATAATTTTTTATACCAGGGCCCCTGAAGGTGCCGACGGTACGCCATGGTGCCCCAGGCGGAAGTCAAGGCAAGAGCCAACAACAATAACATCAGGATGGTCAGCGCCTGGACGCGAAAGGTGGGATTGGAGGTATCAAAGTAGCGAGCCACAGATCAAGCTTCCTGAGAATGATGGGCGAGCTTGGAAACATCATCGCGATAAAAGTCGGGATGATACCGCCGCATTTCGTCGTGCAGCAGATTGAGAATCAGATGGCCATGCTCCATCTTGAGCACTTTGCTGGCGATTTTTTCACATTGCTTGAGTGTAATTTCCCGGATCAATTGTTTGATTTCCGGAATGTTATTGGGTGTGATGGAAAGTGTCCGCAAGCCCAGGCCAAGCAGAAGCATGGTGTAATCCGGGTCGCCCCCCATCTCACCGCAAAGTGAAACGTTTTTGACTTCCGCACGACCGGCTCGCTGGACGCGGCGGATCAGACGAATAACCGCGGGATGGGCACCGGTAAAAAGAGAAGCAACCCGCTGATTACCCCGGTCCACAGCAAGGGTATATTGAATCAAGTCATTAGAGCCGATCGAAAGGAAATCGGTTTCACGAAGATACGGCTTGGGCATCAGTGCGGTTGACGGAACTTCCACCATCATTCCGATGCGAATGTAGCGGTTGTAGGCAACGCCTTCCTCGTCGAGGTCTTCCATGGTGTCTTTGAGAACATATTTTGCCTGCCGCAACTCCATCATATTGCATATCATGGGGAACATGATGCGGACATCGCCGAGGACACTGGCACGCAGAACGGCACGCAACTGCACCTTGAACATATCCTGACTGGCAAGGCAGAGCCGTATGGACCTGCACCCCAGAAACGGATTGGCTTCAACGGGCAGATTCAAGTTTGGAGAATATTTATCCGCGCCCAAATCGAGAGTGCGGATTACAACGGGCTTACCGGCCAGACGCCGCACGACTTCCGCGTAGGCTGCATAATGATCGTCTTCAGTCGGCGGTTTATCTGAACCGAGATAAAGAAATTCCGTTCGGTAGAGACCGATCCCCATGGCACCCTTGTGCAACGCATATTCAACCTCATGGGGAAATTCAATATTGGCCATGAGCGTAATATCGACGCCGTCTTTGGTACGTGCGGGCTCATCGCGCAGGCGATCAAGCTCAGTGGCATGCCGGGCCTGGCGCTGTTCGAGAAATTTGTTTTCATCGATGGTAAGAGGATCGGGATCAACAATGACCCGCCCCTCGTGGCCGTTGATGATGATGATATCGCCGGTGCGAACTTCGCGTATGACACCTTCAAGCCCGACTACAGCGGGTATGCCCAATGAATTGGCAATAATCGCGGTATGGCTGGTTTTTCCGCCGGATTCTATGGCGATACCGCGCACCATGGTTTTATCAAGCGATGCCGTCTGGGATGGCGTTAAATCACTGGCGATGAGTATGACCGGTTCTGTAAGTTCGCCGATACGGAGCCGTTCCGCACCGGTGAGTTTGGAAAGAAGCCGACGTTCAATATCGAAGATATCCTTGACGCGGTCGCGAAAATACGCGTCAGAATGATCGGTGAATATTTTGGCATAATCTCGCAGAGCGCGATAGACCGCATATTCTGCGGAATAGCGTTGCGAGTTGATCAGATTGATGAAGGTGCGAATCAGTTCCGGATCATTAAGCAGACCGAGGTGGAAATCAAAAATGGCTCCGGTTTCCTTGCCCAGCCGTCGCGAGGTCTGATCGCGGAGTTCTCTGATTTCTTCACTGCTGGCCGTAATGGCCGCGTGCAATTTTTGTCTCTCCGCCTCTAGATTGCTGCTTTCGACGGTATGCGAACCGATTCGAAGCTGGTCATCGGAAATAACCAGCGCCTTGGCAACTGCCACACCGCTTGAAACTCCGATACCTTGCAGGATGTCCATGTTCGCTTTACCAACTGGGGCGTTTTACCTTACCTGTGCAAATCCGATACCGATCTCATCGTCCATACATCCGTCACCTCGAGCACCGGGTGGGAGCAACACTGAGTCGACAACAGGCACCTTACCCCCTCTTACCTCCAAGAGGATAACCGTGAGCGGCAACAGATTCCAGTAAACTCATCTCCGAGGCGTTGTCATCCGCGGCCGCCTTCAACCATGTCGGCGGCGACCTCGCCTCAGGTTTACAACGCTGCATTTGAGCCGATAATGCATCGGAAATTCGATTATGTATCGAGTATCGGCATTCCGTGGTGGAATGCGACTTAAAACTTCAAGGGAATATCAAATATCAGGATGAACGCAGCATGACGGAGCCGTCCCCACACAAGCCGAGGATTCTAACAGGCGACACCCCCACCGGACGATTGCATCTGGGCCACTGGGTAGGATCACTTGAAAACCGCGTCGCGATGCAGGATGAATATGAATGTTTCTTCATTATTGCTAACGCCCATGCTTTTACCACAAGGGCGGAAAAACCGGATGATATCCGGGAAAGCGTGCTGGAAATTGCTACAGACTATCTGGCGGCGGGTATCGACCCATCCAAAAGCACGATCTTTGTTCAGTCGGAAGTACCGGCCATTGCGGATCTGACTTTTTTCTTTTCGATGCTCGTACCGTACAACCGCCTGATGCGGAACCCCACCCTGAAGGATGAAATCAGAGACAAGGGGCTGGGAGATGGATACAGCTTCGGCTTTCTGCTTTATCCGGTCGGGCAGATTGCCGATATTCTTGCGTTTCGACCGCAACTGGTGCCGGTAGGTGAAGATCAGTTGGCGCATCTGGAATTAACGCGGGAAGTTGCGCGGCGATTTGATCAGCTCTATTGCGGGGTTGATCCGCAGACGGCGGATGCTGATTATGTCGCCGCGGGCGGCCTGTTCCCCATCATTGAGCCCAAATTGGGACGCGTTCGGCGATTGGTGGGCACCGGCGGCCCGGGACCGGGCGGTCAACTGCTGAAAATGAGCAAGTCGCTCAACAACGCCATTTATCTGAGCGACGACGCCGACACGATTTCCAAAAAAGTCATGGGTATGTACACCGATCCCAACCGAAAAAAGGCGACCGACCCGGGAACGGTGGAGAATAATCCGCTGTGGATTTTTCATGAAACGTTCAATCCCGATCGCCAATGGGTAACCGACACAGAAGAGCAGTACCGGCGGGGGTTGATCGGCGATGTGCCCTGCAAAAAGAAACTGGTGGAGGTACTTACGGCACTCATTGAGCCGATACGTCAGCGCCGGGTTGCACTGCAGAAAGATCCCGGGCATGTGCTCAGAGTTCTGCAGGAAGGTACGCGCCGGGCAAGGACGGTAGCGGATGAGACGCTGCAACTGGCAAAAAAATACCTGCGGCAGGATTATCTCTGATCATTAAGTGGACTGGGACGGTCAGGCTGGCCCGCGATCGGCTGGCGACCGGCAGACGATTTTCATCAGGTATTCATTTTGATGGATTAGCATCTTTATTTTATCAGCTTAAAGGAGTTGAAATTTCTGATGGCCGAAATCGAACCGAATATCCCCGAAATTTATTATGAATCCGCACCCAAGCATTTCGATCTTGCGTGGCCGCGATGGACGAAATTCCTTTTTGTAACCATTCTTTTTGTCGTTGCGCTTTATTATGACCTGCCAATGGCGAAATGGCTTTTTCAGCACCCGATCCACTTCAAATCCGACATCAATCTTGAAATGATCATGCTCATGCAGTGGGGCCAATGGACCTGTTCGGTGCTAACCATTATTGCCGTTGCCATGCTGGATCGAAACGGTCGAAAGAAGGCGATTTCCATTGCCGTGGGATGTATTTGCTCGGTAGCGGCCTGCTATCTGCTCAAGGGGCTTTTCGGCCGCGCGCGTCCATGGCTGCTTCACAAACACATCTATGGACTCTACGGACCGGCGATGGGGTTTCATTCTGCGGCCTACCAATCGTTTCCCAGTGCCCATACGAGCGGAGCCTTTGCGCTGGCGGCCGGATTGGCGTGGTTTTATCCCAACGGTCGGGCTCTGTTCTATTTTCTGGCCGGGGATGTGGCAGTACAAAGAGTTCTACGGCATGCACATTATCCGTCGGATGTGGTGGCCGGAGCAGTGTTGGCGACTGTGATCGTTCGCACGGTGCTCTGGACGGGACTTCCGGGAAGGATTATGGCGAAATTCCCCCGCGAGTGGCAGAAATGGATATTCACACCCAACGCCGAGCCTGCACGCATCTGATGCATACCGGGTGACGGTAACTTGTACCCGAGTTATTTCAAAGCGCGAAAACGCCAAAGCTATTTCAATGCCTTGACGACGTAGTGTCCCGGCCGCAGTTTCGAGAGCCGCTTGGCGCGGGCGCCGGCGTGCAGCACCATGCCGTTGAGCGTTATCGTGTGAGCGTTACGCCAGTTCGGCGGCAGAGAGACGGCAGCCAGTACACCATGGGGTATGGTAAAAGCCATTTGAAAATATTCTGCACCCTGTCGAATGGTTTCCGCGATTTGGCCCCGAACCGTAGGTACGGTGATATGCGCGAAGGTCAGATTGCCGGGTTGCGGGGCGATGATCGCTTCGGTGAACCCGGGTTTTCCCGGACGAATTCCCATCAGATAGCGCGGGATAATATTGGCGGGCGCTGCCCCCCACACATGATTCCAGTCTTCATTGGGTTTTGACCGGAAAGTCCAGGCTTCGGCGGTGATGGTGGTTCCCTCTGCCAGCATATGCATCCAACTGTTTGTGCCCGTGGAGGTCATCAATTTGAGAGCCGCCCCGCCGCGACCGGTCCGATAGAGAGCCATGAGCAGATATTGAGCTCCGTAGACGCTGCATCGCATCCCCTGTTTAACCAGAAAATCAGCGATGTGTGCGCGGTCGGCTCTGGGCGGAACACCAAATGCCAGGGGAAAAAGATTCGCCTGAATGGCACTATGCGTGGTACCGATACCATCGACATACAGCCCCGTTGCTGGATTGATCAACAGTCGATTCATGGTTCGGCGTATCAATCGGGCACGGGCGGAAAAATAATGTGCGTCGCGTTTATGCCCCAGAGCGGCGGCAATCCGTGACATCAGAACCATACTCCGATAATGAAACGCATTGACCACGGTGTTGATCGGCCTCATCACATAACCATCACGCATATCCGGCGGCCAGTCGACAATATCCCGTATGAGTTTGCGACGATAGATGGATTTGAGTACAGCTTGAGAGACGGGTGGCGAAACGGTGCTGATGAGCCCGTCTGGCCGCTCGAGTGCAACGAGCGTTTTGGCCTTGAGTGCGGAGTAATTATTTTCAATAAGATTTTTATGACCTGTGTAGAGGTAATCATACCAGGCCATCAGAACGCTCTGCATGATCCACTCTGTCGGCCAAGTGGGGTGATAAATCAAGTAGCGGTCGCTGATTTCAGGTAGGGTGGTATCTGTGGTGTTGTTGAACCAATCCAGCTCTGCAATCAGATCATCTGCCTCATACGGACGACGCTCCCGATTGCCATCGGCAAAAATCCCGCAGAAACTGGTCGCCTCGACGGTGTGATGGCAGAGCGACCAGACGGCATTGAGATTTTTATTGGAGGAGTCAAATCGGGCCGCCCGGCGATTAAACCGGTAATGCACACGCATCTGAAGCACATCCCGACGGCGGAGGCCGGACGGACAACCGAGAATCTCCGCGTAGCGAAACGGCATCACCGCACCAATCGAGGCCGGCATGCGCCGGTAATCCGGGTGAGGCAGCGGCACATTGTAATCATGAACACCGCGGAGGAGCGTCAGATGAGTTTTGTAGAAGGTGATCTGGCCGCCGGGATGCGGATTGACCCGTCCACCCGGCAATGCTTTCTCCCCCATCAAAACGGTGATGACTTTCCCGGCAGACGGACTGTCGATGCGTAAATGTAATTGGGCGAACCAGTCCAGGCCGAAATCCGCAAAATAGTCGCCCGGACCGGTTCTTATCCATCGCACCGGCGGCGAGAGTCGGGTTACCAGAGGACGGGAGTGAACCGCGGCTTCAGCCCTTTGCGTCAAGCTCAGAGGCAGCATAACCCCGACGGCTGACGCAAGCCAGATCATCACACCCGCATAACGATGCGCTCTGGACATCAATAGTCTCCTGATACCTGATGAATGACAGGTCGCACATAACTCCAGCGCCCGGCGACGGGTAATGACATCAGGCCTGCTTTTCATCACCGGGCTTCACAGACCTGAAGCATGCAACCGTTGGAACATTTCCCGGGCGCTATTCTCCAAAACGCTTGACAGGGCTGCGTCGCGGAGTCTGACAACATCTTCGTTTTACGATAACGCCTGGCGAATACCCAGGCAACCGATTGAAAAATCAGAAACGGCGGGATCGGCCGGCTGATGGGGGCGTGGCAACTGTTCCAGGCACCCGCGGGGGTTGACGATGTCCCCACCCACCGGATGCGATCATCGCCAATGCGAGTCGGTGGATTTACTCACCGGTATTCATTGAGTTGATTTAACGCCAG
>JBMFVY010000068.1:0-15467 GCA_049965755.1 Phycisphaerae bacterium | reverse complement strand
GATTCTGGTGTAAAGCGATTTACACAAACTCGGCCCGGCACGTCGCCATGCGGAAATGCCAACATCGCAATCGGCTCGCCAAATTCTTTGCTAAATTGACGCCGATTGCTGCTGGTTGTAGCCTTTACGTTGAGCCGAGCGTTGCGGCCCGGCACCTTGGAGAGATGTCCGAGTGGCTTAAGGAGCACGATTGGAAGTCGTGTGTGGGGGCAACTCCACCGTGGGTTCGAATCCCACTCTCTCCGTTCTCCGGCCGGTAAGGCGGCCCAGATTAAGGCCGCCCCCCCTACCACTGCGGGAGTTTTACTACGCAACCGGTGGACAGCTAAAGACGGTGCGACCGCGGGAACTGGTGGACATTCGGTAATCGCTGAGTGTCGGCGAGGCATGCCACTCTATTCTCGCAAGCAGGATGACAATCTAAAATCCGCGGAAAATTAGCCGTTGTGCCCATAAAAATGCCGGTCTCCTGTGCAAGAGCGCTATTGCGAAAGCCGATAAGTCCGAATGGCCACAGTTTGGTTTAATGATTGCCGGAACGCCCCGTGAGATTCCTCGTGCACGCAGGTTCGATTGGGTGACAAGCGATGGCTGATTCCCGTATGCCGCATTGACGGCTGCCAATCTTTGAATGAATCTGAGCGAGCAAGGTTGATCAATTTATGCGTCTTGCTTGAGTGAAGCATTCCCTGAGCGACGGACATTGGCGCACGGGAACCTCATGCCATCGATAACCATCATGCAACATTAACCGCGGCTGCGCGATATCTGGCACTTCAGGCAGAGGGATATTATGATTGGTCTTCAGAGAAGTAAATTTGCGGTCGGCAACCGTCCGTCAGATGATTATTTTGCTCTGCGAGGATCACGAGTTATGAAACTAAAGTATTGTATAGCATCGACTCTGCTGCTGACTCTCTCCGCGTGCACCACGAAACAATCAACCACTGCAACGGCAGCCGTTGTATCGGCACCGACGCATCTGCAGATTCAACTGCGGCATAATCCGGTTGCTGTGAACTCACACCATCCCCGTTTCGGCTGGCAGCTCCCGTGGACGGGCTACGGAGCGCGGCAGACGGGATATCAGATTATTGTGGCATCGAGCCGGGCACTGCTGGCGAAAAATGACGGCGATCTGTGGAATTCGGGGCGGGTAACGTCGGACCAGTCGATGAATATCCGATATGCGGGAAGTCCGCTCGTCGCGAGGGAGCGGTGCTTTTGGAAGGTTCGAGTGTGGAATCAGACGGCGCAGCCGAGTGCATGGAGTCAAGTCGGACATTGGCAGGAGGCGCTGTGGGTTCCGGCCCAATGGCAGCATGCGCAATGGATCGGATGGAAACCCCGTTGGAAGAAAGGGATTCGCCATCCGCTCCCTGCGATTTATCTGCGGGATCAATTTAATGTAGCGCACCGCGTCAAACGGGCGGTCGCCTATTTCTGTGGACTCGGTTTGGGGAGGATGTACATCAACGGTAAGCGGACCAGTGACGCGCAACTCTCACCGCCGCTGAGCTGGTATCCGAAACGTTGCTACTATGTTGCAAGAAATGTCACGCCGCTTCTGCACAAAGGGGAAAATGCCATCGGCGTGATTCTGGGGAACGGGCGGGCATACGGTCTGGGAGGACCGGCTGCCTATACCATCCACATCCCGCCCCGCATGATTCTGATGATTCATATCACCTACGCCGACGGCACGTCCAGCGTGGTTACCAGCGGTCCTCGATGGAAGATGACGGACCGCGGACCGATTCGTATGAACAGCGAGTACAACGGTGAAACCTACAACACGGCGATGCAGATGCCGGGTTGGAACAAAGTCGGCTATCACGCAGCGGGCTGGAAGTCAGCCGAACTTGTCCATTCGCCAGGCGGAAAGCTGCTGGCGATGATGCAGTTTCCGATCAAGATCACTCAGATCCTCCATCCTGTTAAGGTGGCGGAGGTTGCACCGGGTAAATGGATGTTCGACATGGGGCAGAATATGGTCGGATGGTGCCGAATCCATATTCCCAACGCCCCGGCAGGAACAAAGATCATTCTCCGTCACGGTGAAAGTCTGGTGCGTAACGGCAAATTGACCGTCAATCTCAATCCATCTGCCGGTCATGGGCAACTTCATCTCTACGTAGCCAATCTGCGCAGTGCCAAACAGACCGACACCGTGATCATGGATGGTAAGGGGGGCATCACCTTGCATCCCATATTTACCTATCACGGATTCCGATTTGTAGAACTTTTGGGGTATCCCGGCAAGCCGACCCTGTCAACCCTTGAGGGGCAAGAGGTGCATGACGCCCTGCCGCGGACGGGCTCTTTTGCCTGCTCGGATAAACTGGTTGACCAGTTATTCCACAACTGCCGATGGGGTATTCAGAACAATTACCGCTCCATTCCCACCGACTGCCCGCAGCGAGATGAACGCCAGGGATGGATGGGCGATCGCGGTATGGAAACCAGAAGTGAATCGTTCGTGTTCAACACTGAACTGTTCCATGACAAATGGCTCTGGGATATGCAGTCCGCCCAGCATCCCAGCGGTGATATTTCGGATGTCAATCCGCCCTACTGGGCCTTTTACACGCACGATGTGACTTGGCCGAGCACTTTCATCTATCTGCCGGGAACCCTGTATCTGCAATATGGCCAGATATCGCCCGTCCGAGATCATTACGCCGCCATGGCGAAATGGATTAATTTTCAACTGCGTATGGTGCACCATGGCATCACGCGGGCAGATTCCTACGGCGACTGGTGCTCGCCAGCGCGGTCACCCCTGAAGATACATTCGAGTGATCCGAACCGGGGCACGCCCAAGGTGGTACTTGCCACCGCGACTCTGTATAAAGACCTGACACTGATGGCGTGGTACGCCGGGATACTCCATCACCCCTCACAACGTCAGCACTGGCTGGCGGAGGCGCACCGCCTGAAAGTTGGTTTTAATAAACATGCGTGGAATGCCACGGGCCATTATTACGGAAACGGTTCGGATACGGCGTGCATCCTCGCACTTGCGTCAGGCATTACGCCGAAGAATCGTCAGGCCGATGTCATCCGGCGATTCCTGTGGCGGATGAACACACGGCAGGATGATCATGTGGGGGTCGGCGTGATCGGCATGCAGTGGATATTCAATGAAATGTCGCGCATGGGGCAATCGCAACTCGCCTGGAAAATGCTCAATAAGACCACCTATCCCGGCTGGGGATTCATGATTAAACATGGAGCTACCACCGTCTGGGAATTGTGGAACGGCAATACCGCCAATCCGGCCATGAATTCGGAAGATCACGTGATGTTCATCGGCGACATGCTCACCTGGCTGTTCCAGTATGTAGGAGGCATTCAAAGCAGCATGGTCCATGTCGGATTCAAACATGTCATCATGGATCCCCACATTCTCGGCAAACTTACCTGGGTGCGCTGCTATCACCGCTCCCCCTACGGTAAAATTGTCAGCAACTGGAAGATCAGCGATGGCGAATTCATCTGGCATGTCCGCGTGCCGCCCAACAGCACCGCCACGGTTGAAATCCCGGCCAAAGATGCCGCTGATGTGCAACTCAACGGCGCTGCAATCAAGCCGCACGCATGGATTAAGTTTATTAAGTACTCACACGGACGGGCGATCTATCGGGTGGAGTCCGGTCATTATCGGTTTACCTCCCATCTGCCGGGAAATTAACCGCTTCGGCGGCCCTTGTGCTTTGCCTAGGGAACGGCTCGGAGTGCAGATGGTTTGGGGTTATGCGCCTGTTTCTTCGAATGCGGCCCGGCTTTACCACCCCGCATCACCGCGGCGGCGTTTCTTCTGCCATGCCCGGATTTTTTCCAGCGGCCAGGTGTTGAGTATATTTTCCGCCCGCGCCCATGCCCGCCGCGCGGTCGCCATGCCGAACGGGAGTTTGTCGAAATCGCTGATCTGATGGGCATCGGTGTTGATGCACAGGGGAACCCCCGCTTCAACCGCCAGCCGGGCGTGCACATCGCGAAGGTCTAATCGCATGTCGTGCGAATTGATCTCCAGCGCCCCGCCGCTGCGGGCTGCCGCCATCACAACCTTCTGCATGTCCGTTTCCATGCCGCGCCGGCCGCCGATGAGGCGCCCCGTCGGATGACCGATTACATCCACCAGCGGATGAGACACGGCGCGGATCAGGCGGGCGGTGGCCGCTTCACCTTCCTGCGTCAGCGCGGAATGGGGCGAAGCGACGACCCAATCAAGTTTGGCCAGCACGTCATCGGGATAATCCAGCGAACCGTCGGCCAGAATGTCCACCTCGCTCCCCGCGAGAACCTCAATACCGCAGACCTTCGCGGCTGCGGCACGAACAGCCTCAATATGCTTCATCAGACGGTCTACGGACAGACCACCCGCCTGCACCTGACTTTTG
This sequence comes from Phycisphaerae bacterium, assembly GCA_049965755.1. Taxonomy (GTDB): domain Bacteria; phylum Planctomycetota; class Phycisphaerae; order WQYP01; family WQYP01; genus JAJZGD01. The sequence goes on along the minus strand of JBMFVY010000068.1, from coordinate 11,064 downwards.
CTGTGATCAGTAATGGCTATATATTGATAGCCGCGCTTTTTGGCGGCGGTAATCATCGCTTCAATTGATTCATGTCCATCACTGGCGGTGGTGTGCATGTGCATGTCGCCGCGGATATCGGTCAGATCGACACTCCTCCAGACCTCTGGAATCGTTTTGCCGATAAATTCCAGACGCGGGTCGGCGGGGTGGACCGCCTGCCCGGCCGCCGCCTGAAAAAGCGCCTCCGCCAGTTCTATTTCACCCCGGTCTTCACGCATTTCCGGGCATATAAAGGCGAGCTGGAGGGCGTGGTAAATATCCTCTTCGTTTTCACCTGCAATGCGGGTTTCGCCGCGGAAAAGCCCCCATTCGTTGAGTTTCATGCCGCGTTCCGATGCCCGCTGTCGCAACCGCACATTATGTTCCTTGCTGCCGGTGAAGTATTGCAGAGCCGCGCCCCAACTTGCCGGCGGGACAATGCGAAAGTCCACCTGCAGTCCCAGCCGGGTGCGGAGTGATACTTTTGTATCTCCTTCAGCGGTGAGATGCTCAACTTCTGGGTGCCTTTTAACCGCCTCGGCGAGTTGCCGGGCTATCGCGTCGGGGGCGGCATCCGGATCGCTGGAGATGAGAATATCCAGATCACCCACCGTTTCCTTCCCCCGCCGCAGGCTGCCGCAGTATGTCGCCTGAGCGACTCCCGGCAGCGATTGCACCAAATGGAGCAATTCATGGGCCAGCGGTGCCGCGTAACCGAGGCCGATGCGGGCGCCGGCGGTTTCCATGAACGCAAGATTCTGTTTGATGTTGGCCTGCTTTTTTTCGCCGAATCCTTTTATACCGGTGATGGTACCGGCCTGGAGTGCCTTTTTCAGGCTTGGAATATCGGTGATTCCCGCTTCCTTCCAAAGCAGATAGGCGGTTTTGACACCTACGGAAGAAATATTAAGCATGTCGAGCACGCCGGATGGGACCTGTGCGGCGAGCTGTTCAAATTCCGCGATGTGGCCCGTGCGCAGATACTCCTGAATTTTCTCCGCCGAATGTTTGCCGATGCCGGGGATGGATTCCAGCCGATTTTCAGCGGCAACGTTTTCGATCGGTTCGGCCATATCTTCCACCACACGGGCGACTTTGCGCAGGGCCAGAATGCGGAATTGATTTTCATCCAGCAGGGCCAATACATCGGCAGCCCGGTTGAAGAGCCGGGCCAAATCATTATTTTTGCTCATGAAGTTGGTCCCCCGTGGCCGCGGCATCCGATCCCCGCATCGGCGTGCTGCATTTTATAAATCGCCCGGGCCAGCAGCATGTCCTCCGAATGGGTGATTTTGACATTCAGATTCGATCCGGTCGTCACGACGACGGATATCCCTGCAAGCTCGGCAACCTGAGCATCATCGGTGATTTCGGCCGTCTGCCCGCGGGCGATCAGCGTGGCGAAAGCGTCTCGCAGAAGCTGGGTGCGGAAGCACTGCGGCGTCTGGGCCTGATAAAGGCGGCGGCGATCCACCGTGCGGCTAACCCGCTTTTCCACCCCGTCGGTATCCACGGCCTTGAGCGTGGCAGGTTCCGGCACGGCGGGAAGGGCGGACCCGTGCTCCAGTGCCGCGCTGAAGGCCGCATCGATTACGGTGTGGGGTGTCAGTGGTCGTGCGGCGTCATGGATGGCAACCAACTCCGTTGAGACCGCCGATGAAGAAAGAGCGTTATAGACGGTATCCCAGCGTTCAACACCGCCCGGGGTGAAATGCACGGCGACGCCGAAGCGTTCCGGGCTGGCGGCAGAGCGGTAGGCGGAAAAGCGGTCCGGCGAGGTGGCAATCACCAGCGCTGCTACATCCGGCCGGGAGGCAAAGAGTTCGACGGTGCGGGCCAGAACCGTCCTGCCGCAGAGATCGGCCAATAATTTATCGCCGCCGAAACGGTTTCCGCTTCCAGCCGCGGGCAAAATAACAGTGAACGGGGATGTTTTCATCGCCATGCAGTATCGCCGCACAGGGCGTTCTGCTCAACCACGGAGGCAGTCGGCTGCGTTAACTGAGAATGAGAGCGTGGAAAGTCGAAGGTAAAATACGTTCTGAACCATGCGGCATAGGATGGAATTCGCCGACTCACTCTCACGAAAATTGAAAACCGCGAGGATGCCGCAGCAACAATTCTGCCTCTCACCCGGTAGTGCTCGAATTCTTCGCGCCCCTTGTGGGGCGTTGCCTGACCCGGCACGATCCCGCTGGAGACCGATTATGAAGATACTGATGCGATACGGTACAATCCGGCAGCAATGGCCGGATGCTGTTTTGGTCCGGTGCGGAATGGATCGGCGAATGATGGTGGAAAACGATTCCAAGGTGGTGCCGCTGCCACAGGTCGGCATGTTGCAGCGGGCGGTGAGTATCTTTCTGGAAGTGGCGTACGAGGGGACGTCGATCCCTTCGGAGGTGCTCAAGCGGATCGCGCCGATCAACGGACTTCCGCCGGAGGCGCCGGCGCAGCGCGATTGGTTTGAATATTCCAAAACCGATGGACCAAATCCATCCTTGAAACTCCGCCTCGGCCAACGTCATTATCCCCACATGAAAATACTGCTGCAGCCCTCGCCGGAGCTGGATGAATATCTCTTTTTCGCTGACAGCCACGACCGCCATCTCTTTACGGCCGTGCAATCGGAGGCTGCAGCGCTGGCGGCTGTGCGGGAGTCGAATGCTCAGATCACCCGGGAGATTGAAAAGCGATGGGAATTGGCGGGGATACCGACGTTTCAAAGCTATCTTCGCCGGTCGATGGGCGAATCCAAATAATGGCGACGTCTTACCGTGCTGCCACGGAGCTAAATAATCGGGACGAGCAGAGCGTTTCCGCAGCGAGGTGAGCTGCGGATTACGCGATTCGGTGCGTTTCGATCCCGAGCAATTGACCGAACTTTTCAATTTTATCGCCGATGTGTCCGACTCCGGTAGCGCAGTGGTGAGCCGGACCGTGACGGTTCCACGCCTCCATAAATTCCCTCACACCTGTGGCAAAGCGATAACGGCTGTTGGTGTTGCCGATTTCGAGAATGGGACCCGGCACCGATTCTCCGTGGGCGTAGATCAACTTGATTCGGCCGCCGACCCCCTGCACCACCGAGAGAAGGGTGACCGGCCCGTGCCGAACGGACATTTCCACCGAAAGCCCGCGCCCCACCTTGCCGTGATAGACGCGAAGCGGGCGAACCTTGGTTTTACCTTCTGCAATGGCGATATGTCCGGGGCCGTCGTGACCCATGAGAAGTATATTATCATTAAAATCAACGCCGTAGTATTCGGTAAATGATCCTCCCGCACCCAGAGCATCCATGATTTTCATCGCCTGCACGTTGGCCACTTCCATTTCGCCGGCGACAGGGATACCCCGTGCCGTCAGGAGCGAGTTGCCGAGAATGATCGAACTTACCGCATCTTCGTTCTCGGGGCTTCCCTCACCCATGTAGTAATAGCAGAGCGAACCGAGGTCATGGCGGTGGATGAGTTGGTCCAGCGCCACACTGGTGCGGGCAGCGCGGCGGATTTCCTCCGCCGGGCAGTCGGGCTGAACATCAAACACTTCGCGAAAATGGGCCACGCGTCCGTCAATATCGTCGGAGGATACTTGCTTCCGAAGTTCGGCGAGTTCATCGACTTCAAGCATTTCCATATGTCCGCCGAAGACGCCGGCGTGAAGAGTGAGGTCCGCGTAAATGTCGAGCATGCCGCTGTAATAATGCCCCATGATGCCAAGGCGGTTGTGCGCCATCACATGGGCCGTTTTGACCGCATCAAGCCAATGACTGATCTGCGTACGGACGTGCGGATCATCGTGAAGCATGCCGGTGATCTGATGGAAGGCGATTCCGCAGCGGTTAAACACATTGGCGATTTCGGGTGTAGGGCATGCGGAACACCATTCAAGCCAGATCCCCGTCATGGCGGTGCGGTCACGCATGGCGTTAAATGCGGCGTAATCCATCGCGGCGCCCGGTGAGAGGTTCAGGATCACCACCGGGACGGCGGCACGGCGCACCACCGGCAAGACCGTTGCCGAAAGGGCGTAGGTGGTAACGTAAAGGAAAATCATATCGACATCGGCCTGTCGAAATTCGTGTCCTGCCGCCATGGCCCGCTTTGGATTATCAATAAGGCCGAGATTGACCAGCTCGATATCCGGCCGCGAGAGTTGAGCTGCGACGGCGGCGAGATTCGCCTCCAGGCGTTCTTTGAGTCCGGTGAACTGCGGCCAGTAAGCATCCAAGCCGATGCCAAAGAGTCCGATCTTGGGTTTGGTGTGGTGGGTCACAATCGGAGTCAGGTTCATTTTCGGGGTATCCTTATTTCTGCGGATCGTTTCGCTGCTGTACCAAGGTGGCGTTGGCTGATGTTCTTCGCCCTCAGCCAATGCGATAGAATCCATGCCAAACATAATCGCCGAGCAGGAATGAATTTACAAGAGAAATCTTGAACGACGAAGTTAAAAGTCGCGCGGCGGAGGAACTTTGTGCCGCTTTTCGCCGATTACGCGCTCAACGAAGTGATCATAGCCGAAAATTTTACGACGCCAATATTTCGATATGCGAAAATGGAAGAGATTGCTTGCATTTGAAATTTTATGGTGTAGACTATGTAACAGTTACAGATACTGTTTCTAAAGGCAGTTGGGGGTATTTTTGACAGGAGAACAAGAGTGCAAGAAGCGGCGTGACGCCTGCAGGGATGATCTATTGGGAAAATCCGACGCAAGGCTGGAAGGGGTTAAGCCCGTCGCGCGACAGACAAATTGATGAGTGAGAGCAAGTGATCTCCGCAATCGTTCGAAGCGGCTTGATATGAATAGCGGCGTGTGTCGCAACAAGCACCGCATCGAAAAGGTTTATGTGTTATAGGAGTTCTGCTCATGTTTTCCAAATCACTCATCTCTCTCAGCTTGGTCGCCCCGTTGGTCGTCGGATTGATGGTATCTTCGGTTCAGGCCGAAAACATCATCAATAACGGCACGTTTGCCACCGGCCCCACCACGCCCGTCACCCCCAACGATTGGCAATACGGAGGCGGGGCAACTTGGGACACCAGCAATCCCTTTACCGGCTCTCACGATGCCTATCTCAACAATACGGCGCAGGCTAATAACGCCAACGTGTTTCAGCAAACCGCTTTTGGCAGTGTTACCCCGGCTACGCAATACACGTTCAGTTTCGAATCGCAATTTCAGGGCGGCGTCGGTGCCGTGGGGCAGGCTCAATTCGAATTCTTAAACTCAACTGCCGGAGTAATCGGTAACCCCACTTTTTATTCCCTGCCCACAACCACCTCAGGCTTCGGTACTGCGGCGGGTTACCAGCTTTCAACCGAAGACATTACGGCGCCAACCGGTGCATCGGCTATCTATGTTTCATTCAATGCCATTACCGGTGCGGTCACCGGTTCGACCGCACAGGCATACATCGGAGAAGCAAGTCTGGTGCCGGCGGCAACGCCCGAACCGGCCACTCTCGGGCTGCTCGGCGTCGGTGCCCTGGGCTTTTTGGTTCTGCGTCGCCGCAGTATCCGGCGTTCGTAATACGCGGCCTGATCAGTTGAGATGTTGACGAAATTTATGCACCCCGGTGTGAAAACCGCGGTGCATTTTTATTTTTCATCGCAAATTCCATCAATAGTGTTAACACGCCGCGATACTTCCTCATAAGGGCCAGCCTGATGCAATCGGCCCACGAATAGGCTCTCGCCTGACAATCTTCACATTCCGCTCATAAATCGTGGTGACGCCCCAGCAACGGCGCGTATAATCGCCGCGGAAATGCGGCCGCAGCAGTGGCCGAAGGAACACGGGCGTGATGGACAGCGGTGATGGCGGCGGAATTAACAAAAGACGCGCAGCGTAATTCAGCCGGATATTGGGTGGGGTTGCTGCTGCTGCTGCTCGCCACCGCCTTTCTCGCCGGTGTGCTTCATCATCCGGGGCGCCACTATTCCCGTGTCGGCAGCGTCATCTGGCAATTGCCGGCGGATGCGGCGTGGTCCCTCATGCGAATGGTGTCGGCGTACATTCTGTCACTGGCGTTTGCATTGTCGGTGGGTATTTATGCCGCCAGCCGCCCCAAATCCGCCCGATTCATCATTCCCATTCTTGATATCCTCCAGTCCGTCCCGATTGTTACGTTTTTTCCCGCGGCCCTGGCCGTTGCCATCAGTCTCATGGGCGGTGGCGGATTCGGGCTCAATGTCGCCGCCGTTATTCTCGTCTTTACCAGTCAGGCCTGGAACATGGCGTTTTCGGTTTATGAAAGCCTTCAGGCGATACCCCGCGATATTCATGAATGTGCTGAAGCCCTCGGTATTCGAGGTTCCCAGCGATTGCTCACCATCACCATTCCCAGTTGTATCCCGGGCCTGCTTTATAACAGCATCGTAAGTTGGACGGCGGGCTGGTTTGCGCTGACGGCGTGCGAGATCTTAACGGTCGGCAATAAGAATGTCTCGCTTCCCGGATTGGGAAGTTTCATCGCCAACGCCAATAATTCACAAAATCCCTTTGTCATGGGCCTGATCGGCGTTTCGGCCCTGCTGCTGGTGGTGGTGGGTATTGAGATATTCATCTGGCGGCCGCTCGGCGTCTGGGCGCAGCGATTTCGTTATGAGATGACCGTTTCAACGATGTCGCGAGATTCGGCGCTGCTGCGATGGTATCAGCAGGGGCGTTTTCCACGGTTCCTTTCCCGCCTGCTGGTGGTTTCGCTCAACAGGATGGCCAATGCCCTATTTTCACGCGTGCGCGGATCATCCCTCAGGGCTATCCTACCACGCCGCGAATCACCCGGGCGGGCGGCCAAAATCTGGTTTACGGCGATCCGTATTACGTTCTGGCTCTTGGCCGCCGCCGTCACCATCGGCGGCGTATATTATGGAATCCATACCATCCGCGGCCACTACCCGCCGCTTGCCCGATATATTCCTCTGGCCATCGGTGAATCGTTTGTCCGCATCATGCTGGCATACCTGCTCTCCCTTGCGTGGACGGTGCCGCTGGTGCTCTGGGCGTATCGCAAACCGCGGCTGCTGCGCGGACTCTCATCCGTCTCGCAGATTCTCGCCAGCCTGCCCGCCATTTCCCTGACTTTTCTGGTGATTAATATCTTTGTCATTCATCTCCACCTCGGGCATTTCTGGGGGGTGGAAATTGCCGGCGAAATACTGCTTATGAACGGTGTGCAGTGGTATGTGCTCTTCAATATGCTCGGCGGACTGAGCCGCGTACCCGGCGATCTGATCGAGGCGTGCGATGCGATGGGCATGTCCCGCTGGAAAAAATTCCGGTACCTGCTGCTGCCCGTGATCATGCCGTCGCTGCTCACCGGCACGGTAACCGCCTTCGGCGGCGGCTGGAATACTCTGATTTTCAGTGAGGCGATTCAATATGCGGGGCATCAATACAATGTGATGGGGATCGGGTGGCTGCTGAATGTAGCGTCGGGTTCGGCCTCGCCGGGCCGATATTCCGGTCCGCTGACCAGTCAGCAGCAGGGGGCGCTGCTGCTGCTCGGCGTCGGCGCCCTGATGATCTTCATTGTGGTTGTCAATCGGCTGGTATGGCGACGGCTGCAGTCCTGGGCGTCGGATCGATTCCGGATTGATTACTAGTGGATATGATGGTTCACCGAACGTGAGGCGAAGGCTTTCGATATGCTCTTGAAACTGGATCATGTATCGAAGATATATCAAACCGACGGGCCGCCCGCTACGGTGCTGGCGGATATTTCCATGGATATTAAATCCAATGAATTTGTATGCGTCGTCGGGCCGTCAGGTTCGGGCAAATCGACCACGCTGCGGCTTATCAATGGGCTGATGCCACCGAGTTCCGGCAGCGTTTATTTCAAGGATCGGCCGATGACGGGCATCAATCTGCAATGCGCCATGGTGTTTCAGAATTTTGCCCTTCTCCCCTGGCTCACGGTGCGGCAGAATATCATGCTAGGCCTTGAGGCGCGTAATGTGCTTCCGATCGATGCGAAAAAGAAGGCCGACATTTATATTGATAAGGTGGGACTCGACGGCTTTGAAAACGCCTATCCGCGTGAACTCTCCGGCGGGATGAAGCAGCGTGTGGGCCTGGCCCGTGCTCTGGCGATCGAACCGGAACTGCTGCTCATGGATGAGCCTTTCAGTGCGCTCGATCCTCTTACCAGCATCAATCTGCGGGAGGAACTGCTGGATATCTGGGCCGATCCGAACCTGGCCGTGAGCACGGTGGTGATGGTGACGCATAATATTGAAGAGGCGGTGGAACTCGCCGATCGGGTGGTCCTCATTGCCGGCCGGCCGGGGCGGATCGTGGCGGATATTGATATTGCCATTCCGCGCCCGCGGAATAAAAATTCGGACGGTTTCACCCGTTATGTGGATTCGATTTTTTCCCTGATGGCGGAATGCTGAGAGGTTTGAAAAGGCAGGAGCAACGTATGACGGAAAATGGCAACAATCCAGCGAATATGACTCACGAGTCGGAATCATTTGTAGCCCCGCTCCCTCCGACAGGGCTCAGCAAGGTGCTCGGGCTGCTGGAAGTTCTCGATGACCATGGCGGTCGCGAGGATATATACAAATTAGCCCGCGAATTGCGGGACAGTTTCGGGGAATTAATTATTATCATCAAGGCCGCCGAGATTCTGGATTTTGTCGAAACGCCGGGAGGTGATCTGGTCCTGCTGCCGCTCGGCAAGCAGGTGATCGAACTGCCGGTTAATGAGAAGAAGCAGATCATCTCGCGACAGGTGGGCAAATTGCCGCTCATTGCCCATATGATCCGATTTCTGGCCGGAAGAGAAAATCATCAGGCGACACGGCCGGAAGTCATCGAAGAATTGACCCGTGCCATGCCGACGGAGCGCCCGAAGCCACAGTTTGATGCACTGGTGAATTGGGGCCGCTATTCGGAACTGATGACCTTCAGTCGCGATGAAGACGTGCTGAAACTCTCGGAAAAGGCGACTCAGAAGGAATAAAGCAGATATCGCGGAGCGGCGTTGGGATTAAAGTGCCTCGGCCCCTTGAGGATGGCCTGCACACACGGTGGCGCGATGACAATCACGCGGTTGTTCACCTCGGTTATCGTAGCTTTGCCTCCGTGATTCAGCCATACATGCGGCATGACCGTGGAAGAAATGAGTTGAACGATATTGGTGCCCAGGGGAATCTTTTTGGACTTCTTCGGGTCCCCGGTCAGATGCTGCAAATCCCTTCCTCCGCGGATAATCCGAGGCAGATTGGCCATCAAGTTCGGCAGATAGTAACTTCTGAAAATCAGATGCTGATCATCCTGTTTCTGAGTCGTCAGGAAAATCACGTTCTGATCCGCGGTGACCACAAAACGGTGCCTGCGGGCAAAGCGTTTTAATGCCACGGCCATGTCCAGCCGCAGGCTTTGCGCCGGCAGGTTGAACGACAGCTTTTTCTTCAGGTTCGTCCCGCATCCTTTAACGGCCGCCCAGTTGTTCACCATGTTCTGCCCGGAGAGTCTGCGGAATTTACGAAATACCTGCTCAATGGTCAGGTGCTTGATCGTCAACTTCGGCATACTCACCGCTACGAGTTTAGGGTCATTCAATACGAAAATAACCCGCCCAATCTGAGCTGGCCGGAAGTTGGGGTCTTTTGGAAATTTGAAGTTACTCCCGGTTTTAGATTTGTTCGTCGTTGGTGGTGTCGTGGGTTTGGCAATCGCAGCCGCCCCGAGAGCCAGAGAGGTCAATACGGTCGTACTGAGCCAGGCGATACGTACTCTTCGCTCTGCGAAGCATCCCATCTGCCGTGTCATGCGTCATGCCTCAAGTCACGCTGAACCTCTGATGACCACTCAAGCATACCGCCCCAAGCGCCAGAAAAGGCAGATTGAAGTAACGTAAGATAAACTCGGCGATCATCCGGTATCAGTGGCCGGTTGAGCTGATCATACGCTGAACATAGACCGGAGCATTGACGACCAGTTCACGATTAAAATAGATGATCGTGGCACGACCTCCATTCTTCGTCCAGATACTCGGTTCAACGGTCGATTCAATCAGGCTGACAAGTTCCTTGGCGCGATCCGTGGTGGTCTTGGTGCTGGCATTGAGTTGCGAATTCTGCTGGAAGATGCTGCCGCCGCCGATGTTTCCAATGCCGCCACCTCCCTGGCTGCTTACCTGCGAGGTACTGTTCTGCGTGGCGCTGGAGAGATTGAATTGCGGGGCGTTGGTGAAATTCGGCACTGTCATGACCAGATCGCCGACGGGATAAACCCGCGTGACCATCCGCCGATTGGCATCGCTTCTTGTCGTGATCATGAGAACATTGTCGTGGACGTAGTCAATCAGGGGCGTCTGCGGCGAAACCTCTTCCAGAATCAGCGAGAGTGTTTTACGGGCCGAGACATCCTGCAGCGTGAGGCTAACCGGCGTCAGTTTGGAAACCCCTGCATTTTGAAGAACATTCCAATTAACGAAAATATTGGCTCCCGTAACGCTGCGGAGATAATGAATCGCATCATTGAGCGGCAGATCGTTCATCGTAGTCTGCGGCAAAATCTGATCCATGAGCGCACGGGTATTAACTGCCGCCTGTGCGTGCGAGACAATTAACGCGCTGGAGAGACAAACCGCAACGGCTGATAAAGCTTTACGGATACTCATAACATACGCTCCGAAACACTAACCTTGAGCTTAGCCTATCCAAATCAAACCGCAGGATCAAGTGTAAAATCCCGATTTTTCGGGCGCGGTTATTCTTCAGGGCACCCGTGGAGTACGCGAATCCCCGACCCACCGGATGCGATCATCGCCAATGCGAGTCGGTGGATTTACTCACCGGTATTCATTGAGTTGATTTAACGCCAGATTTCGCGCGGAGGCGCGGAGTTGGCGCGGAGACGGCGGCGACGAACAACCTCCGAATGTCATGATCGTAAATGCGAGCCGGTGGATTTATCCACCGGGGGCCATGGCCCGTTCGGTATTCCGCCGCGCCCACTGTTCGCTTGATTCCGCCCGCCCCGCGCGTTATCTTCCGAAAAATAGTTGAAGTGTTGGGGCTCGCA
>JBMFVY010000067.1:0-16696 GCA_049965755.1 Phycisphaerae bacterium | reverse complement strand
AGCCCAAGCGATTTCGCCACTTCCCTCACCCGCTGGTCAATCATCGCACGCGTAAGGCCCAGGTCCCGACGCCGCATCTCCAGCGAAAATGCCATGTTTTTATACACACTCATGTGCGGATACAGCGCGTAATTCTGAAACACCATCGCAATATCGCGATCCTTGGGCGCCACATCATTCACCACCCGGCCGTTGATCTTCAGTTGTCCGGAGGAAATCCCTTCCAGTCCCGCAATCATCCGCAGTGTCGTCGTCTTGCCGCAGCCGGAAGGGCCCACCAATACGATGAATTCATGATCCCGGATGGCAAGCGAAATGCTATTCACGGCCGGAGTTCCGTCGGCGTAGATCTTCGATACGTTTTCCAGTTCAACCGTCGCCAATGTGTTTAGCCTTGTCTGTCAACTCCGTCGTGAACGTCCTCTGAATCGTTCCGTGGTCCCCTCCGCGCCGTACCTCCGCAGCTCCCCCCCCCGGGAATTTATTGATCGGTTCACGCGCCAGTGCGGCCTAATCAATGCACGTGGCGTATGATCTGCCCGCGCACCAGAAACACAATCTCCTCGGCGATATTGGTGCAATGATCGGCGATCCGCTCAAAATTCTTCGCCACCATGATCATGGATAGATCAGCAGGAATCCGATTGGCGTGCGCCGCCATCTGCGTCTGCAGATCATTATAAATCTGGTGATACAAAGCATCGATAAGATCGTCCCCCCGGCAGATCGCATCCGCCAGTGATGGATCGTTCAGCCCCAGGCAACGCGTGGTATCACGAAGCTGCTTGAGTGTCGATCGCGCCATGCCCGCCAGTTCCACCGGAATCTCCTGCCCCGCCTGCGCAAAGTCGGGCACCATCAGCGCGATGTTGTACGCACAATCTCCGATCCGCTCCAGATCGCTGTTGATCTTCACAATCGCAAACACCGTCCGCAGATCCTGCGCTGTCGGCTGGTGCTCCGCCAGCAGGTTGATCGCCGCCCGCTCTATCTGCACCTCTTCCGCATCGATCTGCTGTTCGTTATCAATGACGGATTGCGCGATTTCAGGCTTCCGCGTGATTACCGCCTCCGTCACCTGTTCACAGGTGCCCTGCACCAGTGCCGCCATATCTACACACCGGTTAAGCAGAGTTTCAAGGGCATGAGCAAATTGAACTGACAAGGTTTTATTCCTGCAATAAACAACGCGAGAGAAGTATATCGGCAAGACCGGGGGGTGCACAAACTTCCATCTTTCGGAATCCAGTTGCACCCTCTGAGCTACTTCCGGCTGACGGAAACGCTCCTTGGCGATGCTCATGCATCGGCGACGTTTTGCCAAATGCCCTCCCGGGTGTTAAATTGACTAAAGTTATGCGGAACATTCAGGCAAAAATTATCCGTTCTAAACAGCATTGGGCCACTTGGCTGCTCCTCTCAGCGGGTACCATTGTTTTATGCGGCTGCACCCATGTCGCCGGGGTGGTCGTTTATCAGGGGTCCCACATCCCCGCCAAAGGTACCATCGTGAGTGTCGGTGAACCCGCTACCGGTTTCAATTACCAGCCGCATCCCGTTGACAACACGGGCCATTTCGATTTCTATGCCGATCCACTGGATACCAATAATATCTGGGTTATCCCCCCGCACGGCGACCCATCGTTGGACGCCATTCATCTTCAACCCAGCCAAATAAGTTCGCACATGTATGTGGTCTTACCGAGTCAATAGTCCCTCGGAAGTCAGTCTCCGGCCAAACCCACTGAGTGCAAACCATTACCTACGCTTTATTTTACACTGGCCCGTATTAACGCTTCATGTACATCTCGCAAAGAATCGGCTTACGCCCTATAACAGTAAAAAGACCTGTTATCTCGCGAGGATGTTTGTAACTCCTCGGTCTGGCTACTATCCTTTGATCCGAGGCAGAGGTGAAATGCTCCTAAATGGCTGTTGACCTGAGTAATCCGCGTTTGAAGGGTCAGAAGACACGGCGTTTATTATCCTGTTGGCAGTCGGCGCTTGTTTTCGGCCGATTCGCTTGACCTAAACAGATGGCGCCTCGGTTTCAGGAGGTAATCACAACATGCGAGCGTCCCGTTTCACATCCAGCATCGACATCAACCCATCCCATAGGCTCCGCGCACCCGCACCTGTCGCCATGATTGCGAGTTGCGCAGCTTTTGTGGTAGCATCCTCCGCGTTTGCCTACCCCAGCGGCATCGGTTTAAGTGCCCTGCTGGCAGCAAATCCAAATCTGACAGGCAGTGGCGTGAATGTGGCCCAAGTGGAGGCGTCCCTCTCCAGTAGCACTGATGAGTTCGAGGTTAATCCCACAGCGGCCAATCAGCCCCAATCCCTCTTTACCTACATCGATGATCAGGGCACCTCATCCTCAACCTACAGTTCGGCTAACTATTCCAGCCATGCCACCAGCGTTGGCAATCTTTTTTACGGAGGGATTCCATCCGGATCATCCTCCGCCTACGGCGTCGCGCCCAAGGTAGCAAGCGTCGCTAATTACGATGCCAACGGGTTCGCTCAATATAACCTCGGCCTGACCGTAAACAGCTCGACTCAGATGTTCAACCCTCCCGGCGCCCAGACCCAGACGGTCAACAAGGCGCAGGTGATTAACCAAAGCTTCAGGTTTGACATCCCAGCCACCCTGACCCCCGCCCAGCAGGAGCAATACGTCGAAACCATTGACTGGGCTTACGACCAATATGTCAATACCTACAACACCGTCATCGTTAGCGCCGTAGGTAATGGCGCATACACCGCCGGCTATACAATCAATCCCCCGGCAACCGCGTATAATTCGATTGCCGTCGGTTCCTCCAACGGTCAGACGGAAGACGGCCCCACGTTTGACGGCCGCAGCAAGCCTGATATTGTCGCGCCCGGCGGTGAGACCAGCTACGCCACCCCGCTCGTCTCCGGCGCTGCCGCCCTCATGGTTCAGGCCGGCAATGACTCGATCGGCTACGTTGCCTCAAACACCAGTGGAAGCTGGAGCCAGTCGCAGTATGACTACTATGCCGTCCTGCCGCAGACCGTCAAGGCTCTGCTCATGAACGGCGCCGTTCAACCCAAAGGCTGGACGCATACAGATACCTCGCCGCTGGATCCGAGATACGGCGCCGGCGTATTAAATGTCGATAACGCCTATCAGATTCTCGCCGCCGGCCGGGCCGCCGCCACCGCGTCCAATCAGAGTACAACCGTCCAGACGAACCCGACCATTACGCAGGCATCTGGTTGGGATGTTGAAACGCTCGATAACAATGGGTCCAAGGTGGGCGCAAATCCGACGACTTTCGTCGATCACTACGCCTTTAAGGCGATTGCCGCCAATCCCGGCCAGACCGATTCCTTCAAGGCCACGCTGGTCTGGAACACCCAGACCACAGCGACCGGCAGTGGGGCTAACGCGCCCTACTCGGAACAGCAGACTCCGATCTTTCTTGAACTTTTTAACGCCGCCAATGGATCGCTGGTGTCGGAAAGCATCAGTACTGTCGATAACGTCCAGCAGATCGACACCCTACTGACACCCGGCGATAATTACGACCTCCAAGTCCTTACCAGCGGCGGCAATTACAACAGCAGCGATGTTTACGCGCTCGCCTTTTCAACTTCGCCTGTCGCCGTCGTCACCCCCGAACCCGCTGCCTTGGGGCTCATGGGCGTCGGAGCCGGATTGTTGCTTTTACGCCGTAATCGCCGATCACTGAGTATCTGATGGTCGCAATCACATGGCCGAATTGCGGGTGTCGGCGACATCGCGCTCACATGCGATGGGGTCCTTGTTCTCACCACCGGCTGGTGCGCGCCTTCATCGCAAAATCAGTCGAATTTGACTTTAAATGCGAAAGCATACTCTCCAGGTTTATGCTTGGGCGGCACAATAGTGAGCGATTGATTCGTTTGTTTCCATGAAAGTTTTTCGTGACAACCAAGCAACTCTACTGCTGTAATTTTTCCGGGTTTGGTATCTGCGCCCAACCCCAATGATCGAATTACAAAGTCTGTAGTCTGCCAGCCAAGACAGATGGCATAAACAACGGTACCAGCCTTGTTACGCGTGAAACGGACAGTCCCCGGCCCAAGGTTTTTAGTCGATGCATATCCGTTGTATGCCCCCGTTGTTCCTTTTGGATTGTTGGAAGTATCGGCAGCCACCTGTAACATCCCTTCACCAAAAACCTTCCACGGGCGGGTCGAGTAGATTGCCTCTCCATTTGTGGCAAACCACGCGGCCAATTCTTCAAGAATCAATCTTTCTTTGCGATCTATAGTGCCGTCTGGTTTACCGGGAATATTTAAAATGAACGTGCCATTTTTACTGACCGCATCAATCATCCAGTGAATAATCTGCCTCGGCTGCAGGTAGCCGCCATATTTGCCGGGATGATTAAAAAGCGCCCGCTGATAATGCCACTGGCCGATGCACGTCTCCGACTGCCACGGGTATTCCATGATATAGTCCGTCACCCCTCGTTCCAGGTCAGCAACGACCGCTTTGGTAATGTCAAGTGGGACGTATTTCACATTGATAACAGCCTCCACACTTCCATGCATTTTAAGGCTGCGATTGTAGAAGTAGGCACCGATATTCATACCCGCCCAGCCCAGTGGGAGCAGATCATTATCAAAATATAAAATATCCGGATTGTGCTGGTCGATCAGATCGCGAGTGCGATCGTAAAAGTTCTTACTGAAGGTGAAGTCGGGCAGTGCATTGCGTGGGTGTTTTGGCCCGTACAATTGCTGCGGATCAAGACCTTCCCACCAGGTATTTTTGCCGTCCGCCCTGGTGAGGCATGCATCATACGGAACGCCTGCCAGTGGACCGGTTTGATCGGCGCCATGGGCAACCTGATACCACCACCACTGCCTCGCCTGGTGCACGGTGACCCCAAGTCGCAGGCCCCGCTCACGCACTATCTTGGCCCATGTGCCGATCACATCGCGATGGGGCCCTACACGCATTGCATTCCACTCATGATGCCGCGAATTCCACGTGTCAAACCCATCGTGGAAATTGGCCAGCGTCATGAAAATTTTAGCTCCGGCCTTGACATATAAATCCATGAGTTCTTCCGGTTGCCAATTTAGCAGCGTCCATTGTGCACACAGGTCTTTGAATCCGAATTTGGATGGATGCCCGAAATGTTCGCAGTGATACTGGTACTCGGGCCGCGACTGAATATACAGCTGCCGCGCATACCAGTCGCCATCTTCAGCGACGCAGGATGGACTCCAATGATTCCAAATGCCGAATTTTGCATCCCGATACCATTCGGGGCAGTCATACTGCATCATCGAATGGTAGGTTGGTTCATACGGTCCCTCGCCATGCAAATTCTTCAAGGGGCCGATCATCGGCACGTCATTCCAAGCTCCACCGGGAACCGGCACGGCTGGCGTTTGGGGATTGCGCCATCCCGCAGGACGCCAGGTCCTTTCGTCGAGTTTTTCCTCGACAATTGAATTCCCATCGATGGCATAATAAATCCGATCCGATGCCGGAATACTGCAGAAGTCCGCATAGGTTCCGTCAGGTTGATCGTAGCCGGGCGGAATCGAGCCCGTCTTTGCCTCTTCCTGCGTTGGCTTTGACTTCACGGGGGGTGCGGGCACCGCGGCCATCGTTTCCTCGGTAAGGAACTCTTGTTTCGGTTCTTGTCGCATCGGAAAACTCCTGCAAGAAAAAATAGAGCTTCATTCCTCAATCAACCTGCTTCTGCAATCGTTAGCGCTTAGCTCAACAGCGCACCATTGATATTCTGATTCACATACGGCCATGCACGTTCCTCGCATTGATAAGGTCTCGCCGCACATCCGTTCCTCATCAACAAACACTGATCACCTGAAAACGGTGTCGGCAACAAATTCTATATAATGGAGAGTATATCGCACCCCAAAGACTGTCAATGACAGGCGAACCGGCCTTCCCGAACAACGCTGGATGATATGCGATGTGGTCGCTGCCAACAGCCTTGCTCGGTAAGCGAAAGGCGCCACATAGCCCCAAAATCATTGTGAAAAGTCGGCGTTATAAATGGGGGCTTGATGCTGGCAGACGGACGACCGTCCGCACAACATCCGATGAGCTTTTCGGGCAGTTCTTAAATCCACATCGGCATCATGAGTAACCCGACCGGATACGAGCGGAGCTGCCCGGATCGTGGATCAAAGCTCCTTGACGACCAGGCTGGCGAGACTGCTCCGCTCGGGACGCTCAAGCGTGACGTGTCCGACCAAATCCGACGACTTTAACTTTTCAATGGTGAACGAAAGTCCGTTGGAATTGGCGTCCAGATAGGGATTGTCGATCTGCTCGGCGTCACCGGTAAGGACGATCTTGGTCCCTTCGCCGACCCGGCTGGCGATGGTCTTGATTTCGTGCGGCGTGAGATTCTGCGCCTCGTCCACAATCATGAATTGGTGCGGAATACTCCGGCCGCGGATGTACGTCAGCGCCTCAAGCACCACTTTGCCCGTTTCCACCAGTTGCTTGAGTTTGGCTTCAACATTGGCTGATTCGGCGGAATGCACCCGGCGATCAGTTAATAAAAATTCAAGGTTATCGAATATCGGTTGCATCCACGCAGAAAGCTTTTCATCCTTGCTGCCCGGAAGAAATCCGATGTCCTTGCCCAGCGGCATGATCGGTCGGGCCACCAGCAGACGTTCGTAGCGCTGCTCATTGAAGCATTTGGTCATGCCCGCCGCCAGTGCCAGCAGGGTTTTGCCGGTCCCCGCGGTACCCATAAGCGTCACCATCTGCACATCATCATCCAGCAGCAGGTCCAGCGCCATGGTCTGCTGGAGATTGCGCGGCAGAATGCCGAAGCAGGCCTTCTTCATCCGGGTCAGTGCCAGCACCGCACCGGTTGACGGCACATATCGCGCCAGCCCTGTCTTACCCGCATCATCCGGTGCATCGACATTTTTAAGCAGCACATATTCATTGGGCGAAAGCGGCGGATCGAGTTTAGCGAGAAATGATCCAGCAACGCTGAGTTTCTTTTCATTATAGAGCCGCTCGATCACCGTACTTTCCACCAGCACCTCGCGATAGCCGGAATAAAGCGTTTCGTAATCAACCTTCTGCGATTCATAATCCTGTGTTTCAATGCCCAGTGCATCAGATTTAATCCGGGCGTTGATGTCCTTACTGATGAAAATGACCGGTTTGTTTTCCTGCCGAAGCCGCCACGCCGCCGCAATGATACGATTATCCGGCACCGATTCGTTCAGACTCGGTACGGCGGTATGTTCCATTGCCACGCGAATCAGCCCATGGTGGCCGTTCCATTCCACCCCTTCGCTCAGATGCCCTTTCTCGCGCAATTGATCGAGATGCCGGATGACCGTGCGGGCGTTGCGTCCGACATCGTTGGTATCCTTTTTGAATTTATCAAGTTCCTCGAGAACATCGAACGGTATCACCACTTCGTTATCATCAAACGAAAACAGGGCACCGGGGTTGTGCAACAAAACGCTGGTATCGAGAACAAAATATTTCTTCTGCCGGTTGGAATCTCGCATTAATCCATAGTCCTCTGGACGAATAAACCACAACCGCCATCTGAGGTTATCGGCGTAACTCCATGCGGCGGAACAACATAAAACGGATTGATTTGACGGTAGATTGAAGCATTAAAAGTCCGGAGATTACCGCGGCCGCGGCCCCGACACTCAACTGAAATTTTCCGGATTTCGGGTAAAACGCGCAATAAGACTGCCTTACAAAACGCTCCCGGCGGCTCGGCCTTAACCTCACTCCGCCTACAACTCCTATAGTAACAAGCTCGTCCGCCATTGTCTCCGTAAACAGAAATCACGCGAAGTCTTAACATATCTCCCCGCAACGAAAGCTGGATCAAACCTTTCGCAAATCCGCATTCAGGAGCCAACTGTCAAAATGGCAACGCGGGAAAAAATTCGCTCGCGCCGATCAATTGCCTGCCGCCGGACAATACATCAATATATCTGCCCGACATATCGAAACTTATATCTCATCTATCTCTCGAATCCATCAATTTGGCATGCCATATGTTTATCAGTATTTCCAGAGAATATCAGCGGCCGCCCGGTCGAGTGGCGCGGTGCCCTCAAGCGGCTGCGAGCCATAGATGGCGAAAAAAGGAGGTTGGTATTTATGGTTACCACAGATTTTCCCATGATTCGTGCCTTGGATTCCTGGCGCCAGCCAATGGACTCCCCCCTGACACGATTTTTTGACAGCGTGTTCGAGGATGTCCGTCCGCTCTGGTCCATCAGCGCCGCCATGCAGGTGCCCCCGGTGAACCTCTGGGAGGAAGGCGACAACGTTATGTTGGAATGCGAACTCCCGGGTGTAAAACCCGAACAGGTGGACATCGAGGTGTCCGGCGATCAACTCCGCCTCTCCGTTCGGCGCGACGAGCCGGTGGCGGAGGAGAAAAATGGTGGCAGGTGGCTGCGGCGCGAGCGATCGTTTGGCCAGTTCACCCGTACGCTGAAGCTGCCTTACGAACTCGATGCCGAAAAGGTTGAGGCAAAACTCCACAATGGCGTCCTGACGCTGACCATGCCCAAAGCGCCGCATCATCGGCGGCATCGGGTGAAACTGCTCAAATAAGACCCATCGGCAGCGGCTGTGCCCTGTCGGCATCGGCCGCATGCCCGGTCTTGTAATGCTAAAACAATGTTTAAAAAGGAGGTTAATACCATGAACGCAACAGCTATTGAGGTTAAAAAAACACAACCCACCGCTGGTGAAAAGTCACAGCGGATGGCATACTTTGAAGCTCCCGCTGATATCCGCGAGGATAACGATGGCATCAGCATCTGGCTCGATACGCCGGGAGCTAATACGGAAAGTGTGTCCGTCACTTATGAAAACGGCTCGCTTTCGGTCGAGGCGTCGGTGAATCCGGGCGTATCACGGCCCCAGTATCTATTACAGGAATATGAATTGGGATCGTACCGCCGCACCTTTCGCATCGGCGTGCCCGTGAATGTGGAGGAAATCACCGCCGATCTGACCAACGGCGAACTGCATGTGCGGCTGCCCAAAGCCCATGGGGCCAAAGCGCGGAAGATTACGGTCCGAACCTGATCGGCCCCATCCCCGCTCGCTCCGCAACCCGAGGCATACCGTTCGGTGGGATATTCCGCCGACGGCAGTCGGCCGGGAGCTTATGCCGAAAAAAAGCAAAAGGCCGCTGGAACTTGTCCAAGCGGCCTTTCTATTTTTTGTGGTTGCATGGCTGCAGCCGTTGGACGCCTTACCACCCTGCCGGCTGTATCGCCAGCAGATGGATTTGAAATGTGAGCGGCGTGTTCGGCGGTATGGTAGGGGGGCTACCCGCTTTGCCATACGCCAGCTTGGCCGGTATCACCAACTGCCGCACTCCGCCGACCCGCATGCCCACCACGCCGATATCCCACCCCGGAATGACCTGTCCGGCTCCGACCTGAAAGGTGAACTGCTGATCGCCGTGGAGGCTCGATGCATCGAACACCTTCCCGTTCGGCAGCCAGCCGGTGTAGTGAACCGCAATCGTTTCGCCATTTTTTACCTTCGGACCTTTGCCAAGTTTAACGTCTTCAATTTTCAGCCCGTTCGCAAGCGTGTGGGATTTAACAAATTTGGTGGCCGGTTTTACGTTTGTTTTCGGCTTGGCCGCAGAATGCTTCGCATGCCGGCCGCCCGTGCCCGCGGATCCTTTAATGGATAAGAGGTGGATACGAAATGTCAGCATGGAATTAGGAGGAATGGTGGGGGGCGCGCCCTGACTGCCATAGGCGAGCTTTGCCGGAATAACCAACTGCCTGATTCCGCCGGCTTTCATGCCCACCACGCCGATATCCCATCCCTTGATCACCTGTCCCGCACCAAGTTGAAATGTGAAGGGCGTATTGCCATGTAACTTCGATGCATCAAAAATGGTTCCATTGGCCAGCCAACCCGTGTAATGAACGCTCACAGAGTCGCCGGTCTGCGCTGACGGGCCTTTTCCGAGGCGAATGTCTTCAATTTTTAATCCATCCGCCAGTTTGTGAACTTTTACAAACTGGGTTGCCGGTTTGGCGGAAAGCTGCACGGCTCCGGTATTCGTCGGAATGATCATATGCTCGCAACCGGGTGAGACGTTCCCCGCGATCACCACTGATGAAATCGACAAAACCGCCGCTGCAAAAATTGAACCGATCTTGTGCAAAATGGTCATGAATTCTCCGAATCAGTGTTGACCGCGCCAGATGACCCATGTCCATCCGCCGCCTTTCACCCGCAACTGCACCCATACGCCGTGGGGCAGATGCCTGAGGCGTGCAGCGTAAAAGGCGAGAGCTTCTTTGGCAACCGAAATGCCGTTACGTTGCGCCAACTTTTTATAAAGTGCCTTGCGAAAGCCGTTCTCCGCATCGACAAATTGCGATTGCGCAGAAGATAAATGTCCGCGAGGCGACAGATACCCCGTATGCGCCTCGCCAACGAGTCGCTGGCGCAGCAGCGACATCACCTTTGGAAAGTCTGCCCGCAGCCGCATGAACAACTGATGAATGGTCATCGAACTGCCGGAGTCAGCAAACAACACCGGCAAACCGCTCGCACCGGTACGCAACGAACTCGGCCCCGTTGAACCGGCGCTTTTGGAGCTTGCGTTCGGTTTGGTTGTCGGTGGACTGATGGTTGGAATCTGTGATGTGGCGCCCGCAATGTAATCCATCCCCTCCTGAGCTTGCTCCTGAATAACCACCGTGAACTTGCCGTGCAAATTCACATTCACCTCCAGTGGCTTTTGCTGGCTGAGCACGACATCGTTGTGGGTGCGCAGGCAGCCCGCCAGCATACTCGCGCCGGCGATGGCGCATCCGGCCGCCACCAATCGCATTGGTTTTATCTGAGCTCCGAACATATTGAATCTCCTGATCAAAACGTCTTTCCAATTTTACCCGGACGGACAAAATTCGTATCGTGATCCTGCGTTGCTCAATGACGGTCGGGGTGGGTGAATTCCCGGGAAAGCTTCAAAAGCTTTCGAATCCCGGTGCCGGGAAGTCGGATCGTATTGCTGTATGATTTCAAATCACGCGGTCGAAAAAGCACTGTCCGCCCGTCAATTTTGATCAACTGCGGTTTAAGTTTTTGCGGATTGGTCGTGCCGCGGGTGAAGCTGTATCGGATAATCATTCCATGCGCATTCTCGGTTGCGGTAAGGCTCTCGCTGGTAAATGGATACTCCCGCAAATCTTCAATCATCAGCATCGCCATGCTCTGTCCGTACGCCTGGACCACGCGCTGAGTCAGAATCGGGACGCTCTTGATTTCCAGCATCCCCGGTCCGACGGCCTTCAATGAAAGTTTCCCCGTCAAATGCCCGTTGCGATGCCAGGTGAAATGGGCCGTAAGCGTGGCCGGGCCGATGACATTGAGTTTTGATGGCGCGAAAAATTGAAATATCCTCTGCTGATTGATATTCGTCATCTGCAAATTCACGCTCAGCGTTCCACTCGCCAGATCGTAGTCCGCGCTGAGTGTCCACGGATGATTCCGATACATACCGTGGCAGCTTGTTACGACCAGTTTCCCCTCAGAATAGCCGGCCATGCCGCTTATTTTATCGAGTTGGATATGCGTCCAATTGAAACGGGCAATCTTAAATTCACCTCCCGTCATTGTCAGTTGCTTGATCGGCGGGGCGGTGCTGTCGTATCGGATTTTTCCGTCAAGCCCAACCTGTCGAAATGTGTAGAGTGGCTTTAGAGCATTCGGCCAGCGGACAATGGATGCTGACATCTGGATTGCACCATTCGCAGTCGAGATCACGCCGGGCGGGGAATGGGTTACCTTTCCCGTAAAATGAATGGCTCCGTTAATAATTTCCACCGGCTGACCGAAGATCAGCAGTGGTGCGGGTCGATTTACGGCAAGGGCGCAGGGATTTACTGGGGATGAAATCAGGGGAACGAGGAATACGACCGCGACTACCGCTGGCAACGCCGTGTGTGCAGTCTGAACGCAACGGAAGCATAAGAGCCGTACCGAATCCATCGGTTTATAAGGATACTTGATTCTCGCCCAATCGGCCTGCCTCGGCATGGCTGAGATGCGACGCAGTTGGTCCGCAAAACGGTTTATGATCAGCGGAAATAAAGCGGGGTGCGCGGCGGAGCGATGCAGGGGGCACAAAACACCACCGACGTGCTGCGGATACGTTCCAGATAGGCTCGCAGTTCGCTTTCTGAAAATCTTTGCAGGAATTCTGTCTTGGCGGAATGATTGAAAGACCGTATCGCGGCAATTAATTCGCTTTTATCAACGATCCCCATAGTTCGCGACTCCTTTCGCTTCCTTGAAACTCGAAAACAGGCCTGCCTTCCATGCAGGCTATTTAGCGCTGAATTGCCGGATTAGATTTTCCGGCGCCATTTTATCTTTTCGGCCGGTGGCATTGTGCTACTTGAATGAATCTTTAATTATTTTGGTTATGAGACGTAATATCCAAGCTGACTATTCCCTTCGATGGTCGCGTTTCGGTAGCCAGCATCCCTGTCGTGATCCCGTCGGACACCAGATACCGCCGGTCGTCTATCGTTTTTTTGGCTTTGCTGGTTGTCGTCGGCGGGCAAATCCCTTAACCTCTCCATTCCTGTTTTTTCGCGGAGATTCTCATGCAGCGGATTGCCGTCAATCAGTTACAAGAAGGCGACATCATCAACCAGATTTTCGTTCTTACGGAAAAGGTTCTGGGCACCACCAGCACCAACAAGCAATTCCTGCGGGCGGAATGTTTGGATTCGACCGGCAAGATCCATTGCCGAATGTGGAATATCTCCCGCGATGTTTACGACAAAATCAAATCCCCCGGCTTTGTTCAAATCAAAGGGCGGATTGAGGTTTATCAGGGGCACCTGCAGCTTATCGCCGAGACGATCTCTGCGGTGGAAAATCCCGAAAAGATAAACCGGGCGGAGTTTCTCGCGGCCACCAAAAAGAACGTGCCGGAAATGCTCAGCCGCCTGCGGGAAATCCTCTCCACCATTAAGGACGCCGACCTCAAAGCGCTCGTCGACTCCTTCCTTCAGGATAAGCCATTTATGGACCGCTTCATAACATCGCCGGCGGCATCCAACCTGCACCATGCGTGGCTTGGCGGCCTGTTGGAGCACACCCTCAATCTGCTGGAACTCGCGGTGGTGATCTGCCCGCGTTATCCGGATGTCAATAAAGACCTCGTTCTCGCGGGCTTGTTCTTCCATGACATGGGTAAAACAGAGGAACTCTCCAGCCAATTCGGTTTTGAATACACCGACACCGGGCGATTGATCGGGCATATCGTGCTTGGGGCGATGTGGATTCACAAGCGCGCCGCGGAATTGTCCACCAAACTCGGCCGCCCTATTTCACCGCAGGTGCTGATGGTGCTCGAACATATTATTCTCTCTCATCACGGCGATCCGCAATTTGGTGCCGCCGTCACCCCCAAAACACCCGAGGCCGTAATGATCAACCTCATCGATAATCTCGATGCAAAAGTTCAGATGGTGCTCGATGCCGTAAACGATCCGACCGTCGAGGGGGATTGGACCGACTACAAAAAGGTATTTGGTTCGCCGCTGTACCGTCCGGTTCTCCGATGACAGCTGCGCGGCGGCCGGTATAATTCACCTAAGGTCGTCGGCGGCCCGTGGCAACCGATCGAGTGAACAATAAAAAGTTATTGTTATTAGCTGGTTTGGAGGTTACTTATGAGTCAATCTTCTCCACCCCCGGATCGTTTCAAAGCGTGCGAAGTCACCGGTGAAATTCTGCCCGTCGATTCACTGGTGCAATTCCAAGGTAAATGGGTAAGCGAAAAAGGGAAGCAGATTCTGCTGGAGCGGCTCCAAAGCGGCGAGCCGACGGTGAGCAATGAATGGGTACGGCCGGGCTTCTGGCGGAGGTTTGGGTGTTATCTCCTTGACTGGCTGATCTTCGGTGTGGTGGAACTCGTGTGTTCAGTTATTCTGGCGATCGCCACCGCCATATTTGCTTTGGCTGGCGCCGGGCATATCCAGTCGCCCGCTCCGGCCCCGGGCGCGCCGCCATCTTCTTGGGCCATCTGGTTCGGCATCCTTACCCTGCTTGTCATATACATCCTCCTCCTCCTTTATTTCGCCTATCCCCATTACAAATGGGGGCGAACACCGGGGAAATATGTCGGACGGCTTAAAGTCGTGATGTTCGACGGCTCGCCGCTTACGTTCCGTCGTGCTCTCCTTCGCTCCGTTCTCTACCTTCTCCCGGCGCTTATCGGCGGTGCAGCAGACTTGATCGTGCTCCCGTTTATGTATCCATCAGCGGCAAATCCCGCACCACATCCTCCATCGGCCGTGATGATCATTCTCGGCATTGTATTTTTGGCCGCGTTTGGTTGGTCGATTACCGATGGTATCTTTCTGATTGCAGATACCCGCTACCAGCGGTCTTTGCACGACCGCCTCGCCGGCACCCGGGTCATAATGTCGCAAGATCGATGAGTAACCTTCGGCCACAGGTGCATTCTATACTGCGTCACTTCTATGGATCGCAGCCATGAGCCAAAATAATCTGCCTTCAGAAAAAGTCCGTCGATGCGAAGTCACCGGCGAAATCCTGCCAATCGATTCGCTGGTGCAATTCCAGGGTAAATGGGTCAGCGAAAAAGGGAAACAGATTCTTCTGGAGCGGCTCCAGAGCGGCGAGCCTGTCGGACCGTCTTACACTCCCCGTCCCGGCGTTTGGCGAAGGCTTTTGTGTATCAGCTTCGACAATCTGATTCTGATCTTGCTAAACCTGGCCATCATGCTTCTTTTGGGTTTGGTGGGTGTCGGCCCTTTGGTTTCCAATTCCGCAGGGAACGCACATCATGTTTCAACATTTTTGCGGGGGATCGGTATTGGCCAAATAGTCGTCTTTCTCATTGGTACGGCATACTTTGGAATCATGCAGGCGATCGGCGGACAAACCCTCGGCAAGCAGATCGGTCGCGAGAAAGTCGTACGTAAGGATGGTTCGCCTATCGATACCAAAACCGCGGTTATCCGCGGTGCCTGTTACGTTATGCCGAATCTTCTCTTTGGTATCGGCGCGATCTCCAGCGATATGAGTTTTCTCTTTATTTGCTACGTCGCCAGCATTATCTGGGCGCTCGCGGATATTCTTTTTTTGGTCAACGACAGCCGGCTGAAGCGGGCCCTGCACGACCGCCTTGCAGGCACGCTGGTGATTCTGTTGCCGAAATAATCGCGTTCCGGTTAAAGTTCAAATATGACCTCGTAAGTGTCCGTGGAGATTTCCATGAGCCGGGATAATCTGCCGTCCACGAATCTCCGCCGATGCGAGATCACCGGCGAAAAATTCCCGCCCGATCAGATCATCTACTTTCGTGGCCGGTGGGTCGGTGCCCGCGGCAAACAGATTCTGCTTGATCGCCTCCGGAGTGGTGAGGGGCCGGGGCCGGAGTTTATCCCACCCAAAATGTTTCAGCGTGCCAAGGCGTTCTGCTTTGACTGGGCGGCTCTTTTTGCGCTGGCGACGATGGGCGCCTATTGTCTCCCCTTCACGCTGGTCATATTGCTCGAATTTGTGATTTTTACCGCGGCATTCGGTTATCAAATAGGGCAGACCGGTCAGACGTGGAGCACACGCCTCGCGGGCATCAGGATCATCTCACGCACCGGCGAACCTCCCGGTGTGATGCGTGGCGTGATTCGCACCGCCCTGTATTTTCTGCCGCTCCTGTTGATATACCTGATCATGGCAGGGTACACCATTTTGCCCCCTGCCCGACTGTCGGTTGTTTGGGCAATCGCCTTGGTCGTCTATCTGCCCGTAAATATTGTCTGCCTATTATTGGATTCCTCACAGCGGCGGGCGTTCTACGACTTACTTGCCGGAACTCGGCCGGTGGCCGAACCCGGTTCGGATGATGAACCGGACTGCGATGACGATCCGGATGATGAGAATGAACCGGAAGATTTTGAGGACGAATAAAGCCGGCCGAGAGGAATCGGCTCATCATGCGCTTGGTTTGAAAATGGATCCAACTAACGGACTTTGCCGGAGCGGAAGTTCTGCGATTAAAATCCCGGCATGTCGGAAGATAAACCATCGTCGGCTCAATTACCGCGGGTGCGTCGATGCGAAATCACCGGTGAGCAACTTCCCTCAAATGAGTTGATTCGCTTCCGGGGAAAGTGGGTCAGCGAAAAGGGAAAGCAAATATTATTGGATCGACTTCTCAGCGGCGAGGAACTCGACATCACATGGGTCGCTGCAACCATAGGCAGGAGATTCGGTGCTTTTTGTCTCGACTGGGCGCCCCTGCTGATCATCGTCCTTACCTGGTTGGTACTGGCCTATGCCGGCCACAACTTCATATTCTTCTGCACCATCACCTTCGCCCTCTTTCTCCTCGTGGTCGCCTATTTCGGCTTTCAAATCGGGCGGACCGGGCAGACCTGGGGCAAAAAAGTTGTCGGCATCAAAGTCATAACCCGCAAAGGAGAGCCGCTCGGCGTACCGCGCGGGTTGACTCGAAGCGTGTTTTATGCACTTCCGCTGGTTCTTGTTTCATTGACATTCATTGGATTAACTTTTCCTACCTTGGGAGCGGCTAGTGCGATGGAGAGTGTGTTGAGACAGAGAGATGAAAGTTCTCTCCGAGTCGATGTTCCGGCTCGTAGTCGA
>JBMFVY010000066.1:0-16921 GCA_049965755.1 Phycisphaerae bacterium | reverse complement strand
GTGCATTAGACATAAAACGGTCTCCTTGTTCGGCACCACATCATACCTTACGCAGAAAAGCCGTTTCTCCTTTTCCGACTGAAGCAGCACACCCAAACAAAATTTAGTATGCGATTGCCCTGAGGTGTTTACTCCCAAGGAAATTACTGCTTTGATTAAACGGTTTACAGCAACTGTCCATCTGATCCGCGTGCTGATTTCACCATCCGGCAGAGAGATCATGCAAGCGGTGGATTACCGAAGAGGCCAAGGGCCGTCAGTTGCCGAACAAGATTGCCTGCCGGTTGCGGCGGTAACGCGGCCGAGGTATCGTGGAGAAGATGGATTTGCGGAATTTACTACTACCTGGCGGAATCGGGCTCAGCAGAATCAAGGTATATGATCGACCAGGGCCCGACGGGGTCATCGGTGGCGGAGCACACTTTCATAGCGTGAGTGCCGAATCCTACTATGTCATTTCTGGAAGTGGGAAACTCGAGCTGCTTTCCTATCAAGGCTTCGAAGTACTGGATTTGGAACCAAACAAGCTGATTTATTTCCAGCCGGGAGTGATTCATCGGGTATGCAATCCCAATAAAAATCTGATCATCCTATCTATCATGCAGAACGGTGGAGTAGCTGAGCGCACGGATTTGTTTCTTACATTTCCGATGGAGATCATTTCCGATGCGATATCGTATCAGCGAGCGACGCATGCCCAAGATCTGAGCGAAGCAATGACTCGCCGCGATCTTTCCATCACCGGATATCGCATTCTTCGTGATGCCATGGAAAATGAACCTGCCAGAGGCCGGGAATTGCTTGAACAGCTTTACCGACGGGCACAGGAGCTTATGAAGGCAAAGTTCAGCGGTTTGGAGTGGTTTATTAATAACTGTGTCGTTCCGGAGGCTAAGGCCGGTTATGACGCCATTGAATTTCTCCGTGATGGAAATACCGCCTATTTAGAACGCGCCGTTTGGGATCAAGCCAAACCTGAAACCCTCGAAGAATTTGACGGCATTACCGGACGGATCATGCCTTATATTCGGACTGATTTCGCCTCTCCAAACCGCGAAGGAAAAGCAGGCCGCTGATTGAAATTTCATCCCGGTTGACTTCCTATATGATGGTCGAATGATCGCATGACTGTGATTGCAGATGGATGGCTTAATCGAGTGTCGCCCGGTGGCGAGTTGCAGAAACAGGACCTGTCTTATATGAGTAACCTCAATATCGTGGTAGTGGGTGCGACCGGCGCCGTCGGTGTGGAATTTCTGGACTTGCTCGCCCGCAGGCATTTCTCATTCGGATCATTGCGCCTTCTGGCGTCAGCAAAATCAAGCGGACGGAAAATGAAGTGCGGCAGCCAGGAATTCACGGTTGAAACGCTGGATGAAAACAGTTTTCGCGGTGCACATATAGCTTTTTTTTCCGCCGGCGGAAGTATAAGTAAAAAATATGCCCCGATTGCGGCCGAATGTGGCTGCGTTGTAATCGATAACAGTTCGGCGTTCCGTATGGATTCTCAGGTACCATTGATCATCCCCGAGATTAATCCGGAAGCGGTGCTTAAACATAAGGGAATTATTGCCAACCCGAATTGCTCCACGATTATCGCCTTGGTACCGTTGTGGCCATTACATCGCCGCAACCGGATAAGGAGGATCATTGCTGCCACCTATCAGGCAGCCAGTGGCGGTGGTGCCGCCGCGATGCAGGAGTTGCTCGATGCCACAAAGGCGTACTTGGAAGGTGGCGATCATAAACCCCAGGTACTCCCCCACCCCTATGCCTTTAATCTTTTCAGCCATAATGCAGCGGTAGATCCCGTGTCGCTTTATAACGAAGAAGAATTGAAGATGGTGCGGGAAACCAAGAAAATATTTAATGATCCTGACATTCGCATATCCGCCACCTGCGTTCGGGTTCCAGTTCTCCGGGCACATTGCGAAGCACTGAATGTGGAATTCACCAACCCTATTTCACCCGACGAAGTCAGAGGTTGGTTGACCGATCAGCCGGGAGTGCGACTGGTGGATGATCCGCACCACAATTACTTTCCCATGCCGCGGGAAGCGTCTGGTCAGAATGATGTTCTGGTTGGGCGAATTCGTCAGGATATCAGCGATCCATCCAATCGATCTATCGCTCTGTTTGTCTCGGGTGATCAACTGCTCAAAGGCGCCGCACTCAACGGCATCCAGATCGCAGAACTGCTGGTTAAGAATGGTTTTGGTGCGGCGGCCGCCTGAATGCCGGAACCCCAGAAACTACAGCAGTATAAACTGACCATTGCGTATGATGGGACGATGTACAGCGGCTGGCAGCGCCAGCGTGAACCGGTTCAGACGGTTCAATGCATTGTCGAGAAGGGCCTCTCCGAAATCCTTAACCGCAACATCGGTATTTCCGGAGCATCACGCACGGATGCCGGCGTTCATGCATGGGGGCAGATTGCCGTCTTCCGAGCTGACATCCAGATACCCTTGGATCGGTTTCGCATGGCGGTGAACAGTCGTTTACCCCAGGACGTGCTGATCCGCCGCATCGAACCCGTTGCAGATCAATTTGACGTAACACGAGCGCGGCGTAAGCGTTACCGTTACGTCATCTGGCAAAGCAAGGATCGGCCGCTATTTAACCGCCAATACATGTATCATTATTGGCAGGATATTTCGATAGAGGCGATGCAGGCCGGCTGCCGATATTTTGAGGGCCGCCACGATTTTGCGGCATTTCGCGGCGGTGAGGATGAACGGCAGACGACCGTAAGAACGATCTTCCATTGCGATATGCATCGACGAGGCCCGGTTATTATCATGAGTGTCGAAGGAGACGGCTTTTTATACCATATGGTGAGAAATATGGTGGGCACGCTGCTGGATATTGGCCGAGGTCGTTTGGAGCCGCACCAAATCGCGCGAGCCATTGAATCCCGCCGCCGATCTGATGTCGGTCCGTGTGCGCCGGCATCGGGCCTCTGCCTGATGTGGGTTCGCTACTCGGATGCGGAATAATTGGCTCTAAGGGTCGCAAGGCCGGAGTTCACCGTTTGAAGATTGTGCATGTCATCACGCGACTCATTGTGGGAGGGGCACAGGAAAATACCCTTCTGAGTTGCGAGGGATTGCACGCCCGTGGGCATGAGGTGGTGCTGATCACCGGCCCAAGCCCGGGGCGCGAGGGTACACTTATGCAGCGGGCGATGGCAGGCGGTTATCAGGTGATTCTGGAGCCAAATCTTGTGCGCAATCCTTCCCCATATTGCGACTGGTCCGCCTACTGCAGTCTTAAACGCCATGTCGCCGAACTTAAGCCTGATATCTGGCACACGCACTCAAGTAAAGCCGGCATCTTGGGCCGAGCTGCGGCGTTCGGGCGAGGTCCGAAAGTGGTACACACTATTCACGGCCTTCCGTTTCATCCCTATCAGAATCGAATGGTATTCCATGCCTGGGCAGGTCTTGAACGCTGGGCGGCCCGGCGTTGCGATAAATTGGTGGTCGTCGCAGAGGCGATGAGGCGGCAGGCACTGGCGCAGCACATCGGCCGAAGTGAACAATACGTAACCATTCGCAGCGGCATGGAGATTGAGAAATTCCGTTTCGACCCGACAGCACGGGAATCGGTGCGGAAACGCTTTAATATTCCAGATTCCTCCGTAGTGTTCGGAACCATCGCCCGATTGCAGCCTCTCAAAGGGCACGATGACATTTTGTCAGCGGCCCCTTCGCTGATCAACGATATCCCCGATATTCACTTCATGTGGATCGGGGATGGCGTTTTTTTTGATCGGTTTTCTCAGGCGATTGCCCAACACAATTGGCAGAAATACTTTACACTTACGGGTTTGGTGCCACCGGAGGAGGTTGGACATTTGATTTCCGCCATGGATGTTCTGATTCATCCAAGCTACCGTGAAGGCCTGCCACGAGCCGTTCCACAGGCGATGCTGGCGGGATTGCCGACAATAACTTATGACTGTGATGGGGCCGGCGAAATTTGCATCAACGGCGCTACCGGCGTACTGGTGTCCCCCGGTGACGGACCGGCACTGGAAGCGGCCGTGCGGCTTTTGGCGGGCAACACGAATTTGCGTGCTGCATTGGGAAGAACCGGCAGAGACCTTGCCGAAAAGGAGTTCCGATCAACCGATATGGTCGATCGACTCGAAGCGCTTTATCGGGATATTATTTCGAGGAGCAACATAAAGTGAAGATAAAAGGCGTTCATAAACTCACGATTTTGGTCATTGTCAGCGGCCTGAGCGCCGGTGTCTCGGCAGGAAGTTCCCCCGGTGATTTATTCAGCGAACTTCGTAAGCCGTACGATTCTACGCTTACAAACATCCATGATCTTAATGATGCGATTGGTGCACTGCTTTTGAAAATGCCGAGCGTCTCACCTGACAGAATTTCGACTCGGTCTTTGAGAGAGAGCTATCTATTGGTGACACGACAATACTTCAAATGCGCCCTGCACGTACATGACAGTTCCCTGCGAAGTGTTCTTTTACTTCATGCCCATCGGCTTTGGCGTGCATACCCGGCTTTTACAAAACTGGTGGAACAGGTTGTTTCCAATCCAAGTTCGTATGAGGCGGCATATAAAGCACTGAGTAAGTTTCAAAAAGCATCCATGGATATTGATACGAATGTCAGTTCATGGAGTGATTTGCGTCATTTTCAAAATCGGCTGCTTCATCCACTTGCTCCGCTTGCTGCGCTATCGGTAGCGGCCGATCAAGTCGTGATCTGGCCTGTTCAACGCCGACAGGCACAAATCTCCGTCATTCCTATGAAAAGCTCAAAAGCTCCGCCTATATCCCAGACTATTGCCTCGCTGCCGGGCGTCAATATAACATCGAAAATGCGGAATGTTTTCAGCGGAGTTCTACGGCAGCTTCAGACACAGCTCATGGAGAATCCGACTGATGAGCGTGCTCAGCACTACTACCACATCATTCTTCAGTGCCTGAAACTATCCGAACATCTGCAACAGGCATCGATTTTGAGTCTGCAGGTGCAGAAATCATTCAATCATCGATTGATGCTGGCTCTGCTGTTCTTTAAGGATCCCCGGACACGTTCCGGTGCCGTCCGAAGATTGGAATTCATAGGTCGCATCGTCAATGCAATGGAATTAATCTCAACGGCGCCGGTGAGCGAAATCGACAAAAGTATCCTGAATCGCCGCGTGCATCATATCATGACAAATCTGGATCAACGCACGCATGTGCATCGATACGTTACACAGCTTGATGCCGTGAGTTCTTTCTTACGTGCAACTCAGGCCCTTAAAATCGGCGATATGGCGCCATCGCCTCCGCCTTATACATTGGCAAAAAATCACATGCTGAGGGCTTATCGAAAGCTTATCTCGTCAACCATACACAGCATTCGTGACGGCGTCTCGGTTCACAAGCTCCAAACCGCCGAAATGCAACTTTATGAACTGACTTCAAATATACGGCGCATCGACAGCATGCCATCCGAAGGTCAGCAGGCACTGCTGTATCATCCGCAATCACCGGGCGGCGTGAGGCGCAATTTATCACGGTGGGCCTATTTGATGGGACAGTCTCCCACGGTTGACAGCGATGCGTCCAGAGAGTTTGATCGATTTGGTCGCGCGTTGAAATTACTTGCCACAATTCATCTTGAACTGATCCATCTGAATATAACCAGGTTAATTGACCAACTATCGGCACATCGCTACGTCAAGCTGGTCAGTCGCTTTCGCATCAATCAACAAACAATCATCAACTCTCTTGCTACCAAAACACCTGCACCGGGTGAGCTTGTGTCCAAGTTGCGGCAGCAGATGCGTCTGCTTCGCGCGGTTCATCGTCTGGGAGACATTATATCTCAGAAAAACCAATTAACAGGGCTCAATAAGTGGAGTCCCTGGTGTTTAAATCACGCTACACGGGATTTGTGGATTCAACAGATGAGTGAGTCTGTCGCGCATCAATTTGAAGCGGATACGGGTTTGAACTCCACTTCGGATGCTTGGTTGAGTTTTCGTGTTGCTGCGCCAGCCATCAAAACCGTATATCGCGCCGTTACATTGATAGCGCCTAAACTCCGGGCTGATTCAAAACGATGGATCACGGCGTATCTGCAGGTTACACTTCCCCCACCGAACGATGCGATCGCCGGTGCAGAGAGCGATGACGTGACACTTGCGTGCATGTTGCTTCACAGCGCGGAAGCAAATGAAACTCACGGACATTTTCAGGCAGCAACAGATTTGTTCCGCAAGGCGAACCACGTCATGGCAGGAATCCTTATTTCTCACAGGTAATTGCGGTTGAAAATGTCACTGACCGCATCCTCCGCCGCATCGTGCATCAAAGGGTGCCGATATTCCGCAAAGTTTTGCGTTGACTTCTGAAGTGTGAGGGGTAATTGGCGGCGTGTTCTCTTTCGTCACTCATCCGTATAAGCAGTTGACCCGACACGATTAGCATGGCTATTATCTCCGCGAGCAGCCGACGCGTTTGTCGGCTCGGGTCATAAATTAATAAAGGAACAATGGTATGACGGATGTCATTTCAGCATTACATCAACGTCGTGCGGTTAAGCACTTTGATCCAAACCATAAAATGCCGCCTGAAACCAGAGAAAGTCTTCTTGAAGCTGTTCTGCTTACCCCAAGTGCCTTTAATCTCCAAAACTATCGACTTGTAGAAGTTCAGGACATGAATTTGCGCAAATCCATCCGAGCCGTCGCCTGGGATCAGACACAGATTACAGATGCATCGCTTCTCTATATCATCTGCGGAGATCTGTCTGCGTGGAAGAAGAATCCAGCTCGATATTGGATACATGCCCCGAAACCGGTTCAAGATTTTCTCGTACCGGGTATTACCAACTATTACCAGGAGAAACCGCAGATACAGCGTGATGAAGCGATGCGGTCTGCCGGTCTTATCGGAATGTCCCTCATGCTGGCGGCCAAAGATCTCGGTTACGATTCCTGCCCCATGGACGGCTTTGACTTTGACGCGGTCGCCAAACTGATCAATCTGCCTGCGGACCATGTCGTCTGTTTTATCGTCGCCATTGGGAAGGGGATCAAAGATGCTTGGCCACGTGGTGAACGTCTGCCGCGGAGTGAGACGGTAATATTGAATCACTTTTAGTGCCGGTCAGTCAGCCACAGAACCACTTCAATCTGGTAAATCCTGCTGCCGCAGGGTATTATCCTGATGAGCGCTCGGGTGGCGGAATTGGCAGACGCGCCGGATTTAGGTTCCGGTTCCGCAAGGAGTGCAGGTTCGATTCCTGTCCCGAGCAGTGGAAAAGTACGTTCACTCCCGTGTGTAACCGACGCGTCGGTGTACTTTCCGGAATCCAAGTGAAAACCTTCGGGACAAGACTATTGACCGGTGGAAATTCCGAAGTCAAAAGTCTTCACGGCAATCGCCCCTGACGTTTATGTCTGGAGCATATCCAGCATGATGATGGCCAGCGGTCCGAAAATGATCACAGGCATGGCGGCCCCCACCAGCGGTGAAAGGCCTGAGCCGGCGAGTTGAAAAAAGACGAACGTAGTAATGAAGCATGCCCCGGATATCAGGCTGCACCAGAACATATTTGAAACCAGTTTGTTCGGTTCACGCGTCAGAAGAAATGGAATTCCCAGAAGCAACATAATGATGTTGATGATGATCTGTGAAAATCGGGTATACATGATTTTTGCGAGAGCTGTACGAGTCGCCGGTGGGCTGTAAAGCATCAGCTTGCTGATCTGCGAGGTTGATAGATAATCCACCGCCTTTTTCTGAAATATCAAATTGAGCTGCCCCGGATTCAGAGGTGTATAGTAAAGCTCATGCCGGATCGGAATCGGGGTCTCAGACGGATTCGCCGCTTTCTGATCGTTGATGTCAACTACGTCGCTCATCAGCCACGCTCCATGTACCGGCCCCTCACCAATATGGCTTTTCCAGACCGCCTTTTTTGCCATGATCCGGCCGATGGGAGTTCCACCTTTTGATCGCTCAATGATGCGTACATTCCACAAGGTTTTGGTTTTGGGATCATATCGGCTCGCCAAGATGAGCGAATGATCGCTTTCCGGTAGAAAATAAACCGCGCGGTCCCGCAGAATCGAGGCCGTCAACTGGCCGTGCTTCCGCAGCAGTTTATCGACGCAGTGCGGCATAAGTACCTCCTGGTCAGCCACCACCAACAATGCAAAGAAAACTGCGCAGACGATAATCGGAACCGCAACGCGATAAAGTGAAACCCCACTGGCCAACAGCGCGGTAAGCTCACGATTCCGCGTCATGCGTACCATCGTAAATCCGGCGGCAATGACCGGTATGACCCCGGAAACCATCTGAAAAATGACGAGTGACCGGTAAAGATAATAACTGATGATCTCATGCATGAGCCCGAAAAAAGTCGTCAGGGCCGATGCGTTTTTATAGGCCAGACCGCGTGTGAAAAGATCGAAATTAACGATGATATCCAGAAGAATATACATCCCGATCATGACGCATAGAGCAAGGAGGTAGTTGATGACGAAGTTCTTTATGATATAGCGATCAATAATTTTCATAACTGTTCGATGGTCATCCTACTGCTTCAAGAGCCGCTGATAAACGAAAAAGTCAATGGCAAGAATGATCAGATTGCCCATCCAGATCAAGGCCAGCCCGGACCAGGGGGAACCGGCATTTCGGGTTACCACACCGCGTCCCGTGTTAATCAGCAGCACCAGGATCATGGCCGGGCCTACGCCGACCACAAAAACCGCCAGCGGATTTCGCCCTTGAAGGATGATACCCAGCGCCGCTCCGAGAATCACAAGAACAACGCATGAAAATGCAAATGAAATGCGACTGTTGAATTCCGAGAGAATCTGACGCCGGAGATATGCCACGCGCCTCATAATCTGAGCGTCCAGCGACTTTCTGGAGGTCAACTGGTTCAGGACGCTGGCGGGAACCTTCAGGGCGGAGCGATCCAGCACAATATCGGAAATGACTACGGTCGGCGGACCGGCGTGAAAATGACGATTGATTTCCGGATCACGCACTTTGATCGGAGAACTTAGCTTGATCCCGGCGCCCGTGTGCCCACCCCCTTCCGCAATCGGCGCAAGGGTCGCAGCCGACGCCAGATACTGAGTCACCAGCCGATGGTGATGGAACACCGATACACTAAGCGACCCACCACGTCGCGCCCGCATCACAAATTGACCTGCCGCGTCGAGCTTTTTCGATGTAAATCGGATAACGATATAGCCCGATTGACGCTTAAAAATCATGGGGCTCTGAGAATGTCGTCGATACCAGTCGCCGATATACGCCAAACGCTGCCGTGCCCTGGCTTTTTGAATCAGAGCCTGAATGGGGCGGTAGATATCTGGATGTGCCATGAGCGACGCAAGCATTCTGAAATCCATGAATTTAGGCCTATTGGCAATGATGGATCCGATGACAAAAGGTTTGCCGTCGGGTGGAAGATAACGAATGGTGCCGCGCATCTGTCGGAAGCTGTCAGGATCAAATGCGGTCCCATCATCCAACTGAACTGCGACTCTGACCTGATTGTCACGCTTATCCTGATCGATGATCACGTTGGCAGCTTTGGCGAGGATGATCGCCGTCGGCTTGCCATTTTTCAGCGGGGTTGCCGCCAAAGCCCGAAGTTGAATAATTTTGCGGGTAATTCCGGGCGGCGGTTTATCGGCAATGGGCACCTTTTCGGGGTACGCGCTGTTGGCGTAAATGACAATCCGACCAAATTGAAAAGGCTGACGCTCCCCGACATTGTGCAGAAGCAGCGATGCGATATCGGTTTGTATGGCCTGCTGCGTTTTTTCCAGAAATGCCGGCACCACGTAGCCGACAAATATTAAATCAGCGACTCCTACCAGCAGCCCCAGAATGAGCGCCGGGGCAACCAGCGACAGATAACTGACCCCCCCCGCCCGCGCGCCGGTGAATTCATTATCCGTTGCCAGGCGCCAGTAAACGATAACGGCCGCAAATAATGCCGACAGGGGTATTGAATAAGCAAGCATGGCTGGAATGAGATCCAGCAACACCCAGAGAAGTTGAAACAGATTCAACCCTTCTTTGGTCAGCGGGCGAAATGTTCCCCCAAATGCCAGAATGACTGTCAGTGCTACGGAAACCAAAAGAAAGACCCGGAGCAACTCGCGGAGGATATACCAATGCAGCGTGACCTTCATCCTTGAAAATCCCCGACTCGTACCGCCCAACAGGACATCCATTCACGGCGCATCGGGTAACGTGCCCGGCGGTGATGATGTACGGCCGAGAGTTTAACGCCTTGGGATATCTCTTGAAACATCTTTCGCATGCATTCAAGAAGGCCGTACGGCGCTGATGGCATCATATCTTAAGCATCCTCTCGAAGACCCGGGTTCGAGAGGTGATCTTTGTCGTCGACGCGCGATCAAGACCCGCCGTTGAAAACCCCTCAATGGTAAAACTGGCCATGATGGTTCCCGCCAGAACGGCCCGTTTGAAATCCGCCTCACCAAATCGAGGCTTGCGGGCCAGATAGCCCAATAACCCACCGGCAAAGCTATCGCCGGCGCCCGTCGGATCAACCACTTTGGCGGAAGGATAGGCGGGCATGGGAAAAAACTGGGATCCATACGCCGCCAGACAACCGTGTTCACCCTTTTTCAGAACCACCATTCGCGGCCCCGATGGGCGCAGGAGTCGGCGAATCTTATTCAAGCAGTCAACCAGGTTGACCGTATTGACGAGCAATCGGGCTTCCAAATCATTGAGTACCAAGCCGTCAATTTTCTTCAGACTGGCCAATAACTCTTTTTGATATTGTCGTATCCATAAGTCGCGCGTATCTGCAACTACCAACGAGGGGTTTTTTACCTGTGCCACCAGTTCCATCTGCAATGTCGGATGCGTTGCCGCCAGAAAAACAATCCGGCTGTCAGCGTATTGGTTTGGTATCTTCGGTGCAGATTCCGCCAGGACATTCAAATCGACCGCCGTCGTGGTCGCTTCATTCATGGTGGGATCGTACGAACCGCTCCAGCGAAAAGTCTTGCTGCCAACACGGCGTTCAAGGCCGGCGATATCGATATTTTTATGCTTGAAAACCCGATCAAATTTACGGGGAAAGTCGTCCCCCACCACGCCGACAAGCCGCACCTTGCTGAAATGGGCCGCCGCCCGGCTGAAGTAGACCGCCGATCCTCCGATGACATCATTCACCTCTCCGAAGGGGGTTGTTACGTTATCAATGCCGATTGAACCGGTTATCAACAGGGACATACCATCTCCAATACAAAACAATAACCAAGCCCTGCTTTGGTGGGAGCAAGGCCCGCAGAGGCCATAATATAACCGAAAGTCTTACTCTGCTGCGGATCCCGCATCACTCGCCGACACCGGCGCCGCGAGTCTCTCAAACCAATGCTGAATATCAATCCAACGCGACGGCTTATTCCAACGATGCCAGTGAACGCGGTACATCTCCTGCGTATCTTTTATCTGCCGGTAATGAAAGGCGGCTCTACGCTTATCCTTCCTTCCAAGACGCAGGAGCGCGTGTCTCAGTGCGATGGCGGACATCATCAGCGACAGCAGCACACCGTCAGGCAGGTGTTCATTGCGCAAGCGTGGCGAACCGCCCGCCGTAATTTCGACAGCGTCATCGAGAAGGGCAAGTGTTCTACACCCCTCATCAGGATTGAACATCTTGAGATGGGCAGAATCTATGTGCGACTCACGAAAGAGATGAAACTCCAACGATGAATTACGAGGTCGCTGCAGGGCGATGCTCTTATGAATACTGCCCAGGAGTCTAAGGTGATCGACTAATACCGGCTCGCCCAGCATACGAGCTGCAAAATTAAAGATGGCACCATCGCGCACGGCGGAGTTCCAGGAAATTCCCCCCCCCGCGATCAACGGAATCAGGCTGATAGCGAAGCATTGCTGATGACCGTAGTCGCCCCAGTCGGTCAGCAGCATTCCTGACGCGCTGTGGTGCAAACCGGCGCTAACGGCACCGCGGATATTGGCCAGCGCTACGTCCAGTCGTCCTCCGAGCGACTGCCAGGAGGAGGTACCCGGGCAGACGTACCAGGCTCGACCTGACTGCGCAAAGAGTTCTCCGTGCTGTTCAAATGGATGATCTGCCTCATACCCCCATTCCAGCAACGTCGCGTCAGCAGGAAGCGACGATATTTTGTCCGGATGATTGAGGATAATATCGCCCCATAGCGCAATCTTTTTTCCATGCTCCGCGGAGAGTTTCGCGCACATGTTGATCCACCGGAGGTAGACCTCACCGGTACCGCCAACCTGCTGTGCATAAGTCCGACTGCGCCCCAGGCCCAGGTCCCATGATTCGTCGCAGCAGATATTAAAATGCGGACTTGAAAAATTCGGCAAAAATGCGTCGTAAAGATTTTTTATCAAATCCGCCGCCGCCGGGTTGCTCACGCATAAAGTCCACGGGGCATCGCACCAGGGCTTGATGCCCAGCGACGCAAGCTCGGCGGGTTCAATTTCCGCCAATCCGCGGTAACGTGGGTGGCGGAGGATTTTATCGAAATGTCCGAGACTGGTAAGCGACGGAACAAATTCAATTCCACATTCATGGCAGAGCTGGTCCAGTTGGCGGATATCGTTGGCCGTAAGGGGAGTTGTGTCGGAGTAAAAATCATGCCCGGGAAATTCGAATACATTTTCAATATATAACTGAAATTCGTTGTAGCGCAATTCTGCCAGCATCTGCACGATGTTGGTAAGCTTTTCGAGGTTCGGTACTTTCCCCCGCGACACGTCCAGATAGAATCCACGCTTTTCCAGATCAGGCCGGTCTTCGATGTCGAGCGCGGGAATAAAATCACGAAATTGGTCGAATATCTGGGCCAGAGTGCCAAGGGCATATGCCGCGCCGGCACCGTCGCCGGCTGTAATGCGGATACTCCGGCTATCAATGACGAGATGATACGCCTGGGCGGGCTTTTGCACCCCATCGATCAGAATGTCGATGTCGGTTTGGGCATGAGAATCGTCCGCCGGTTCCGCACCGATACGGTTTAATTGTTGCGCCATGATGCCGCCGGCAGCCGCCAGCGTACCGCAGATTCGAAAGCGCGGACGTTCAGGACGACGGAGATGACCGCCAATGAGTGCCATCTTGTGAGGCGGCGGAAAGATTTCAGGGACAATCTTCGAGCTATTCACATTCAATCGATGCATCCAACTGACCAATATGGTGACAGCATGTTATACTTTCTGGAGTTTTTAGGCTATGAAGGCGAAGGATATGAAGGGCAAAAGCAGGGTTTTTGAAAGGAATCGTACATGAGTGCCCCCGTCCATCCATTCAGTGATTATGGGGTCGCGCTCAGGACACTGAGATCCGGACGCAATATGCTGGGGGTGCTCCTGTTTGTATGTGTCATGCTGCAGATTTTCGGATTTATCATGATGCGATTCACCACCCAACCCTACGTCGGATCGCAAATTGTCGCTCGGGGCCACCTGACCCGCAAACAGGTCCATCGCATCGCATCTGGCCGGGTACGAATTGCACGTGTCGGCGACGAGGGGCAGATGACTCCCGGTCGACAGGTCGTGGAGAACTACATGCCACGAAAATGGTCGGCGATTTTGCGGCAAAGTCGGCGGCTGAATCTTCGTCGCCAATGGAAAATTGCCTACTACCTGGCCGTACCCGTTACCCAGTTGCTTGGAGTTCTGGCGTCCGCATCGCAGGCCGTACTGATATTCGTAACGCTGCTTGTCATGCTGGTTAGTGGAGCCCCGGGCATTGCACACGTAACGCGAAGTTTCTTCTGGTCAGTGGTGCTTCTTTTTATCGTCATTCCGTGGCAATACGTCCTACCCGGCTTTCCCATCCCCGGGATACTCTATGGTTGGCATGAGCTTATTCGCACCCTGGACCTATCATTTCTGCCCGCGCCGGGTCACGGTATTCCTGCGGGTCAGCGGGCGCTGATTGTGGCACGATATGTTCTGTGGCCCGTGGTGGGTCTGGTAGTGATGCTCGTTACCGCCGAGCGATTCCGAGCCGGCACACGTCTGGCGATCGGGCATCCTCTCCAATCGCTTCTGACCAAGAACCGACCGGGCACCTGCCCAACCAGTACCCATGATACCCTGAAGACGGAACTGCGGATTTGACTGCGACAAGCTGTTTGTAATCTGGCACTCGGCTTTATAAGGGCACCGTTTGAACTCGATCCAATTTCAGATAACTGAGGTTTGTATTTGATGACTCATCACAATTCACCATCCAAGTCCGAAATAAAAATATCTGCGCTCGCTCAAGAGCAGGCGACAGCTCTTTGCAATGCGGCGAGCCGTGTTTACAGCCAGAGTGAACTCGCCGAGCGCATCGACATTGCCGCTGCAAAAAACAGGCCCCTGCGTGTAAAACTCGGAATGGATCCCACGGCCCCCGATTTGCATCTGGGGCATGCGGTGGTGCTCCGAAAATTGCGGCAGTTTCAGGATTTCGGCCATAAAGCCATATTGATTGTCGGCGATTTCACGGCGATGATCGGAGATCCGACCGGCAAAAAAAAGACGCGGCCGACACTCAGCCGTGAACAGGTGGAAGCTAATGCCGCAACATACCTGCAGCAGGCGGGGAAAATCCTTGATACCCGTCCGGAGCGCCTGGAGGTGCGGCATAACAGCGAATGGCTGGCCAAAATGACTTTTACCGATGCCCTTCGTCTTGCACAGCAAATGACCGTGGCACGCATGCTGGAGCGCGATACATTTGCCGATCGATACAAATCCGGTGAAGCGATTTACATTCATGAGTTCATGTATCCCCTGATGCAGGGGGCCGATTCCGCCGCCATTGAGGCCGATGTTGAACTTGGCGGTACCGATCAAACTTTTAATAATCTCGTCGGACGAGATCTGCAGGTCGCCCAGGGACAGTTGCCTCAGATCGTCATGGTTATGCCGATTCTCAACGGCACCGATGGCACCGCCAAAATGAGTAAGTCTCTGGGCAACTACATTGGGATCAGCGAATCACCGCAGGAACAGTTTGGTAAGGTGATGAGTATTCCCGATTCACTCATGCGCGAATGGTTTGAACTTTGCACCAGCCTGCCCGCCGATGACATTGCCATCCTTTGCGACGGTAATCGGACACACCCGAGAGCCGCTAAAGAACGTCTCGCGACGGAAATTGTTACCATCTATCACAGCGCGGAAGCGGCGGCGGCAGCGGTCGCAGATTTCAAGAGGCGGTTTTCAGACGGCCTGCTGCCGGAACACATTGACGACATTGAGGTGGGTTCAGATATGCTGCAGGACGGCAGAATTGGAATATTAAACCTTATCAAGTGCGCAGGATTTGCGGCCTCGACCAGTGAAGCCCGTCGGCTGGTCGAAGGAGGCGCAGTGCTTCTGTCCGGATGTAAGATAACCGACCCGCGTCTGCAGATTACGCTTGCAGAAAAGCCTATTCTACAGGTCGGCAAACGGCGGGTAGCTCGAATGATACTCGCTTTTGAGTGACCCCTTGGCGACCGCCGCAGGGAACCCCATGAATTTGATTTCCCAAGAAATCGTCGCCTACCATCGCTTGCGAAAGATGCAGTATTGGCCTTATACAACGGTGTACAGGCAATAGGAGTACGTGATGATTTCAACCCGAGGTTATTCGGCTGCGGCCGCCAAAGCTGAACTCAAGCCGTTTTATTTTGATCGACGTGATCCGCAAGATCATGATGTCGTCATTGATATTAAATTTTGTGGCGTCTGCCATTCTGATATCCATCAGGTGCGTGATGAATGGGGAGGCTCGGTCTTCCCAATGGTACCCGGCCATGAGATTGTCGGGGTGGTATCGAGGATCGGCACCAAAGTCACGCGTTACAAAATTGGAGATCGCGTCGGCGTAGGGTGCTTTGTCGATAGCTGCCGTCAATGCGAATGCTGTCGGTGTGGTTTTGAGCAATTTTGCGAAAAAGGAGTGGTTCAGACGTATAACAGTCAACACTACGACGGTGAGCGCACGATGGGCGGCTACTCGAAGGCGATCGTAGTTGATGAACACTACGTCCTAAGACTGCCCGAATCCCTCCCAATGGATGCCTCCGCCCCACTACTCTGCGCAGGAATTACCCTCTATTCGCCTCTCAAACACTGGCAGGCAGGCCCGGGCAAGCATGTGGGCATCATTGGATTGGGCGGACTCGGGCATATGGGAGTGAAAATTGCTCACGCATTGGGCGCGGAGGTGACAGTTTTCAGCCAGTCACTCAGAAAACAGGCTGATGGCCGACGACTGGGTGCTGATTATTTTCTGGCAACCCCTGATGAGAGTACATTCAGGTCCCGCCGAAATTACTTTGATCTCGTCATCAATACAGTTTCGGCAAATATCGATATCAACCGTTACCTTGAACTGCTTCGTATGGACGGGACCATGGTGATCGTTGGCGTTCCATCAGCCCCGATGTCGGTTGGTGCGTTCCCGCTGATTATGGGCAGGCACCGTCTTGCAGGTTCGGGCATTGGTGGTATCGCGGAAACGCAGGAAATGTTGGATTTCTGTGGAAATCACGGAATCGTTTCGGATATTGAACTGATCAAGATTCAGCAAATCAATGAAGCCTATGAGCGTGTAGTGAAAAGTGATGTACGCTATCGATTTGTGATTGACATGGCCTCGCTGTAATCACGAACTGATGACATATCATTTACGCCGTGCTGATCGGCTTTGGACGCGAAGCGAGCATGAATAATCAGGCCTTCCATCCATAGACTGGCCGGACTAGGCCGTGTTGACATTTGTTCTAGGAATTTTTCGTGTTTAGCCGATAGAAGTTCGATATGGCGGCCATGGAATGGCCGTCGAGTGTTTTCATGGAGGATACCGCCGGTGATACGACGACACGAAATATCAGATGAACA
>JBMFVY010000065.1:0-16975 GCA_049965755.1 Phycisphaerae bacterium | reverse complement strand
CGTATATCGCTTCGCGTATAACCCCAATACGTGGGATCAATACGTGGTGTTTCGGAATGTGGATCACACCATCCCGCCGGATATTGCCGCCACGATCGTCACCGACGGGTCGGTGATGTCGGGCAACGGATGGGGCC
Organism: Phycisphaerae bacterium; assembly: GCA_049965755.1. Lineage (GTDB taxonomy): Bacteria > Planctomycetota > Phycisphaerae > WQYP01 > WQYP01 > JAJZGD01. The sequence continues at coordinate 16,838 of JBMFVY010000065.1, read as the reverse complement.
GCTTTGAGCTGTACCCGGCGGCCGATTTTTCCACCGCGTTTCCATTTATCACCTGATGCGGAACTTTCTCGATGAATTCAAACAACGCCCGCATATCCGCAGCCGAACCCGCAGCCGACACGCCCACCGCCGCTCCATGGCACGGCCTCGCTGCCCCGGCCGCGCATAACGCCCTGCCGCCGATCCGCCCCGTGGACATGGCCCGACTGGCGGATCCGTTCCTCCATTCCCGCGGGGCATGGCCGGCGGCCGGGCCGCTCATCGGCGGCGGCGATATCCAAACCGCTGCGTTTGACCGCTTCGGCGCGGTCGCGATGCACCGGGCGGCCGAAATCGGCCTGCGGGTGCTCATCGCCCGGATTGAAAGCTTTGAAGCGGGGGTGGGCAAATATGCGGCCCATCTGCTCTTCGGCAACAGCACATCCTCCGCCGGGGCGAATCTGAATCTGCCCGAGGGGCTTTCCGACACCGGGAATAATAATGCGTTATTGGTGAATCTGGCGGAAGTCGGCGGCGGGCATCTGCTGCCCCTGCAATCGGTGCATTGCGGCGTCATGGCCGGTATGACTTCCGAGGCCACCCCGCGCGCCATTGTCATGGTGCACCATACCGGCCCGGTCATCCAGCCCGTGCAGATTCTCACGGACGGCGGGGCCGATGGATCATCCACCGCATCAGCCTCGTGGACCTACACCATCATGTCGCTCGACGGCAGCCAGATATTAAATCGGCAGACCCCGCTCGCCCGCCCGCGCCCGGCCGGATCGACGATTGTCCAATCGGCGTCGCCGGCGTTCGGCACCGCCTTTGTAGATGCCGGCGGCACCTGGCGGCTGTGGGACGCAGGCGAAGTTCCCGCCACCACCGCCTGCAGTTGAGCACCATGCCAGAGAAAGGGGCATTCTGAGCATGTCCAATTCCGGGCCGTACCGGCAGATCGGATCCGATGGCAATACGCGGCTCTCGAGCGCAGGGGCGGTGATACTTTCCGCCGCCGCTGCACCCTGCTGCTGCAGCAGTTCCCCACCCGCCGACCCGTGCACCAACCCCGCCACCAGTCTGGCGATTACCGGCTATTTTGACGGCTTCTTTACGCCGTGCACCGATTGCACCGATGCCCTCGCCTCGGACTGCGTGTGGGACGGCACGTTTCTGCTCGTCAATACCACCCCGTGCGGATATTCCAACTATCAATGCTTCAACGGCACCCTTTACAACGGCCAGAACTGTTACGACTGCCAGATGAGCGGCAAACGGATGTGCCAGCTTGATCCGCCCGGGCCGTCGCAGATTACCTATAACCCGACGACCGGCGTCTTCACTCTGCAGATCACCTGTCAGAACGGGGCGGGCGGCGAAATCATCTGGCAGGGGCAGCAATCGGGCGGATCGTTTACCGGCACGTATCAGCGCACCGGCGGGTGCGATACGCACGCCAACATTGAGATCAGCTGATGAAAAGGAAATGTATTTATTGGCGCGATTGCGGCATGACGCACGGAGGATGCTGCAGTTTGGGCCGCTATGGTGGGCGGCCGAGCCACGGCACCTGCCGCATCTGCCGCGATTACCGCGGGGTGCCACGCGGGCTGGGGGATTGGGTGCATCTGGCGGCCGGGCCGGTCGCTGCGGTGCTGCGGGGTATTTCCCGCGGGCGGTGGCTGGCGGCGCCGGGCCGCTGCGGGTGCGAGCGGCGGAGGCAGAAATGGAATGCCCGCCGCTGAATTCATCACCGCGATGGCCGGCGATTACAACTCTATTAACCGCGGAGAACCAATCACTTTAACCGCAGAGGAAACGAAGGGACGCAGAGGTGGGCCGTGATCTTCGCAGATGTTAGCCGGTGGATTTATCCACCGGTCGCCTCTGCGGTGTAAAGGAGTTTATCATATCTCGCGCGGAGGCGCGGAGCTCGCGGAGACGATCAAGTAAAGCGCACGGATTTACTGCTGAAATCTTAGCGCCTTTCATTCTCAGCGTGCTAAAAAAGCAGATGGCATCATGCGCCACCATGATACGCTATTTCCTCGGGGTTCTCCGCGCCTCCGCGCGCGATATCGTTTATTTGGCTCGCGCGGAGACGCTTCGACGGAGCGAGTGGATTCCGTGCCGGAGCCTTTGCGTACCATCGCGTCCTCTGCGGTGTAAAGGAGTTTATCATATCTCGCGCGCGATATCGTTTATTTGGCTCGCGCAGTGTGGCTTGCACTTGCCAGAAAACCGTTTGTGCGTAACAATTCGGTTTTGGCATAGCGCAAAGGATGGCGCCGGATGCGTCAAACCAAAATGATACCCCGCCTGGTCGCCCTGCCGGTCATCTTCGGGGCCGGCCTGATCAGTTGGATTGTGCTTTTTATTTCTCTCGCGATTATTGCGCTGGTGGTCATTTCACCCGCCGCAGACTCCTTGCGCCGGGCGCGACTCCAGGAGCATTCGCTGCGGGCCACGTTGGCACTCATGAAGGAAAAAATCTCCATTCAGAAGCGTTTCATCGTCCTGACCGAACATGATCGGCGCATGATGCAGCGGCTCGCCAATCGCCAGATGGATATTGTTACGCCCGGAGAAGAGGTCTTGCCCCTCAAGGGGTTCACCGCTCCGCGCGATGTGCAAAGTCTTATTGCCCGTGCACTCAAACCGGTCAAACCTCTCCCGATCCCGCCGCTCCCGTGGTATGAAAACCTGGGGCTGTACGGACCGCTGCGGATTCCCCTGGTGGTGATCGCATTGGCGGGGCTGGCGTTTGCGTTTCTGATTGATGTCCGCCGAAAAGATTAGGGTTCGTCCCGCGAATCCTCCAACCTCAGCAAACCGCCTCCGGATGTGGCGCGGCGGGGAATGCGAAACGCCAATCCGATTATCGTAAGAATGACTTGTTATTCCCCGGGCGGTTCGGTACTATGCGGGAAAGTGTCGAGACGGCGAAATATTGGAGATCAGCCATGAGTCACCCCTTCGGGAACCGGAGAAAAATCATCATCGGATGCGGCCTGCTGTGTGCGTTGCTGCTGCTGGGTGTGCGGGCCAACACGGCTTATGGTCGGCCGCGCCGCCTGCCGCCGATCATCAGCGAAATGTTCAGTTCCAACATGGTGCTGCAGCGCGACATGCCCGTCCCGGTGTGGGGGTGGGATAAGCCGGGGCAGAAGATTAAGGTTTCATTTGCCGGGCAGACGCTTACGACAACGGCTGGGGCCGATGGGCACTGGATCGTGCGGCTCAAGCCGATGCATGCGAGTTCCAATCCCCGCACGATGACGGTTGTCGGCTCGCGAGTTGAGCATTTGAGTGACGTGCTGGTGGGGGATGTGTGGTTGTGTTCAGGTCAATCCAATATGGCCTACAACCTGAAAGGGTGGACGCGGGGCGGTCATTCGGCCGAGGAAATCAAACGGGCGAATCATCCCACCATCCGCCTGCTTTTGGTCAACCGCAGCGTCGCGGGATATCCGGAGGCCAAAGCCAGTTGTGCACCCTGGAGCGTGTGTCGGCCCAGCGTGGCGTGGAATTGGACGGCCGTGGGGTATTATTTTGCCCGCGATCTGACCCGCAAGCTGCACGTCCCGATCGGTATTATTCAGTCGGATTGGGGCGGCACGACGATCAGCGTCTGGATGCCGAAGCAGGCGTTTTTCAGCACTCCGAAGCTGAAATATTATTGGCCGCTGTTTACCAACCCGAAAACCGTGATCAATTCGGTTTACAGCCGGTACATGGTTCAGGTGCGAAAATGGATCAAAGCCGCACAAGCCGCCAAGGCGGCCGGTCAGGTCATGCCCCCACCTCCTCCCGCGGCCCGCAATCCGATCACGAGCCCGAACTGGCCGACGCGCCCGGCCTGTCTTTTTAATACCATGATTCATCCGCTGGCCCCGTATGCCATCAAGGGCGTCGTGTGGTATCAGGGGGAAAATGACGTCTTTCCGGGCCTTCCGTATTACCGCTGGGAACTCACCGCCATGATTCAATATTGGCGCAAACTCTGGCATCGGCCGAATCTCCCCTTTGATCTTGTTCAGATCTGCCCCTGCGGCTGTTACGGCCGCCCGTGGGACCGCGAAGCTTCGCTGGTCTGGCAGCCGGAAGAAGATGTCGCCGCCACCGTGCCCGATTGCGGAATCATCGGCACCATGGATATCGGGATGCTCAGTAACATCCACCCCTTTGACAAAAAAGATGTCGGCTACCGCCTGAGTCTGCTGGCGTTGAGCAAAAACTACGGCGTCAAAGGGATCGTTTATGAGGGGCCGATGTATAAGAGGATGACCATCCGTGGCCACGAGGCGATTATTCACTTTAAGGATATTGACGGCGGATTAAAATCGCGCAACGGAAAGCCGCTGGTCTGGTTTGCCATCGCGGGGGCCAATCATCACTTTGTAAAAGCCGACGCCCGGATTGTGGGTAACACCGTGGTGGTGACGGCTCCTTCGGTTCGGCATCCAGTGGCCGTGCGATATGGGTGGAACGATCGCATCGGAAAGTCCAATTTGGAAAACTCGGCGGGGTTGCCGGCGATGCCGTTTGCAACCGATGTTCCACAACCCTGAGTCGCGGAGGTCGGGCCCGGCGCGGCGGGCTGCTCGGACGTGCTGCTGGCGATATGCCGGTCGTGCTGACCGAAGAACGATTCCCGATGGCGTGTTACTGCCAGAAATAGATGTAGGCGGTTAATAGGCGGCATTGCATCTGCGATGCGTTCTTCCAGACAACATGCCCATCGTTGTACAAGACATTGCCGCCGGTGACATCGTGATTACCGCCGTTGAAATGGTTGGAGAAGGTGTACCATGTCTCGCCGCGGGAGACCGTAATGTCAGAGGCCAAAATCGTGTTGTCCCCGGATGTCTCGGACTGCGCAAATCCATTGGGCACGGAGGCAAAGCTCAATTCAGGCTGCAAGGTGGTGGGGTTTATCTCAGTGGTCCCGAGCAGGGGGTTAAATGTCCCATTCCCATTGTTCGAACCCTCTGACAGTCCATAGTAGTAGCAATAGCCGAGGAAAACGTTAGCGTAATTCGGGGGCCCGCCCGGCTGGCCGAGGTTACCAATGTAGTATTGCGGGCTGGCCGCGGGAGTGAAGCCGGTCCCCTCCGGGCAATAAAAGATGGTGCCATTGGTGATCATTTTGGTGGAGTAGAGGAGGCCCAGCCCCCAAGGGGTGTACTGGTTCGCTCCCACGCCGTTCGGATTAGGCCAGCCATTCAAACCCCCGAACGGCCAGTTACCCCTTCCACCCCCATCGTAGTTCGGCGCGGATTGAGCTGAACCCGTCGGCATGGTCCCGCGGTAGGAGTCGGCGTACACGCGACAGGCTTGGCCCAGCGTGCGAAGATTGGATGCACAGACAATTCGCAATGCGTCGTGTCGGGCTTTGACAAGGGATGGAAGCAGGATCGATATCAGGAGTGCGATGATGGAAATCACCACCAGCAGTTCCACCAGCGTGAAGCCGGAACGGTTAAACCCGGTCGCACGATTGTGCCGAATAAACGTTGGTGCAAATTTTGATCGATGAGGAAGATGGACGCCGTACATATGTAACACTCCTTCAAACAGAGGGCACATTGAAACACACCATGGCGAATGCCGACGGGTAACCGCCTGTTTAGTTCACATCCGTGAAACTATCGGGCATTCCATGCAACTACTAACTCGCGCCTGTCACGAAAAGCATCGATTCTGAGTTGAGAATCCTTCGTGACGATATCAGTATATCAGGCAGAAAAACGATTGCAAGCAAAAATTCTGTAAAAATTTCTGGAGAGGTATCCGGGGGTGCGAGACAAAGTGGCGAAGCCGTCGCTTTTATAGCTCGGTGAAGCGGTCGAAAATCACATTACCGGACGGGCTCTCGGCTCCTTCGCGGCGCCCGTTATGATTGAAGTGCAAGCCGGGCCGGCGAAACAGTTCGGGGGTTAGAATCCAGTTGCGACGTTAAGAACGCGGAGCGTACCGGCTTTGATCGGGGCAGCATGCCCATCCATGAACATGGCATTGGCCGATCCTGTGGGGGAAACATTGCTGGGAGATGAGGTGTCATGACGGTAACTCAGCCCCGTGCCGCCATATCTCGAAGACGATGACGGAGGGGCGATAGGTTCATTGAAACTTGGCGGGATGATGGTGTTGAGCGTGTTGGTGGGGGATGGGTAGTTGTATCCCGTCCAGTCAAAGGCGCAGAAAGAGTAGTCGGCCTCAGTCAGGTTGGTGCTGTAGTAGTCCCACCCTTGATCCGAGTCGCCGACACCCACGATCTGTGCCGGATTATTAATGGAGTTGAGCATTTTCGGCGCGTTCAGCACCGGCTTGGGTAGCCCGCCTTGCGGATGGGCCAGAAAATTCCAGTTATAAGTCTGTTGCCAGACGAAAACGTTCGGGTTCGCGGAATAGGTGACGGGTGAAATGTAATGGTTATAGTTCCAGCAGTCGGGGGGTTGCGGGATTAAGGATCCCGGACAGACAAACAGGGAATAACATTTTTGCTGCAGCGCCTGATAGGTGTATCCGTCGTAGGTGGGTGGTGGAGTTTTGAGGCTCATTTCATAGGTGGTATACGCCACATTGTCCGGGGGCAGGTGGTAGGCCCAGTTGAAGAGTTGGTCGTTCCATGAATATTCGAATCCCCGGGGATTTTGCGTAGTGTACTTCGTATTAGATGGGAGGAAACCCTCATTGGCGCTCGCATAACCGAGAACCATCTGGCCGATGGATTGGAGATTGGATTCACACTCAACGCCGATGGCATCCTGCCGGGCTGTTGCGAGTGCGGGAATCAGCAGGGCAATGAGCAGAGCGATGATTGAGATGACCACGATCATCTCAATGAGTGTAAAACCAATTTTTCGGGCCTCTTTCATCAACGCCATGCTGCACCACCTTTTAAAGCCCATCCCAGTATCACGGTGAAGCGCCAGAGCTGCACCGGCAATCGGGGGAATCTTCACTGCATGCCTAACCACGGGCCCAAGGTTTGCTCTCTCAGATGTCGCCGCCCGCGGTTAAAAACGCTCATCGAGAGTTGGGATTGGCTTTCGCCGATCATCCATCCGCCAACTCAAGTATAACACGCAACGTCCGCTTTACAACACCATTTTTCTATTCATATCGCTCTATATTATAATAATTTATAATCTGCATTTCCATATTTTTGCTTCGAATTTGGGGTGCAAAATGACGCAAGGTCGTTCCCCATGGATGACTGCCTTGCCATGCCAAATGGGACTGACTTTTTCGGCATCGGCGACCTTTTGGCGGATTGAGCATACCGCACGGATCGACGCCGCCTGCGGCACGGCGCGTCGGGCGGTATTGCGGCATGCCGTTGCGCAAAAACGGAATCACTCCCCGCCGGCGCTTGCGGAGAAACACGCGGGCCCCTAAGTTGTCGCCATGAATAAATCCGATTCCATCGAGGTTGTGGTATTAGGGTCCGGTACTTCCGCCGGTGTGCCGATGATCGGCTGCCATTGCCGCGTCTGCACCAGCGCCGATCCTCGCGATAAACGCAATCGCTGCAGTGTGGTGGTGGGGTACGGCGGGAAACGAGTCCTTATTGATACGCCACCGGAACTGCGCCTTGCGGTCATCGCCAACGGTATCGATATGGTTGATGCCGTGGTGTTGACGCACGGTCACGCCGACCACATCTTCGGTCTTGATGATGTACGCCGTTACAATACCCTCTCCGGCAGCGGCATGCCGATTCTGGCTGGCGCAAGCACGCTTACCATCATTCGGCAGGCGTTTCCATACGCCATTGATCAGGCAGCGGCCGATCCGCTGGTCTACCGCCCGCAGATTATGCTGCAGGAAATTACGGGCACCTTCGAACTCTTCGGCAGGGTGTGGACGCCGATCCACCTTCCGCACGGCAACGTGCAGGTCCTTGGATTTCGGGTTGGCGATTTTGCATACTGCACGGATTGCTCGGGCATTCCAGCGGAGGAGCGTAAAAAGCTCGCCTCTTTAGATGTGCTGATTATCGACGGTCTTCGCCCCACACCGCATCCCACGCATTTAAGTTTTGATCAGGCTCTGGAAATCATCGCCGATCTGCGTCCTCGGCGGGCATACTTTACTCATCTGACGCATGATCTTCCGCACGCCGAGATTGAAGCCCGGCTGCCGCCGCATGTGCGTGTACTTTACGATGGCATGAAACTTCAGGTACCGCCATGAAGCCGCCGGTTGCCGACGGAAAACCGCTCTCAGCGAGAAAGAATCGGGGCTATTTCAGCTTATCAGGGCTCTTCAGAAACGCTGGTGACCTGTCTAATCTGACGGGGGTTGGACTGCGGCATTCCTGCGTTGATGGATGACGTCGGTTTGGCGGGGGGGATTTCCGGGGTATCCGGCGGTGCATCCATGGTTGTCGACTTTTTGATTTCTTCCGTCGTCTGGCTGAGCCCTTTCTTGAATTCTACAATCGACTTGCCGAGGCTTTTCGCGAGGTCAGGCAGTCGCTTGCCGAACAATAGCAGGGCAATGATGGCGATGACCGCGATATCCATCGGGCTGTCAAAAAAATTATTAAAAAGTCCCAGGATGTAAGGATGAAGATTCAGCACGTTTCGAACCTCGCAATAGTAGAGCGGCGGCTGTCTTGACCGATCATTAAACCGCCACGACCATTCAACTACATGAAAGTATACGTCGGTGAAGGGGTATTTGGAAGAGAATTTTGAAATTTAGCGTCCGCGGGTGGAAATGACAGTTGATTTGAGTGCTTCGGTGTCGATTTTTGTGCAGAAATACGGAGTTTCTTCGGCAGTTTGACGGCGGGCGGCCGAACGGGCGGAATTCCATGTCATGCCGGGGTGTAGCAATTTTTCCGGGCACCGCTGGGGGCGCGGGTGTCCTCACCCGCTCTTGTTCAGGAAACAGCCTTGCCATGGCCACAATTGGGCCATATAGCACGTTGTGCAAATCTTTTTAGGCTGCCCGGAAAATTGCCACGCCCGTCATGCCGGGGGAATCTGCGGATGCATGTCGAATCGATGCGATATCTGTTAAAATACGGGCTATGAACGATCGGCAGGACTGCCCCGGTTGGGCAGGTTTCTTGAACGCATAAGAAGATTCAGGTTGGCGATGGCGGGTCATATCGGCAAATGGGTAAGTCGTATCACTGCTGCCGCGATTATCCTTCCGGCGGTGTATTTGCTTATTTTCGGTCCGCGGCCGGACAGTTACCGGCGTGCGGACGGGATCAACATTCGTGGGCGGATTGTTGTGAGTTTCTGGGAGAGTTGGACAGGTTTTGAAGCCCGGGCGATGGGAGATGTGGTCAACCGGTTCAATCATTCGCAGTCGAAGATATATGTTCATGTGGTGGAGATGAGCAATCCGATCACCAAATCTCTGATCTCGATAGCGGGCGGTGATCCGCCGGATATCGTCGCCCTCTGGTCGCAACCGATGGGGCAATTCATGACCAACGACGCCCTGGTTCCGCTGACCCCGCTGATCAGGGAACATGTGGTGAATCGGCGGGATTTTCCCGGTTGGATCTGGCGGCTCTGTGCGCCGCATGGCATCCTGTACACGCTTCCGGCCACGCCCGAAACCAATGCCCTCTTCTGGAATAAAATTCTCTTCGCCCGCGCCGGGCTCAATCCGAATAAGCCGCCGCGGACGATCCGGCAACTGGATGCGATGGCGGCGCGGCTGACGGTTTTCGGCAGGGACGGGCGGATCAAACAGGCGGGATTTCTCCCCAATGAACCGGGCTGGTGGAACGGTCAGTGGGGTATATGGTTCGGCAATCAGCTTTACAACCCCAAAACGCATCATTTCAATATTGATACCTCGCAATCGATCGCGGCTTATCGGTGGTATGCGAGCTGGCCGAAAAAACTGGGCCGTAACCGGCTTAAATTGTTTGAGAGCGGACTGGGACAGTTTGCGTCGGCCAATAATCCGTTCATGGACGGGAAAGTGGCCATGGAGATGCAGGGATCGTATTTTGTGCAGTTCATTCAGCGGTATAACAAAAATCTCATCGGTCATTATGGTGTTGCGCCGTTTCCCGCGGCCCATGGATCGCCGCGCAGCGCCAATTGGGGCGACTGCGACATGTGGGGCATACCGCGTGCGGCGCGGCATGTCAGGGCGGCGATGAAGGTGCTGGCGTTCTTTATCCGGCGGAAAAATATTGAATTTTTGAACGAAAAGCAATTCAAGGCCAGCCCCTATCTGCAGGTAAGCCCGGAGTTTTTCAAAAAGAATAAAAATCCATTTATCCATGAATTTCAGAAGGAGATGACGTCGCCGGGAATTCAAACCAACCCCGCCAGCCCGATCATGTCGCGGGTGATATCGGAGATGGTTCTCTCGGCATCCCGCGTCTGGAACGGTCAAAGCGTGACGGCGACGTTTCGCCACGCCCAGCATCTGGTGGATCGCTGGCAGCGGGAGGAGCACGAATTGAACACCCGGGCCCAAAAGCAGTCCGATCGCTGACCCCCGGAGCGGCTGGCATCCGGGCGAAGGAATGAATATCATGCACCGGTCAGGGGTCAATGCACGGGTTATTTTCACCCAGGAGTTTCGGGTTGTCGGCGTACGGGCGGGTTACATGGCGGGATCAACTCATCGGGATGCTGTTTGCCATGCCGTTTATCATCGGCGTGGCGGTGCTGCTGATGGTTCCGCTGGGCTTGAGTTTTTACTACAGCTTCTGTCATTACACGATGCTCACGCCGCCGATCTGGGTGGGGCCGAAGAATTACATCCGTCTGCTTTCCGATCACGCGTTCATGCGGTCGCTGTTGAATACGTGTTTCTTTTCGATCATGTCGGTGCCGCTGTCTCTGGCGTGGAGCCTCCTGCTGGCCCTGCTGCTGAATGTTCCCAACCGGCTCCGCAACGTGTATCGGACGATTGTATTTCTTCCCAGCCTGCTGCCGCTGGTCGCCACGGCCGTTATCTGGCGGTGGATGCTCAGTCCGGTGCACGGGCCGATCAACTTTCTGCTTAAGTTTCCGTGCCACTGGGTCGGTACCATGCTCGCCGCCGTTGCGCCTCTGTTTCATGCCGCACCCTCGACCATTCATAGCCTGCGGCACCTGAAACCACCGCTGTGGCTGGAGGACGGAAAATGGGCGATGGCCACCATCATCCTCCTGAGCCTCTGGGGTGTGGGGCAGACGGTCATCATCTTTCTCGCCGGGCTCGATGAGATACCGCAGGAACTTTATGAATCGGCGGCACTCGATGGGGCGACCGGCCTGCGGCGGCTGTGGCATGTTACGCTGCCTATGCTCTCACCGGTCATCTTCTTCAATCTGGTGATCGGGATCATCGGAAGTTGGCAGATATTTGATCTGCCGTACGTCATGACCCAGGGAGGGCCGGGACGGGCGACGCTTTTTTACAGCATGTATCTCTTTGAAGCCGGTTTCCAGCAGTTGCGCATGGGGGCGGCGTGTGCGATGGCATGGGTGCAGCTTATTATTATTTTAATTCTCACCGTCATTGCGTTCCGGTCGTCGAAAAAATGGGTGCACTACCGATGAAGCCCTCCGCTCAGAGCACGAGAGAACTCTTCATCCGCCGGCTGCTGGTGCAGATCGCTCTGGTGCTCGTTGCCGTCATGTATCTGGCTCCGCTCCTGTGGATGCTGGATACCAGCCTGAAAACCGAGCATCAGGCCATGGCGCAGTTGCCTTCCAGCCCCGCCCGGGCGCTGAGCACGCTGATGATCCCCCATCCGCTGCACCCGGCCAATTATCGTAAGGTGATCTCGAGCCCGTTCTTTCGAATGCAGCTCTACGCCCGCAACACGCTGATCATCGCCCTGCTGGTCGCGCTCGGAAGCATGCTTTCCGCATCTCTGGTGGCCTACGCCCTCACCAAACTGCGCTGGTACGGCCGCAATGTTCTCTTCTGGATCGTCATGGGGTCCATGATGCTGCCGTTTTCGGTCATGATGGTTCCGCTGTATCGGATCTACCGCGAATTCGGATGGATCGGCACCAATCTGCCGCTGTGGCTGCCGACGTTCCTGGCGCCGCCGTTTTACGTTTTTCTGCTGCGGCAGTTCTACCTGACGATACCCAATGAACTCACTGAGGCGGCAGTTATCGATGGGGCCGGCCCGTTTCGCGTCTGGTGGTACATCATGGTGCCGCTGACCCGCCCGGCGCTGTTGGTTGTGGGGATTTTTTCGTTTGTTGCGTCATGGAATAATTTCATCGGGCCGTTGGTTTACCTCACCCATCAGCGCACCTACACGCTGGCGCTGGCCCTGCAATTCTTTCAAACCCGACATGGGGGCGTGGCGCACACCCTGCTGATGGCGGCCACCGTTCTGGTGGTGCTTCCGATCATCATCATCTTCTTCCTCGCCCAGAAAACCTTCATCCGCGGCATCGCCACGACGGGTATCAAGGGATGAATCGTTGGATCCGCGTCGCTGCGGTGCGGCGATCGGCCGATAATATGTCGTAGGCGCGGGGCGCTGAATCAAACGGGTGGAATTTTGAGTGGAGGTGAATTCTTGCCACACCCCATTTGTCAGGCCTAAAATGAGGGGTGGATGTAAGGTGTAAGAATCCATTTTTCAGGGCGTTGTAAGGTTTGAACATGGGTTGGTGCGAAGCAGACTCCAACAACTCGAATCGCGGTGGAGAGATGGAGTTTTTCACGTTGCTTTCGCCCCTGTTGCGGCAAGGGCAACTTGAGCCGGCGGTGCGCCTTGTGGCGGATCGTTGGGCGATTTCGGAACTGTGCGTGTTTGCAACGTCGCGCAATCCTGAAATTGCCGCTCTGGCGATTGATACGCTGGCGCTGTGGGGGGATAAATCCGCCATTCCAAAACTCGAACCGCTGCTGCGAAAGCCACGGCCTGAAATTCATCGGCGGGCGGAAAACGCTCTCTGGAGTATCTGGTTTCGCAGCGGATCGCCGCAGGCGCTTTGTCATCTCAAATGCGGTTCCAAGCATATGGAGCATGAAAATTACCTCACAGCCATCGCGCAATTTTCACTGGCCTATGATGCCGACCCGACCTTTGCCGAAGCGCTTAACCAGCGTGCCATCGCGTATTATCTTTCCGGCCGATTCGCGCCGGCGATTGAAGATTGTCTGCGTGTCGCTGCGGTCATGCCGTGCCATTTTGGTGCGCTGGCCGGGATGGGGCATTGTCATACTCAACAGGGAAACCTTGAGGCGGCCCGCTGCGCCTATTGTCGAGCGCTGGCAATCTACCCGTATATGGACGGTGTGCGGCAGTCGCTGGCGGATGTCGAAGCGTTATTGAATCGCCAAAAGCCTGCGGCGTAGGGCTCAAGGCCGTGCCTGGCATTCACCGATGGATCAAGTTACGAAAAGAGCTCATAGATTACGCTGCGGCACGCGGTGTCGGTTGCAATTTCGTCTGTCCATCGCATAATGACGGCTCTGCGGTGTGGAAAAACTCCTGCCGCTATGCGCTCGTAGCTCAATTGGATAGAGCGTCGGACTACGAATCCGAAGGTTGCAGGTTCGACTCCTGCCGGGCGCACTGGGTCATCGGTGCTCTTCCGGGCCGAATAAAAATTCGGAAAATCATCGTAAAATCGGGCGGGCGCGGCTAAAAATCCTCAGCGGCATTTTACGGGGTGATTTCGCATTCGCGGGTAGTTGCGGCAAGATCAACGATCAAAAAAGTACCGATGCACCCTTTTGCAATGCAGAATCATGGCGATATACTCGGAATATCAGGCTGGAGATCGGATTATATGCAAATGAAGTTCAGATTCACGACAGCAGTTGTCTCATTGGCGGTGGCGGCGTCATTAACGCTATCAACCTCGGCGATGGCAAGACGCCACCCTGAGCCGCAGGTGGTGCTTACCGCAACCGGTAAAAAACTTATGGCGCACTACCAAGCCGTTTTAGATCATATCCGTCACGAAATATCCCGTGCCGTTCCACATGTTGACCCGGGCATGGTTCACCCCTTTATGATGCAGTATCGGGCAATCGGTACCCAACGCCCATATATCATGAGCAATCATGCATTTGTCAATGCGATTTCGGAGTGCCAGCAGACGGCGGCTCCGATTCTCTCTATGGTGAATCCTTTTTTATCCAGCAATCAATATGATCAGCAACTTGTTGAGGCGTCGGTGATCGCAGATGCGACGCCACGCGGATTGGCGGCATTTGCCCAGAAGTCGAAATCCAATGAGGAACTCATCAACTCTCTGTTGGCCAATAAGGCCTTGATGAAGCAGATGCAGGACGCGGGCGGTCCGCTCAACGGGAACTACGGCCTGGCGATGAAGATTTACAATACCATTGAACGCATCAGTCCGCAGTCGCATCACGGAGTGCTTCAGCGGATGGCGGTGGCGATGGCGCTGGTTCAAAAACCGGCGCGGGCGCAAACGTCATTCAATCCGGTGCGCCGCTACTTCAACCTCCAGCGGGCTTATTTGAAGGGTGAGCTCAATCCGGCATTTCCCACATTTACGACATGGCAGTTGAAATATGTCGTGAACGATTCCTACTCAAACAAGGACATTTCGTGGTTCCGCCACATGCTGATGAACTATGAACCCGGCTATGTCATGAGCGGCCATTATTTGAATATTGTCCATACGGATGTCGGATACAACGACATGCATTACGGCTGTGTGCCGGGCAACAAGCCCTCACAGCTCATTGCCGGCGGCGGCGAATGCGGCGCCCGGGCCTGGATCGCCCGCATGGCCGAACGTGGATTCGGTATCCCGACGTGGGGCGTGAAACAGCGTGGTCACGCGGCACTGAGCATCTGGACCCGCAAACAATGGATTACCCAGTTTGCTGCGGGGTGGGAGTGGGTGTGGTGGGACCACCATAACGGTCTGAATTTCTATCAGGAATCTCAGGCCCGGCGGTATCCGGAAAAATTTCCATGCGTGCTGCGGGCACAGTGGATCGGTGCAACATTGGGTGAGACAAAGGAAAATCTGCGTAAGTTCGGCACCGGCGGTTTCTGGTACGCCATTGCCGACAGCGAAGAACGTGCGATTTTGGCATCGGGCAAACCTACGTATGTCACTCCGAGTGACGCCGAACTGGCCCGACTCAATGGTCCAACGCTCGCACAGAAGTTGGAAAGCACCCGTGTTCCCATGTCCGCGATGCGAATTTCGGTCAGTTCGAATGGCGTTATCACCGTTCCCGCGGTGGCTTATCTCAAGCCGCATCAGCGGGTCGCTGGAGTCGTTCCGATGAAGAGTTTCTCGGGTGGAATGCAGATTTATTACCAGTGCGCCCAGCCTGCATACAAGAGGCGTAATCCGTTTCAATACGCTGTAAATGTGCCGCGGGGCGGCAATTATCGATTGACAATGAAGTATGTCTCGATCAAACCGGAACAGCTGTTGAATCTCTCCGTCAATCACGGTGCCGACCCGGTTGTTATCCATGTACCGTGGACCAACGGCAATTGGGCGGTGACCAAACCGGTAACGGTCATGCTCAAACGCGGCGCCAACACGCTGACGTTCGAGCGCGGCAGGATGAGCGGCTACAAGGCCAAGGGTATCTATGCCGTGAGTATTAAAGAATTCGTGCTGACTCCGGCGGGGCGGCTGTGATCATTCGTTTACCGCACCGCGCTGTTGAAGTTGGCGGGGGGCACTTATTCATCGCAGGTGTCGCGTGGCAGGCATTTTCGGAGGGCTGGTTATGCCGGCCAATTTACCCGGCGGCATACACCCGTCCCACCAATGTCAGGTTTCCTTTTTTATCAAAAAGGCCGGAACAGCCCAATGGGTTGAACCGCGATACACCGCCATATGGGTACCATGAATAGAACTGTACAAAACGCAGGCGATTGAGCATTGGTAACACCACCCGCACGAAGCGTGCAACCATCAATTGACTGTAGCGGTTGGGATGTCCGGGGCCGGCACTCCAATCGGCTGGCGCAAATTCCGTAATCCAGATGGGGCGGTGGTAGAGCATCCAGGTCCGTTCGATCACCTGCAGAAATTCCGCCGGACTCGGCGGGCCATACCAGTGCACGCAGACGAAATTCACCCGGTCATGCAATTGGGCCGCCTCGCGCATGAACCGCAACATCCACGGAGAATCCGGATGTACGCATGCAGGGCTTCCGAGCACCATGCCGGTGGACTCCAACTGCGGCCAGAGTTTCAGTGCACTGCGTACCGACATATTGGATTGCGTTTTGTTGTCGGGCTCATTGAACGTGAGGAGGTATTTAAAGCCCCGCTGGTGGTGGACGCGCTTGAGCCAGGTAATGTCACCCGGAATGCTCCACGGGTGGCCCCAGACCATGGGAATAAAGCGCACGTGCTGCGGCAGCGGCGCTTTCGGCCGACAGGTCCAGGTGTAAACCCAGCGGGCGTGCAGCAGCTTAATGGTTTGCAGCCAGGACCGCCCGCCGACCCCGCCTCCCAGGGCGATCCCCTTTTTCGGCGAGTGCCCAATCAGCCATTTCGGGAAGGGCGCCTTTTTTGCTGCCGGTTTCTCCGCCGACAAGGCCGGCGAAACAATCGTACCGATGGCCATAAGCAGCATGATTGCCGATATTTTTCGGAGGCGCATCTTGGGTATGTGTCGCATGGGTATATCTCGCCTGAGGACAATCTCAACCTGACAGCAATGATAGCATAATGGTGCCGGTTCGCCCGGCGTCCCTGAGGTGAGCCTTATAGCCGAAAAACATGGTTGCATGAGCGGTTGAACCGGAGACGACAAGCGTGTTCGCTTGCGAGGGGAGCCGCCATTTGGCAAATAGACGGTCAAAACCCGCAACGGATGTTCCAGCAGCATATTTGACGTAAGTCGTTGTATTACAATTTGTTAAATGTGTTTTTTCGCATTTATGTGTA
>JBMFVY010000064.1:0-16993 GCA_049965755.1 Phycisphaerae bacterium | reverse complement strand
GGCTTTTTTTTGCTTTCAGATTGGACGAGGTCGTCGGTATCCTGCATACGCTCCGCAATTTTGGACTGAATCAGCCCCATTTTCCATGTCGGTCTGTTGACGGATCAGCGGTGAACCTGGCAAAGCTGCGAGGGGGCTTATTTTACTCCGCCCCCCCCTGTTCACACGCCATAACTTCATCAGCAATTCCGTTGCCATCCGACGGCAGGCGAGATTTTCGGAGAAGTTCGTGATCCCCTTTTGAAATTGAATTGATTCCTCCATCACAGTTAGCCTTACAAAGTGTCGTATGCGCAAAATGGACTATTATTTATCGCAATTTGAGCTTTGAACATACTGCGTGGCGGACTACAATTTCAATAGATTGGCATACTGGAATATCTGAAAAGGTATGAATAGTTAATAGGTGCCAAATCCAATTGATTGTGATCTGGAAATAGTCGTGCAATAACAGAGTCTTTGCCAACAGGCGATTCCCAGTGGACTCCGGGTGAGAGTTCCAATTTGAGGCGCCATTTTATAAGGAGTAGGTCAGATGTCAGGCGAAAGTTCGAAAACCGTGGCCATGGCCTCAGCATTTCCCTTACGGGGTATACGAGCACGTAGTTCCAGTCAGGATGGCTTCACGCTGGTGGAGCTGCTGGTGGTGATTTCGATCATCGCCCTGTTGATATCCATTCTGCTTCCGTCCCTTGTCAAAGCCCGCCATGAGGCGCTGAGAATTGTCTGTGCTTCGAATCTCCGCTCACTCGGGCAGGCTTGCCGAGTTTATGCCGATACCTACCGTGGCACCGAACCATCGGGCGCCTCGCAGACTCCCCTTGCTTATGGTAATTGGCCCTTCGGGAATATGGCTGGATGGGTCAACGCCAATCCACCGGCGGGAAATTCGACTGCCACCTACATACCGTGGGGGCTTGGTCTCCTCTACACCACCAAGACGATCACCAATCCTACCTTGTTTTATTGCCCCGAAGGGAGCTATTTTACGCCGACCGGCGCACCGCAGCTTTACATCGGCAATCTGGGAGAGCCGAACGGTCCGGCAAATTTTGGGACTGTTTATCTTGGTTATTGCTATTATTATCACCTGCAGGTGGGCATGCAGAGTGGGAATACCGTCAATCCAGATTTGGGGGGTACCGTTATCAATCCGGCGACTCTTCAAAGTCAACTCGCTTTCGCATCGGTACCCAATGGGTTCGCGCAATCGGCGACATCGGGAGATAACACGATTCTCGCGTCGGATATTTCAACTTCCACCAACGGCCTTTGGCAGGGATTCTCCAACCATTTCAACGGCGGTGATCATGATGTGAACGGTGGAAATGTGCTTTACAACGACGGCCACGTCGTCTGGAAAAACGCCAGCCAGATGCGCTGTCGGCTTTACAACTACACACTGGATTTCTGGCAGTAATCACGCGATCAAAATCGGGGCGGGGGATTGATCCATATAGATAGGATACTCGGATGGCGGTAATAAACCGCCATCTTTTTTTAGTGATGGAAAAAGTAAATGCGAGACAGATTGAAGCAATTTAAACTTCTGTAATCTCCTTTTGCTTGGCGGCGAGAATTTCATCGACCTTGGCCTCATATTTTTTCAGGAGTTCCTGAATTTCTTCTTTGGCGGACTTGGCCTGATCTTCAGAAAATCCGCCATCCTTCGCCTCGTTATCAACCTGCTTATTGGCATCGCGGCGATTATTCCGCAGCGAAACGCGGCAATGTTCCGCCGCCTCCTTGGCTTTGGTGACCAGTTGCTGCCGGCGCTCGCCGGAAAGCGGCGGCAGGACGAGCCGTATCTGCTTACCGTCATTCTGCGGACTGATGCCGAGTTTGGCTGCATCCAGAGCCTTAAGGATTTCCTTCATGCTTCCCGGATCAAACGGCTTGATCAGAATGCTGGTTGCGTCGGGCGTGGTGAGTGAGGCCAGCGATCGCAGATCGCTCATCGCCCCGTAATAATCCACCTTGATGAATTCCACCAGCGATGTGCTGGCCCGCCCGGTGCGCAGTCCCCGCAACTCATGTCGCAGATGCTCCAGGGCCTTTTCCATGTGTTCTTCGGTGGTGAATAATATTTCATCAATTGGCATGACATTTCCTCTCACGTGGGTTGGGTTAACCCTGCCGTTATTTCCGTTACACCGCCGCTGCCGCGGGCACCTCGCCGCTGATCACGGTGCCGATGGGCTCTCCACGCACCACACGCATGATGTTGCCGCGCTTCTTCATATTGAAAACAATAATGGGGATGTTACTTTCCATCGCCATCGATATCGCGGTCATGTCCATGACCTTGAGATTATCCGTAAGCACCCGGCGATAGGTAAGATGCGGGATGCGGACAGCGGCAGCATTCTTCTTCGGATCGCTGTCGTATACGCCGTCGACTTTAGTGGCCTTAAGCAGTACCTCGGCCCCCAGTTCGGTTGCACGCAGCGCAGCGCACGTATCGGTGGTGAAAAATGGATTGCCCGTTCCCGCCGCCAGAACCACCACACGCCCTTTTTCGAGATGGCGGAGAACCTTGCGGCGTATGAACGGCTCGCAGACCTGCATGACATTGAGTGCACTGGCGACCCGTGTCGGCTGGCCAAGATGTTCCAACGTGTCCTGCAGGGCCACGGCGTTGATGACGGTTGCCAGCATGCCCATATAGTCCGCCGTCGAACGTTGCAGGGGGGAATGCTCCGCCAGCGCGCCGCCGCGGATGAAATTGCCGCCGCCGACCACCACCGCCACCTGAACCCCGGCCTGCGCCACTTCACCGATCTGCTGGGCGACGACTGAGAGTTCCTCCGGATCGAGCCCCTGCCCATCTGATTTGCACAAGCCCTCGCCGGATATCTTCAGCAGAATCCGCCTGTACCGACATTGGCTCATGGGTGCACTCCGTAAACCAGATTCACATCGCCGACTTCGCCGATCCAGTTCGCCTCACGCTTCGCCAACCTTGAATCGGCTGAATGTTTTAAGCGTCAGTTGGGCGCCGACGGATGAGCCCACCTGCGAAAGCAGCTCGCGAATCTGCTTCTTATCATCCTTGACGAATGGCTGTTCAAGCAGCACATGTTCGCCGTAAAACTTTTCCAGCTTGCTGTGAATGATCTTCTCCAGGACCTGAGGTGGTTTGCCTTTGTGGGCTTCAAGTGTCTCGGCTTTTTCGCTTTCAATACGCGCCGGATCGACCTGCTCACGGCTAATCGCCGCCGGTACCATCGGCACTCCCGCGGTCACATGCATCGCAATTTCCTGAGCCACGGCCGCAACTTTCGGATCGCTGCTGCCATCAATCTGCACCAGAGCGCCAACTTTGGCGTTGTGGTGGATGTACATGCCGACGGCCCCATGGGGGGCGGAGCAGCGGGAAAGCCCGGTTACCGCCATGTTTTCCTTGATGCTTCCGCCGACGAGTTCTTTGATGACGGTCTCGACCGATCGGCCGGAACCATCCACCCAAGGCAGTTGATTCAAATCGGCAGCCGTCGTCACTGGATTTTCAAATGCCAGCTTGACCAGATCCGCCAGGAGTTTTACAAACGCCTCATTGCGGGCGACAAAATCCGTCTGGCAACCAAGACGTAAAATCACGCCCAGCTTGCCGTCCGGGCTCACCTTGCCGCCGATCAGCCCTTCCTTCATTTCGTTAGCCATTTTCGCATCCGCTCGCCCGGCTCCCCATTTGCGAAGCAGCTCAGCGGCCTGATCCATATCGCCGCCGGCTTCCTGGAGCGCCTTTTTTGCATCCATGATGCCTGCGCTGGTCCGCCCACGGAGTGTCATGACATCTTTTGCACTGACTTCCACCATATGAAGCTACCCTCGATCCTTGTAAAAAATACAAATCGCGTCTGCTCTGCCGCGACGATCCTTCAGCACGCTGCAACAGCCGACATTCAGCCGTGAAAGTGTATGGCTTGGAGGCCGAAAGGTAAAGCGGAATGGCGTCCGAGCCTGCCGTGCGGCGTGGACGGTTTTGCTCGCCTCCGGGATATCCCCGCGAAAATGCCGATGCCAAGCCGCCCAACCCAGAAACTCCCCTGCGTCTCCGTGGTCGTACCGTTTTTTCTCCGCGCTCTTCGAGTGGCGAAGAGTGCACCACATCGCTCGGCAGCCAGATCAGTTATAGATCGGGAGTTGAACCACTGGAATATTAACGCGGGCCTCCGACGGATTGTAATGTTCCTCTGTGGAATAGTGCACAGGGATGCCGTCCTTGGTATGCAACAGATAATAGCCACCGCGATCTTGCAGAGTTTCATACGGACCGATCACGCATTTCCCCATCGGTGTGGGGACCGTCAGCAGCGGCACGCGCGTGCCCGGGGCAGATGCCAGTGCCCGCAGGATCACTTGGCTCTCCGGCAGCTTGAGGCGGTGGCGGGCAAGTGTGCCATCCGGAAATGGATGGATCAGGTAATAGGGTTTGACCGGGATGCCGCCTGAATCCAATCGGCCGTACATTTCGGTAATGACGGCCGGATCATCATTGATCCCGCGGAAGAGCGGATGTTGCGTCATGATGATCGGTTTGCGGTTGGTGCCTAAATCATGCAGCAATTCGATGCAGGAGAGCAATTCCCCGGTAACTTCGCGCGGATGCACCACATGGAGGATATGCGAGCTGGGGCCGAGTTTTGCCACGGCGGCCTGCAAGGCGTTGGATCGCAGAAGTCGCTGCGGGTACCACACCGGCTCGCGCGTGTGGATGCTGACGGTGATGGCGTGGGTTCGGCTTCGGTTAAGATGCGTCAGCCGGTCCGCAAAATGTTCCAGCAGCGATGCGGCAATGGCCAGCGGATCGCCGCCGCTGAGGATCAACTCCCGCAGCAGCAGCGAATGCGGGTTTTGCGCCAATTGATCGAACATGGAATCGATATCGCGATGCGATATGGCGCCGGCGGTTACGTCACGGTGTTTGAGGTAACAATATCGGCACAATCCGCTGCAATAGTCGGTCGTGCGGATCAGCGCTTCATATCGATATTTCTGAATCCAACGCGGGTGCTCCACGGCCTTGGCCTGCAATTGAAATGCATCCCAGCGTTCTTCATCGGTCGCAACCAGTTCCTGCTCGCCCGGCAGAACCAGATCCCACAGTGGATCATTTGGATCATTTTTGAGGATATGCTCCACATAAAAGCGGGGCAGGCGGAATTGATATCGCTTGCTGACGACTTCCATGGTTCGCATCCGCTCAGGCGACAGGGCGGGCAGATAGCGCCGCAATTCGTTGGTATCCGTAATCAGGTCAGGCTGGTTTCCTGAATTATCCGGATTCAATACGACGCCGGGGGGCGTTTCGTGCAGTTGTTTCATGTCGTCAATTTTAGCATTAGCGACGATTTTCCGCCGCTTCCAGCAAAATGTTCGTCTGCTGCCTGCCGCGTGCATCGATCTCGCGCCACTGTCGGGGTGATCTTGTTGCACTACATTCCAGAATCTCCAACGCAAAGCCCAAGGCCATATCCGTTGGATATGCGTTTGGATGGCGTCCTCCATTCCTAACTGAAGATTCGATGTTATCGGCCGCCCGCAATTTGGTCGCCGCCCCGTCGCGGGGTAAGACCGTGGGGCTCGCTTCCAGAGTCAGGTGCATTATTGCGGATGTGTTTCCGGTTCGGGATAGCGCAACGGCAACGCTGCCGCCGCCGGTTTGTCGAAAGCGAGCGAATTCCGAATGGTGCAATTCGGCCGCCGCTCTTTGGCAGAGTTGCGCGGCCGGGCCATCAACGTGATCAGCCCAGACGGCCAACACCAGATCAAGCCGCCGCGTTTCCAGCAGACACCACGCCCGCTGCAAAACGCGGTAGACGGGGAGATTTACGAATGAGAGTGTCTCGCAGGCGCCGTGAATTCCCAGTGCGATCACGGTTTGCGACGCCACGGCGGAATAAACGGATTGTGTGAAGAGACGGGGTGAAGGATAGCGTCCACCATCGGCAGATAAACTCTCGAGATACCCGACGGTATCGCGGATGGAACCCCAAAAACTCAAATACAGCAGGCCGATACGATCTGCGGATGGTGTCCCCGCGGATTGCGCGGATTCCAGCGCCCCACGCGCTGAGGTAATCACCCAGCTATCAAGCGTCGGTTCGGCGGCGGGAGTGTGCAGCGGCTCGCGCGGCAGCGCCAGGCCGGATGGCTGAGCCAAATCGGCGAGAGAATCAAAGCCGTACCCACAGGCGGCGAGTCCGGTTAACGCAATCGTCATACGCTGAGGTGCAACCCCGCTCATATTCATTTCTCCGGCGAACGCGCGGCAACAATCGCGGTGTTGTTGCCGCCGAATGCAAAATTGCATATTAAGGAGCGATTAATTTTTCGCCCGCCCTTACCATCACCGTCGGGTGCCTGCATACCCCGCGGTCCCGGGCCGGGTGGATAACATCCGTCGCGCATGGCCAGCAGGGAAATGGCGGTTTCCAGGGCGCCGCCGGCTGCAAAAGTATGTCCTGTCAGGTGCTTGGTGGAGGTGATCACCGGCGAGGCGTCGCCGAAGATGCGGGTGTAGAGTTGCATCTCCATGGCGTCATTATCCCGCGTACCGGTCCCGTGGCAGTTGACGTAATCCATCTCGCTCAATGTTATTCCGGCATCGGCAAGGGACGCACGAATGGCCTGTTCGGCGGCGACGGCTTCAGGATCAGGCTTGGTAATGTGAAAGGCATCGGCGGTTGCACCATACCCGCAGATATAACCCAGCGGCTCCATGGATCGCTCTCTGGCGTGGGCGACGGATTCCATCACCAGCACCGCTCCTGCTTCTCCGGGCAATATTCCGTCACGGTCAGGGGAAAATGGGCGACACCCCGTTGAAGAGATCAGCCGCAGACTGCCGAAGCCGGAAACCAGCAATTGGCACAGGCTGTCAAATCCGCCTACCACGGCGATGGGGGCAAGGCCGCACCTGATGATGTCCAGCGCCGCACCGATCGCCGCGGCCGATCCTACGCAGGTCGTGAGATTCATATAGTGCGGGCCCGTCATGCGATGGCGCTTGATCACAAGTTTCGGCAGTTCAAAGGGGTGCACACGTTTCAGCAGCGACAAGGAAGCATGGTTCGGATCGTCACGATACTGGATATAAAATTTTTCATTCATATCCATTGCACATACGCTGCTGGAGACCAGGCAGGCAGCGGAATATCCATCAAGGTGTCGCGGCAGATCGGCCTGCTTCAGGGCTTCATCGACGGTAAGGCACGCCAACTGTTGAACCCGCGACAAGCCTTGCCAGAAAGATGGACGCAAATCGTCCGGGCATGGCAGTGATGGGGCGGCTGCGACCCGGGGCGGGGCCTGCATGCCGGGAAGCAAATGAGGCCATGGGGTTATCGACGCCTGCCCCGCTGCGATGCCTTTCCATGAAGTTTCGCGCCCGATCCCCTGACCGGTGATCATACCGATACCTGTCACCGCCACCGCTTCGTGATAATGATCCGTCGGCATCGTCTTGCTCAGGACTTCATTTCCTGCGAAGTTGCCGATTTTGGCGCCAACATCGCAATAACCGGATTGTCCGGGTCCCAAACTCTGCCGGCCAATAAATCCGTAATGGCAGCTTTCATATGGGCCGGCCGATAGTCGGCAAAAAATAATTGCCGCACGAGATCGCGGTGGTAAAACCGCTCGATAAACGCCTCGAATACTCCCTCCGCCCAATCCATGCGGCGGTTAAAAGTTTCAAATTGCGACGGATCGTCGTGCCTGAGGTATTGGATGACCGCCTGCGATGCAAGCTGGGCGGAATTCATGGCGAGGTGAACACCGCTGGAAAAAATCGGATCGAGAAACCCGCCCGCGTCGCCGATTTTCACCCACCCCGGGCCATATCGCGTAGCCGGTCGATAACTGTAATCGGCGGCGGTGCGGTATTTATCCAGCGGAGCGACGTTGCTGAGGCGATTCCATAATGAAGGACAACGCTGAAGCGCCCTTTCAAACTGCTCTTGGTGGGCGATTCCCTGCTGCACTCCGTTTTGTTTCAGGACAACACCGATGCTGGTTGAGCCGTCGCGCAGCGGAATGCACCATATCCAACCATCAGAAATCAGATGCAGGGTTATATAAAGCCGCTCATCTTCCAAGGCGGGCGGAAAAGGGGGAAAGTAATTGTAAATGGCGAGATGACCGAAGCGATTGGATACATCCCGGGCGTCGCTCACGCCGTCGGCTCCCCGGTAATTCAGACGCGAACGGCCAGCCGCAATGATTAAGAATCTAGCACGATATATCTGATGTTGTGAAGTAAAGACCTCAGCATGATCCGCCTGTGCCTTCCAGGAAACGACCTGACAGTGGTCCTGGTAGCGGCAGCCCGCAGCGATGGCCAATGATCTGAGTTCGGCGTCAAATTCAGCACGGGACACTTGAAACGACGGTGGAGTTTGGTCTGCCCCCGCAAAGCCGAAAGTTTCGCAGCGATGGGTTGCCGAATCGCAGAAACGGGCCCCATATTTGGGTTGATAGCGATGGCGCATGTTGTCCATGCTGATGCCCAGATCGGCCAAAATGGGCATGCTGGCAGGAAGAAGCGATTCGCCGATATGGTGGCGCGGATGAGAGTCTTTTTCAAGAATCAGCACCTTCATCCCCGCTTTTGCGAGCCATATGCCCGCTGCGCATCCCGCCACCCCGCCACCGACAATCAAAACATCCCATTCGTTGCCCATAATGAGTAGTTTGCAGACTTCCACGCAAAGCTGCAACTGATTTGACCGCAGGGCGGGGGATTCGATAATGCATCCTGCGGTAACAGGGTTGTTCAATAGGGTGGGTGTAAACTGGAATTCGCTCTTTTCCTTACGGCTAGAATCCTGATCATCGCAGGCCTCCTTGATCTGGCCCTGCTGGTGGTTACGTCGGTCGGTGTTGCCGCCGTCGGACTTTCTCACGTACAGCCTGAAAAAATCTCATCTACAAGATTTCGCGGTTGGATGATCGCATGTACCCTGTTGATGTTCGGTTCGGCGACTTTTCTGGCAGCCGGCTCCATACACTCGCAAGGCCTCGCCATTCTGCCCGATGGGCTGCTTGACATGAGACGCCTCACGGCAGCGGTCATCCTCTTCATCAGCACCGGTGCTGCATTGATATTCAACCTGCAGTCGCAGCGCGTTTTTGCAATACAGAACAGCTTTAACGCCGCTCCAATGATGGAGCTTCATCTTCTGGCCTGCTGCATTGCGATACTGTCCGGAAATCTGCTGTTGATTGCGTCGGCGTGGATATTTATCTCCGCCTCTCATCATCTCCAGACTTCCTATCCCGACGGACAGTCACTGGCGCCGCTGGTCGCATGGCGCCGCTGGCTCATTTCCATTATCGGAGACTGCGGTTTTCTGCTGGTGGCGGCCCTGCCGGTGACCGCATACAAATCGACGGACATCCATACCATTTATGATCGCATGATGATGAACCCAGACCCACTCTATACCCGACATCTGCTCGGACTGATCGCGCCGCTGTTGATCATCGTGATTTTTATCAAATGTGCCCAATTTCCATTTTCTTACTGGTTAGCCCCAAGCCGCCGGGACAACACGTCGTGGCTGAATCTGCAGTTAAGTTGCGGCTCACCGCTCGTGGCGATTCTGGTTCTACTGCGCCTTGAACCAATGCTGAGATATACAGGGTCATCGCCGCATGTTGTGCCGGTAATGGTGAACTGGGCGGCGCTTTCCGGGGGAATTTATGGTTTTGCGGGGATATGGCAGACCGATCGGTTCAAAGCGGCGTTCTTCATGGCGGTAAGTTCTATCTCCTTTCTCCTGGTGCTGATCGGCAGCGGTGAGATGATGACGGCGGAGTGGGGAATCATGATTCTGTTCCCATCCATTTTTCTTCTGCTTTTCGGATTGATGCTCTCAGCTCCGCTGAACCGGCGACCCTTTTTTCCATCCCGACGTCCGGGGTACAGATCGGCACTCGCATGCGGGCTGATCGTCTGTGGATGTATCAATCTCTGTATGACACCGGGATTTTCCGCATCATTGACGCTCGGGAGTACTTTCGCCGCCGTAGCCCGCGATCATCTTGCCTCCGGCTTGCCGGATATGTGCCTGTTGTGGTTGACGATTGTATTTAATACCATGACCGGCGTCGGTTTGCTTGCCTGGTCAGTACGAGGCCGCCCCCCCATACCCAACCGTGATCTGCGGCCCATTACCGAGTCATTACCGCCACCGAAGCCATCGATTGTAAGCACAGGATTGCTTCTAATGATCGGTGGGTTGGTATTGTTTTCCGGCCTTATGGATCTGTTACCCGTTGACGGTCTGGGACGACTGCTCCCCCGGGATTTCGCCATCAAATCCATCGGGGGCCCCGCGTCGATGAGCAACCCGGCGATCTCCATGGCCATAGGTGGTTCAGCTCTGGTAGCAGGACTGATTCTCGGTTCATTCATTCAATTGGCTGGTAAAGCTGCGGTTCGCGGCCGACTGGCTAAAGTTGTGCTCGTCCGACAGACGGTTCTGCTTCTGTTGACAATTGAACAGTTTACCGCCGGATCGGTGGTTGCGTTGATATGGGCCGCAGGCAAATTGATTGCAGGACTGGACCGATTCGGATTGGACATGGTGGGCAGTACCATCGGGCTTATGCCG
Organism: Phycisphaerae bacterium; assembly: GCA_049965755.1. Classification (GTDB taxonomy): domain Bacteria; phylum Planctomycetota; class Phycisphaerae; order WQYP01; family WQYP01; genus JAJZGD01. The sequence continues at coordinate 6,371 of JBMFVY010000064.1, read as the reverse complement.
CATCTGATTGCGACGTGCGTACGCAGGGGTATCCGCTGCAGAGGGCCGGTGCGAATGATTCTTCTGGCATTCCTTTTTGCATTGAGTATTGCCGCAGCAGGTATTGCCGCCGCGATCCATCGCGCAGGTGGGATTTAGGACGGATATATGATCCCATCGGCAACCACCTTCTGGTCCTCCATGCCCATCTGGCTTCCCATAGTCGCCGCCGGTGCATCAGCTATTTTGGTTCTTGCCCTGCGACGATCGCTTCGCATCGCCGAGCAAGTCTGTCTTGTCGTTTCACTTATCGCAGCTCTTGCCGTGGTGAGTGTAAAAAATGTCCCCGGGGTGATACCCGCCTTTGCGCTTCCGGCGACCTTGTTCGGCAGGCCGACACATTTCCAATTGACCGGCGTATCCCTGACCCTTCTGATTTTTGTATTGATCTCCTTTATGTTTTCGCTGTCTTGGCTCCGGAGCGCTCGACCGGGAAGCAAAAGTCTTTTCTGGCTTTCCCTGCAATTTGCCTTGATCTGGGGTCTGGCAACAGCGTCGGATCTCTTTACGCTCTTTATCTGTGCCCAATTGCTGATGGTGCCGCAATATTTTCTCAATCTGAATTCAGGCGCCGCACATCATCGACGCATCGCCCGGCGCATGTTCGTTGTAAGTATTATCAATAGCACTCTTATTCTGGCCGCTGCGATTCTGGCCGGCTCGCCCGGTAATCCGCATGTCGGCTATTCCAGCTTCGCGGCGTTGCCGTCAGCGTTGCTCTGCATTCTGCTTTCGATATGGATCAGCCTTTCGCTGTTTCCTTTTCATGGCGTTCAGACGACCCGCATCACGGTGGACGGGCGGAATCTTCTTCCACTGAATTCAAATATCTGGGTCGGCTTGGCGCTGATGATGTGGCTGCAACATTCATTATTACTGCCGCAACTCCATACGATGATCAGGCCGCTGGCGATTGCGGGAACCGTGGCCATGGCAGCCTGCTCGGTGGCGTGTTTCGCACAACGCGAACTTTCACGGTCGATGGCTTATGCGGCAGCAGCGGTATCGGCGTTCGCTTTTCTCGCATGGATAAGTCAGAACATCATGGGGGTGGCCGGGGCGATGCTCATTCTGGGTGTACTTCCGGTGACGGTTTTTGGTTTTCAGCGCGGTATCGATCTGCTTTTTCTGCAGGCGCAGGACATCTCCGCCCTACCGGAGGGTCGCTCATCTCCGGGAGGAGCCGCCCATCTTCTGTTTCTGCTGCTGACCGCAGCCTGTATCGGTATGCCCGCGACGGCCGTATTTCGCGGTGTTTGGTTCGCACTCATCGGCATGATCAAGGCTGCAGCTCAATCCGGGCGGATTGAATTTCAAACTGTCATATTTGGAGTACTTGCTCTTTCCGTCCTCGTGCCCATGATTCTGGGCGTCATATCACGAAGCTTATTGGCATTCCGGGATCCGGCACAGAATATCCGCCGACCCGATATTAACGTCCATGCGGGTGGCATCGGCGCAGCCGCAGATTCGACTTTCACCGCCCCCCTTAACCTCGATGCCTACATCCGTGCGGCACGACGCTGGGCGATTTTGGCGATGATGGTATCGCTGGTTTTGGGCGTATTTCCAATCCTTGCCATCGGACCATTGCTTGAGTCTCTGCAACATTCAGCCACGACATCGACACCATCTCATCCAATTCTGCCGCCGGCGCTCCCCTTTCACGAGGTCATTGTGGATCGCATCTCCATCCGTGCCGCGTCAATGGGGGCATCATTACACTGCGGGGGAAACATTGAACATCGGCTCCGACAGAAATCGGGCGCGATCCGGGGAAAAGTACCTGTATGAAACTGATACAACCAATGACCGTCCTGCTCCCCATCGTCCTTCTTGGATTGCTGCGCCGAGCGCGACCGGAAACCCGACGAACTATTACCGTCGCTGCCATGCTTCCAATGATTTTTCTCTCGCTGGGCAGATGGTTCTATTGGGCGCAGCACGGAACACTTTTGGACGGCCGGTTGATCTCCATTCTAATCATCCTGTTTTCGGCAACATTTGTTTATGGATGGTTACGGGCTACTCCAAAACCATCGATACATCCGCCGATACTGGTTCTTGCGGTCGCGCTGGTTGTTTCGCTGCTTCGCCATGTCTACTCCCCACCGATTGTCATCTTGCTCGCCAATTTACCCGCAATTATGGCTCATCGGCGAAGCCCCATCTCGGCTCCTGAAGTACACAGAAAGGAGCCTGTAGTAAAGCGTCCACTTCAAAATCTCTCCGCCAGTCTGATCGTGCCTGCCTCGATTCTCGGCATGATATCGGTGGTGGCAGCCGTGTATATCCCGGTGGGGGCACATCGATCACTTTCTTCCAGTGGCGGAGCGGCCACCGGCATTGTCGCCACTGCATTGATCTGGCAACTCCTGCTGATGATGATGAGCGGACAATCATCCGTGCCGGGCGACTCAACCAATACCGCGAAAGTTTCTGAAGACATGACCTGGTTGCTGCAGCGACAAATTCGCATGGTTGCGGTCGTTACCATTTTTCTTGCTCTTTTTTGTCTGCGATTTTACGTCCAGCTAAGTCCGTTTGTGCTGTCCGTGTTCATGGTGCTTGCTTCAGCCACCTTCATTGTTGCCGGATCGCTGATGCTGATGGAACGAAGTGTCGTGGGCTTACTTTCCCTCATGGAATATTTCTGGTTCGGGGTACTTCTGGCAGCTTTTTCCATGCCCAATTGGCACGCTCGCGTTTCCCCCGAGGCGATTCTTGTTACCCTTGCTGTAGAAATGACGGCGGACTGCTGGGTTTTATCAGCGCTCACCGCCTCCATGGACCGTCGCCTTGATCTGGATTCCATTATCGGCTGGCGATTTCACCATCCATGGCGAGCCGCCACTCTGGCATTGCTGATTCTGGCGATGCAGTTTTTGCCGGCTATGCCGGGTTTTCACTTCCTAATTCCCATTCTCTTCACGCTGGTCGGCCGCCAAGCCTGGCTTGACGTGTTGATCCTGGCGGCCGGAGGCGCGATGCTCGTCACGGCTTTTCGCATTCTCGGGGCCATGTATGCAAAACCATCTCAATTGAAAATCTGATAACCGTGTGAACAACAATGAACTTCCACGACGACATTTTTCATTCGGCAGGACAGTCTCCTACAGCTGAGGATATTTCTCATGTCCCGTTACGGTGGATCGCCGGGTGCAAGCTGAACGATTTAGGACAGGTACCGAATGTGAAGACGTTCAGTCCATCACATGATTAGACGCCTCGGTCTTAAGTTTGAAATACTTCTTCCGGCCGCCAAAGACTGAAACGCGGGCAGCGCTTCCCAGTTTTTGAAATTGTCTTTCAGCCGTATTCCAATGGTGTAACTCACATGCAACCCGGGCATACAGGCTCCGTGCCCGTTCATCGAACGGATGATACATGAAGTACCCTTTCATGGCCGGATGAAGATGACGCCATATGTGGTATGAGTGGATAAGCGATATATGCACCAGCTGGTGCGGTGCGGCGTTGGTTTGAGGATAGTTAAGGATGGTTTGCGCACCATAAAGCAGCATCAGATTCATCGGACTCGACGGTCGTCGGTAATATTCCGGTCCGCGAATTAACTCGTAGAGAAACTTATTGTTGTTGAAGTACCATTTGCCATTAAATGGATCGGCACACATGGCTTCAAAATTCGTCGCGATACGGCACGCGGTGAGCGCATGGGGGTCGGCGTCAAAGGCACGAGTAAGCCACGTTGAATATTCGGGCCATATGTCATAGGGTGGACGAAGGCGCAAGCTGATCCAGAATTGTGACGTCATCGCGCCGTCAATGGCGGAAATGCAGTTGGGGTTCATCGTCCATGCTCGGTGATATTCGGCCAAGGCCCGGCGCATGTATGCTATGTAAAGTCCTGCCTCGCGCGGTTTGAGTTGATGAATACTTTGCAACCTCGGACCATGCAACATCGCGAGTCCGAATTGCTCCGACTCCCACGCCTGAATAAGCGAGGTAAGGATCGGCTGAGCATGCGCGGCGGTGAGACGCGGCGCAAAGGCCGAAGTTGCCGCCACTGGAGATTTTCTTTCCGTCGCGACGTCCCTCCATAATCTGCAACACCATTTGAAACGAGCCCCAAGCGGAATTCGGGTATCGTGTAGAAACTCAGGCAGCAGATGCAACGCATCAGTCAGAAACGTACGGGCGCGGGTAACACCCGCAGGGTGTTCCTGATACGCGATGCGGGCCGCCACCGTTGCGGCGATGAATTGATCGGTTAGCGGAAAATGTCCCTTCAACAAACGAGAGGCAGAGGCACATGCCACTTTCGAATTCAAAGCATCCGGCCCCATGATGGAAATCGTATTGTAAGATTTGAAAAAAAGGATCAACGGATTGCGACACTCATCACCCATGGCTTCACCGGCGGCATGAATCATCTGATCTCTCGCGTCGCCCCGGTCACGGGGACTTCGCGTCAGCACAATGGCTTCATCATGCATGGCCCGGTCTGCGACATACATCCAGAGCACCTGTTTGGGAGCACTTTTATCCAGCGCCCCCGTGGTGACGCGGGAAGCCCAAGTCATGTAACGTGAGTCGCGTTGTCGACGGCGAACCGACCACGGCGATAAAGAACTGGGATGTTGCACGCGAAGCAACGCCTCTCGGTACAATCTTGCCATTGAGTATTGGGTATCGCCAAAATAGTAACCAGCCGCGTCCACCCCGGCGAAACATGCAAGAGGTCTGAATGCCGACGGCCCCGCGTAAGGGAGGTAAAACGGCTGCACGACCCGCTCCATGGCAGGATGTCTGGGCCCTCGATCGTAAGACCTGAGCAGGTTAAGCGCCTCTTTCCATTTGTCAGCCCAGATGCATAAAAAAAGGTCGACTCCCAGATCATGTGCGCTGCTTGGTCGATGTCTGAAATAACCGAGGATTGCAGCTTTGGCGAGTTTCCAGACACTCCGCTTTCTCCAGAATCGGTGGCCAACCACAATGTAGTAGATGTTATAAAAACCCGTCCTCAAGACGTAATTATCGTGGGTTTGAATGGCGAATAGCGCGGAAATTGCCAAAAGCGGAATTCTGGAATTCCAATGACCGTAATGCACGCACCACTGCCCAAACCCGAACATTAATTTTGCACTGCCATACCAGCGTCGATGCAGCGCCCACAACATTGCATTGCAGGCCTGATGATCATCGGGATCAGCCTGCATGGTACGTTTGAACCACTTGGCGATCCGCCGAGGGTGCCCCAAGCCCAGATCAACGGTTATCATTTCGCGGGGCGCCTCGGGCTGTTTCGGCATAAGCTCGTAAGCCTCCCGCAGATATCGGCGAGCTGAACGCAAACGCAGATCGAAGATATGCGATGCTTTTTGCGAAACGGTGTCAGCAAAACCGTTTCCACGGATGTACCAAGCCCCGCTAACGAGAGAGTGACCTCTGAAAAACAAATTCAGATAGCGAAGCGTAGGCGACGGGTGGTGCACATCAATCGCCCGAAGAATCATGGCGTTGGCACGCGACCAGGCATGATCTCGATCGGCAGGCCCGACAAGAGCCGCCAGATTGCAGAAGATTTCAGAGGTCAGAAAGCTCAGTGGGACCTTCGGTTCACGAACAACTCGCGATATTAAATACACACTTTCTAGTCCGCATGCCTCAGCCGCCTTCCAGTTTGATACCGCCGCACAGCGATAGGCGGCGGCGGTGCTGAATTCGAGTTTCATCGCGGCTGAATAACGGCTTGCCATCAGCGCCCGGAGATCGCCTTTAACTCTGCGCCTCACGGCCCACGAACGGACACCATTTCGCCAGAATGGATTGCAATCCAAAATCATGGCGATAAGCGGATCACGGCACCCCTCGTGAAGAGCTTTGATGGCAGCGTAAGCAACGCGAATTCGAATGAGGCGCAGTCCTTGTGAACACCACGCATTGCGAAGATCAAACGCAGGACGGGCCTGCTCCCTCGAAAATAGAAGCAAGGCGGTTTCCGCATCGGCATCCCATCTGGGATTATGGTCTCCAACCTGCCGATAGGCATCGAGTGTCTGGCTGAGATACCAGTGGTAGCGCCGTTGAAATCGCGCTTCTGTGATGGCACGCTGGCTGACGCGTTCAATCGCCGCCTTGACTGCGACGCGGGCTGCGGAATTGAGTCCCGCCGTCTTAAGTTCGCGTTTTAAGATGGCCAAATCCTTTGGGGGTAATGCCCGGAGTTGGCCTGCCGCCATTTGACCAACAGTACCGGGTGTTTGGCATTGATGGACAAGTTGATCAATTTTTTGTAACCGTTCACGGGGTCAAAAATGCAAAACAGCTTTAAATCAAGCTATATTATAGGACTAATGTGCGAAACACAG
>JBMFVY010000063.1:0-17886 GCA_049965755.1 Phycisphaerae bacterium | reverse complement strand
GCCCGCACCATCGCTCTCGCCGCCGGCGCCTCCGCCAGCGCCCAGTTCCACGCCTCCAAACCAATCCGAACCGATTTAATCGCCACCGACGCCTTCGCACGCTCCAGCGTGCGCTGAGAAAAACCCGCCGCACCACCCTTCACCATAATCTTCCGGTACGGCTGCGGACCCGCCGCCAATTCCTCAATCAGCCACTCAATCGCCTTTTCCAGATGCGCCGGGTCCGGCCCCGGCCGCTGCGGCGGCAAATGCACCAGCGCATCGAGGTCTACGCCTTCATGCGTCTGCCCGAGCCATTCAATCGTTTCGTCCTTCACCCGGTACGCCAGCGGCGGTGGCGGCGGACCGTAGCTGTTCTTCACGCTCACCAGCAAACGCCGCGACGAATCGCGGTTCTCTTCGCTCCGGTCCGACACCGCCATCAGCACGCTCCGCGCCAAAACCGCCAGCGCCGGGTGTCCCAGCACACGGTGTATCGCCGACTGATATCGCGTCTTGGTCACATGCACAATCACAAGAACCGCCTGGTTCATTTCCTTCGCCAAAGCCTGCAGCGAATGCGCCCCCGTTGGCATCTGCTTTCGCGCATCGGTAAACGGCTTGCCAAAATATGCCGATCCATGATCCACAACCACCAGCCCGATCTCGCACCCCCCACAGTGATAAAACAATCGCTCATCATCCCGCGGCAGCAAAATGCAATGATCCGGAAACCGCATCCGATCCGGTGCGTATATCCTGCTCAGGTCCGCCCCGACCTTTTTCAGCCGCGGAACTATCACATAGCTCGCATGGTCCTCAGCCGACAATATCATGCTGCCTGGATACGCCGGCCGTTCATACCCCGACGTCGGCGGAATCTTCGTCCCATCAGGCCACGCTCGCCCGCTCGAGAGCCGAGCCGCAAGGTCCAGCGCAATGAGCGACTTGCCTATCCCCGGCTCGCCGGCCAGCACCGTAACATTCCCCCTCGGCAAATAATTCTTCCACAACCACGCCAGCGGAGAAAGCCGCAACTCCGAAAGCCGCCTCGGCGGCTCGCGCTGAAACTCCTCCCAATAATCGGAGTTCTTAAGCCCATCAACCTCGTCGGCATCCATACCAGCACCCAAAGATTTCTTCACAGCCATTACCAACCTCACGCGCAATAAACCCCATCGTCTAAACCCCATCGTCTAAACCCCATAGCCCGCGCATCCCACCCATAAGCCGGCCACCCCGGTGGCCGTTCACCCCGCTTAGCGCCGCAGCCCGCTGCGGGTGCCCAAAAAGCGCAGCGCCCGCGCCCCAAAAAGCGCAGCGCCTGATCACACCCTCACCCCGCTTAGCCGCGTGTGCCCGCACCGCGCGTCCCCAATCCGCCAACCACCCCGCCAGCCGCGCCTTGTCAGTCTCGCCCCATCACGATTAAACTCACGCCCATGGTACGATATGCGGCATGATTATCGCATTGGGTAGAATATGAGCACACTAAAACCCAAGCTGAACCCGACAAGGTTTCCTGATATGTCGCCGCTGATGGCGGCAATTGTGGGCTATGTATTGGGCGAATCGTATACAACGCCGGAAATCAGCGAAATCATGGTGGGAGAAAGTGATAATCTGGTCTACATCCGCAAATCCGGTGCGGTCGGTTTCGATGGGATGCAAAGCCTGGAAGACCTCCGCGACAACTGGAACCGATTGCTTGATGCAGCCGGCCTGACGCCGGAAGAACGCAAAGAAGCGGTGGCGTTATTTTATTCGCGGGTGGAAACGGTGCCGGGTACGCAGGTCGGATGAATAACTCGCGAAGTGTTATCCTTCCTGGCATTATGAATTGACGAAAAGTGAAGGCCGCATGACCACCCCATACCATGCCCGTTACTTTGCTCATGAGCTTACACGCCAGCGGCAGCCGCAGGGGATTGACCGGCTATCCATGGCTCTGTTTGATGCGAGCGTAGACCTGAATCCGCACCAGATTGACGCAGCGGCATTTGCGCTGCGCAGCCCGCTTTCCAAGGGAGTACTGCTGGCCGATGAGGTGGGCCTGGGCAAAACCATTGAGGCGGGGCTGGTGCTATGCCAATATTGGGCGGAACGTAAGAGGCGGCTGCTGGTGATCTGCCCGGCGAGCTTGCGCAAGCAATGGGCACTGGAACTGCAGGACAAGTTTAATCTGCCGTGCCTGATTCTGGACGCTAAAACTTACCGGCAAGAGCAGGTGGCCGGACAAGTCCACCCGTTTTCTGCCGGCGCGGTGGTCATCACTTCGTTCAATTTCGCCAGTAAGATGCAGGCGGAGATCCGAGCCGTGGCGTTTGATCTGGTGGTAATTGATGAGGCGCATAAACTGCGCAACTCATACCGTCCGAAGAACAAAATGGGCCAAGCCATCCGGTGGGCAATTGCGGATCGTAAAAAATTGCTATTGACGGCTACACCTCTGCAAAATTCATTGCTGGAACTTTACGGCCTTTCCACCATTCTTGATGAGATGATTTTTGGTGATTTGAATTCTTTCCGCGCCCAGTATGCAAATTCTACGGGCGATCTCAAAGCTCTTCAGGAGCGATTGCGGCACTTCTGCCAGCGTACGCTGCGGCGGCAGGTGGTCGAATATATCCAATATACCCAGCGAAGGCTTCTTACTTTCAAATTCAATCCAACCGATGAAGAGCAAAAGCTTTATGAGGCGGTCTCCGGGTATCTCGTGCGGGAAAATACCTTCGCACTGCCCCGGCGGCAGCGGCACCTTACAGCCCTGGTGCTGCGTAAGCTGCTGGCGTCCTCATCCTATGCCGTGGCCAATACACTCGACAAGATGCGAATTCGCCTGGAGAAGGTGGCTCACGGGGAGAGCGTCGCCGACGAACTGGCTGCGGATTGGGTGGCCGATGAGGAAATGGAGGAGGACCTGCTGGATGACATCCTTGATGAAGCCGAAACCGATGATGCTCCGGTAGTGGCCGCAGAAGTGAAGATTGATCGCAAAGCCTTGGCAGCTGAAATTGCCGAATTGACACGCTATGCACAGTGGGCGCGAAGCATTGGTACCGACACCAAAAGCAAAGCCTTGCTCGCAGCGTTGGATACGGGCCTCGCGGAAATGGCCAAAATGGGGGCAAAGGGCAAAGCCCTGGTTTTCACCGAGTCGCGCCGCACACAGGACTACCTTAAAACCTTTCTGGAAAGCAATCGCTATGCAGGGAAGGTGGTCTTATTTAACGGCACCAATGCAGGCCCCGAAGCCGGGGCTATTATTGATCGCTGGCTGGCGGCCAATACGGATACCGGACGCGCCACCGGCTCGCGTGCCATTGATAGCCGCACGGCACTGATAGAGCACTTCCGCGATGATGGCACAATAATGCTCGCCACTGAGGCTGCTGCGGAGGGTGTGAACCTGCAATTCTGCTCGCTGGTCATCAATTACGACCTGCCCTGGAACCCGCAGCGCATTGAGCAGCGTATCGGACGCTGTCACCGTTATGGCCAGAAGTACGATGTCGTGGTCATCAATTTTCTTAATGAACGCAACGAGGCAGACCGCCGGGTTCAGGAATTATTAGGCGAAAAATTCAATCTTTTCAGCGGTCTCTTTGGGGCATCGGACGAAGTGCTCGGTACTATTGAATCGGGTGTGGATTTTGAGCGGCGGATTCTGGCCATTCATCAGCAGTGCCGCACGCCGGAGCAAATTGCAGCGGCCTTCCAAAAACTTCAGCAGGAAATGGAAGAGTCCATCAAAGCCCGCCTGACGGATACCCGCCGGGTACTGATGGAACAATTTGACGAGGATGTTCATGCCCGGCTCAAGGTGCGGCTGAACGATGCGCAGGCCAATCTCGACCGCATCGGTCGGCTGTTCTGGACACTCACACGCTTTATGCTTGCCGACCGGGCCTCGTTCGAGGAGGCCGCTCTGGCATTTAATCTGCAACGTCCACCGGCAGAGAAGTTTAAGCCGGGCCGGTACCACCTGATTTCTAAAACGCAGGAGAATATCCCTGGCGATTTCCTTTACCGTCTATCACACCCGCTGGGTGAGTGGGTCATTGATACCGGCAAGGCCTGCCCGACACCAATAGCCGGTGTAACATTTAACCTTACCGGTCATCCCACCAAGCTTTCGATGGTGGAGGCCATTAAGGGGCAATCGGGTTGGCTTACGCTGCAGCATCTGACGATTGATTCATTTGATCGCGAAGAGTATCTGCTTTTTTCGGCGGTAACTGATTCCGGCCGTTCGCTGGATCAGGAAACTTGCGAAAGATTGTTCCAGTGCGATGGTACCGTCACTTCCGCACAAGCACCGCCCCAGTCGGTGTTCGAACGGCTGGAAAATGAAGCCAGCCGCCACGCCGATGCCACCATTGGTGCATCCTTAGAGGCGAACAGCAGGTTATTTGGTGAAGAGCGGGAGCGGCTGGAAAACTGGGCAGAAGATATGATTTTCGCTGCCGAAAAGGATTTGGCCGACATTAAAGCCCAGATCAAAGCAGTGCGGAGGCAATCACGTCTGGCACCGACGCTTGATGAACAACACGATCTCCAGCAGACTATTCAGGAACTGGAAAAGCAGCAGCGGAAGCAGCGACAGGATATTTTTGAAGTGGAAGACCAGATTGCGGAAAAGCGCGACAAACTGATTGAGGCCCTGCACCGGCGCATGAGTCAGAAAACGACCAAGACGGCTTTGTTTACTATTGGTTGGCGGATCGTGTAATGATAAAAACTGAACGCCGAAAGATTGAAAAGAAATTGCTTGAGCCATTTCGAAAAGCGGCAGCAGAGTTGAATATCAAGCCCCAAGGCGACGGAGAAGTCTCTAAGGTGCCTCTTGATACGCTCGATTTGCCGAGCAAAACGAGTTTCCAATTTGGCGATCTCCATTTTAATCTCTCCGACCGCATCGTTGTAATTGAGGTCGAAAGTGCCGGGGGCGTAACCAATCTTGCCAAGTATTGGCCGGCCCGTAAGGGGCCAAAGAACAAGCCCATCTTCTTAATTCACGTTTATCGGCAGATTTCGTCAAATGACTACCAATCACACTTGAAACTCTGGGCTTTTCTATGGGATAAGATGCGCCGAGACCCGCAGGTGCAGGGGCCATCCAAAAGTAATTTGACCGCCTGCCTTTGTACTTGCACAAAGGACGAGCCGCCAGGCCAAGATGCAGTGGACCTATTTAAGGCTTCTTTGAGCGAGTCTATTACCGCGGTCAAGCAGAAATTCTCGGAGCAGAATGTAAGGTGCGGTTAGGCTTCCGAAGCTATGAAAAAGAAGTCTGCGCATCTGCCATTGTGCTTGTTTAGGACGGTCTTATCAATGTGGAGCAGTTGCGCAGCTCCATGGCCCATTGCTCCATCATTTTTTCCTTTTCCGTATCTTGGCGATCCTCGCTCTTGAGTTCCGGTATGACGGCGTGGCTCCTATCATTTGGCAATGGCTTAGGCAGAACGGTCAGGCCGATGCGATGTACGTCGGCTACAGCAAATTTGGCCATGGGAATGCGCTCGCCGTTGTCCGGTCGTGTAGAAGCTTTAATTTCGTCGGTCAAGGATGCGCGGTTTACTGAAATTCCGTCAGTGTCGCGCGGCCGTGGCATAAAATATTTCTGCGGAATGATTGGATTTGCTTTGTTGCGATACCACGCATCCGGCAGCAATCGGCGGTAAAGGTATTCCGATGGGGTTATGGATGGCACACTGTCCGCATCCAGCAATGCCTGAAGACTGGTTGGGGTCGGCATCCTGTCTTACCCCCGAAGTTCCAATTGTCGGCTCTTCGGGTTTCGCTTTAAAGTGTGCCGCTCTATGATCTTTCCGCTTTGATTAAATATTGTACGTGTTGCGATTCCCAAATCCACAAATTCAAGGATCAACGTTGCATTTTGGTTATTCCATTCCATCGCAATTCGGCCGCCGCCGGAGGGGACAATGCTATCGGGAGCGCATGTACCACTACCGATTTGATCAACTGCATAATCGATGGCGGTAGTTACAATTTCCTCTTTCGGTAGATCGTCTAAATTATCCACACCGCCGATATTCTTCCAAGCGAGCATTTGATCAATGGCCTGTTTCCAGAGGGCGGTTTCTTCATTAACAGGTGATGTTCGCGCAATAGGTGAAGGGCCGCACGATTGATTCGCGGGTACCGCGTTTTCTCTCGCTATGCCGCCACCTTGTATCTGAATTGTCATGATTTTGGTACCTCACGTTCCCATCTGATCTGAGCTTCAGGACTGGTTAAATCACAAAACGTCCGAACGATGGCCACATGTCCAAGCTCCAAACCATCATAGGCAAAGGCCAGCTTTGGCTCAACCATACCGCCGCGGGCGGTGATCTGGAAAACAAGAATTTCGGGGGCAGCCGCCTCTACGCCGCTAAAGCTGTTGTAAAGGTCCACATGGACCCTTCCTTTTGCTTCGGGTAGGGCTATATGGGTGCTATAACCCAGTGACTCCAGTGTGCCCACGGAGTTTTTTGAAATACTTCCGATAATGCCCGGGAACAGCGAAGACCAGTCCGATGGGCTATTCCAATCGCGGCCTTTTGGCAAATGATTGACATAAACCACCTCCCATTGGACGGGGGAAGTTTGCCCCAAACCCTGCGATGACAGCATTTTATTAAAACTAGCCATCGCGGCCTTGAACCGGGGGAAAACATTGCGCCAGCGCGGGTACTCGCCGTCTTTGGCCTGCCGCCAATTGAACACGATTCTTCCATTTTGAACCTGCACCATTGCCTGGTCATCCAGAGATGCCATCTGCAACCGGGAGGCGGCCCCGCCGCCGCCAATCCGAAAACTCGGAAATCGGCGAATACGCAGAGCCTGTTCTCCAAATACCTCCACTTGTTCGGGTATCGGTTCGGCATCGAAAACCTTGGGGAATTTTTTCTTAAGCGACTGCCAAAAAATAGCCAAGTGAGCATTTTTCAGGCCTTCGATCAACTGAAATTGCAGGCTGATGGCTGTTTCAACCAGTGGCGGTTTTTTGAATGATGGAAGCTCTGATTCCATAGTATATCGCCGTTTCCTGCCATTAAATTATCGGGCGGACGAATGCGAATGGAATTAGGTAAGCCATTCGCACTTCTCCCGGCAAGCGATTCTCGCTGCCGAAATTAGAATCGTCAACTCCCGACAGTAACTTGCACTATACCCGCAACGTCATTCTTGCGGTATCCTGCTTACCGATGTAGGCCAAACTAGAGGAACAAGTGTCATGCCCACCAACCTCGAAAAATTTCGTGACCTGCTCCGGGAACTGTTCCAACTGGATCAGGCTGATCTGGATTTCGGCATTTATCGCATCATGAACACCAAGCGGGATGAAATTCTGCGCTTTCTGGATAAGGATTTGCTGCCGCAGGTAAAAGCGGCGTTTGCCGAATATCAGTCCGCTGACAAAGCAGTTCTGCAGGCGCAGCTAGAGGAGGCCGTTAATAAGGCTAAAGAACTGGGTGCCGATGCCGATTCCATGCCTGTGGTTAAGGAACTGCGGCAAAAACTTGCCACCGAAGCGGTGGACATCACCGCGCTGGAAAACACGGTCTTTTCGCACCTGTTTAATTTCTTTCGGCGGTATTATCAGGAAGGGGATTTTATTTCGCTGCGCCGGTACAAGGAGGGTGTTTATGCCATCCCCTACGAAGGCGAAGAGGTAAAACTTTACTGGGCCAATCACGATCAGTATTACATCAAAAGCAGCGAAACATTCCGTGACTACTCCTTTAAGCTCGATTCCGGCAAACGGGTGAATCTGTGCATCGTGGCCGCATCCACCGAGCAAAATAACAACAAGTCATCCCCCGGCAAGGAACGACGCTTTGTGCTTTGCACTCCAAAGCCCATGATGGAAGAAAACGGCGAGTTGCATATTCGCTTTGAATACCGGCCCAGCGAAGGCAAAGAAAAGCAGAGCGACCTAAACCAGCAGGCCATCGCCGCCATTCTTAAAGAACCGGGCTTTGACCCATGGACAACTCAGCTTGCCAAGCCCGCCCCAACCGAAAAAGATAATGCCCGTACCGTGTTAGAAAAACATCTGACAAAATTTACCGCGCGCAACGAATTTGATTATTTCATCCATAAAGACCTGGGCGGTTTTTTGCGGCGGGAGCTGGATTTTTATATCAAAAATGAAGTCATGCATCTGGATGATATTGAAAATGATTCCGCCCCGCGTGTCGAGCAATATTTAAGCCTTATTCGGGTGATTCGCAAAATCGCCCATAAGATCATCGCCTTTCTGGAGCAACTCGAAAATTTTCAGAAAAAGCTGTGGCTGAAAAAGAAATTTGTCATTGAAACCCAGTATTGCATCACTCTGGACCGCGTTCCGGAAGATCTGTATGCCGAAATTGCCGCCAATGACGCCCAGCGGGAGGAGTGGGTAAAGCTGTTTGCCATTGATGAAATCAAGACGGAGAAGCTGGGCGAAGTGGCGTATAGCAAGCCCCTTACAGTGGAATTCTTAAAATCCCAGCCACATCTGGTGTTGGACACGAAGCATTTTACGGCAGAATTCAGGGAGAAATTGCTGGCGTCTATTCATAATTTAAATGAAAAGCTCGATGGACTGCTAATCCATTCGGAGAATTTTCAATCCTTACAATTGTTATCAGAAGGTTACTATCGCAGTATTGATTGCATTTACATAGACCCACCTTATAACACGACAGAAAATGCTTTCACATATAAGAATGGATACAAGCATTCCTCCTGGGTCGCAATGATGCAAAACCGCTTGGCGGTTGGTCTTAGCATGCTTCCAAGCAGTGGTGTTCTTCTTGCTGCCATAGACGATACGGAAACCCATCTTCTACGAACAGTATTAGATGACTCGATGGGAAGAGAAAATCGTCTTGCCACAATAGCAGCGGAGGTGAACCCGGCGGGCCAAAATCTGCGTCCGAATGCGCCTGCGTTAAGTCACGATTATTGCCACGTCTATGCTAAAGACCCTGGTCAATTAACAATGATATTACGGGGGCTAACTGAATCGGAGGTTGCCGCCTACAGAGAGCACGATAAAGATGGCCCATATCTTTGGGACAATCTAAGGCGTCGGGGCGGGAACTCACGCCCGTCAGATAGACCAAAACAGTGGTTCCCCTTATATGCGGATATTTCGTCAGGCATAGTAAGCGTCGATCCATCTGAGGCATTGCAGGAAGTATGGCCCATTGACCCTAAGGGCGAACGACGAATTTGGAGAGTCAATCGTATAGGTGCGAGGCGCGAAATCCTCGCCGGAGAAATCTCGGTTGTCATGAAAGCCGGGCGAATAGAGATCATAAAGAAATCGCGTATGCCATTGGGGAAGAAGCCTAAAACCCTCTGGAAGGTCAGCGAGCATTCTGCGACTACTCATGGTAGCAAGCTGCTTCTGGACATTATTGGGAAGCCGTTGTTTAGCTACCCGAAGTCAATAAACCTTGTCGTCGAATGTATCCGCTACTGGGCTGGACCAAATTCAGAAATACTCGATTATTTCGGAGGCTCCGGCACCACCGCCCATGCGGTTATCAACCTTAACCGCGAGGACGATGGCAACCGTAAATACATCCTTGTTGAAATGGGCGAGTATTTTCATACAGTGCTGCTGCCACGTATCAAAAAGGTCGTCTATTCCAAAGATTGGAAAGATGGCAAGCCAACCGCACGCGATACCGGCATCAGCCACGCCTTCAAATACCTCCGCCTCGAATCTTATGAGGATGCCCTGGCCAATTTGGACCTTAAACGTACCGCGCAGCAGTCTGATTTATTGAATGCCGACTCAGGTGTGCGTGAAGAGTACATGCTCTCATACATGCTTGATGTAGAGAGCCGGGGAAGTCAATCGCTTTTGAATATTGACAGCTTCCGCAACCCCGACCAATACCAACTCAAGGTTGAAAAGCACGGTGAGACACAACTGGTAAATGTAGACCTGCCTGAAACATTCAACTGGCTGCTGGGCTTAACCGTCAAGCATATTGATGTGATACGGGGCGTGCGCGTAATATCCGGCATCAATCCCAAAGGCGAGCGTGTGCTGGTGTTATGGCGAAATCTAGATGAAATGGACAGCGACAAGCTGGAAAAATGGTTCGAAAAGCAAAAGTACAACACGCAGGAAATGGAATATGACCTTTTCTACGTCAACGGCGACAATAACCTCGAAAACCTCCGCCGACCCGATCAGACCTGGAAGGTGCGGCTGATTGAAGAAGAATTTCAGCGGCTGATGTTTGATGCGGGGGAATGATGCATGGACTTGTATTTTGATGATTTGTTTTCCAAACTTTGCCAGGGCGATGAATCCGCGGAAATCGAAGCCAAGGGATCGAGGGAAATCGGGGCATCTCTGCTTGAGACCATTTGTGCAATGTCCAACGAGCCGGGACGTGGGGGTGGCTATCTGCTCCTGGGCGTAAGTCGTCGCGAAGGGAGCTTATTCCCGGATTACCATATCACCGGCGTACCAAATCCGGACAAGGTTCAAGCGGATCTTGCCAGCCAATGCGCCAGCGCCTTTAACGTGGTTATCCGTCCGCAGATATCACGGGAGCTTAAACAGGGCAAGGTGGTGCTTGTGGTATTCATTCCCGAGGCCCAGCCGCACGAAAAGCCCGTATATATTTCGTCTAAAGGGCTGCCGCGCGGTGCGTTGCGCCGTATTGGGTCGGCTGATGTGATCTGTACTGATGATGATCTGCAGGCGTTGTACCAGGGACGCGATCATCAGAGCTTTGACGAGGGGATGGTCGAGAATTGTACTTTGGAGGACTTGGACGCTGCAGCCATCAATGAGTACCGCCGGACGCGCGCCGAGGCCAACCCTAACGCTCCGGAATTGGGCTACAAGGATGAGGAACTACTGCGGAGTCTTTCCTGCGTGGATCGCGTTGGGGAGCAATTAGTTCCGACGATTGCGGGCATTCTGCTATTTGGCAAACGGGCGACCATTCGCCGCGTGTTCCCGCTTATGCGGTTGGACTACATTCGTGTGCCTGGCCGAGAGTGGGTGCGTGACCCGGACAGCCGTTTTGATACCGTGGAGATTCTTGACCCGATTCTGCTGGCGTTGCCGCGGGCCATTAACGCGGTGCTGGATGATATCCCAAAAGCCTTCCAGTTGCCCGCAAACGCGATACAGCGTCGGGACATACCGTTGATTCCGCAAACCGCAATCCGCGAAGCTTTGGTCAACGCGGTCATGCACCGGAGTTACCGGCAGAAATCACCGATCCAGATTATCCGGTACGCCAACCGACTGGAGATACGAAACCCCGGCCATTCATTGGTTCCCGATGACCGGCTGGGGGAGCCGGGATCGGTAAGTCGCAATGAAAAGATCGCGGCAGTTCTCCACGAAACTCGGTTTGCCGAGACCAAGGGAAGTGGCATTCGCGCCATGCGCGAGGCGATGTCCAGAGCCAATCTGGGGCCGCCGACATTTGAATCAGATCGGGAGAAGGACACCTTTGTTGTGACGTTTCTTTTTCACCATTTCCTTAATGAGGACGACGTGCGGTGGCTGGGGCAGTTTGCCAGCTTGGATTTGGCGGAAGATGAGCAGAAGGCATTGGTGTTTGTGCGTGAAATGGGCGCCATCAATAATTCCGCTTATCGCGATATCAACCAGACTGAAACGCTGGTGGCCAGCGGTCACCTCCGGCGTTTACGCGAATTAGGACTCCTTGAGCAAAAGGGCAAAAGCTCCGCCACCTACTACACTCCAACGCAGCGACTGCTTTCAAGTTCGGCTACGCCAGCCCACGGGCCAGGTAAACATCGAGTACCTACAGAGTTGCCGGCGCAATCATTGGGGATAACCCCTGTGGTATCGGGTAAACCTACAGGGTTAAACGCCAACCTACAAGGCTTACCTACAGAGCTAACGGAAGCCATACGCCGTCTCGGACGACGGTCTAGCACCACGGATCTACGAGCGATTATCCTCCGTATTTGTGATGGGCGTCCATTGACGTCGGACGACCTGGCAGGGATTCTCGGGCGCAATCGGCATTATCTTCTTAGTTCCATCCTCCGCCCCATGGTCCGCGGCGGTGATTTGGAATATTTGCACTCCGACAACCCGGCGCATCCGCAACAGGCATATCGGACGCGCAAACTCGGTGGCAAACAGCCTTGATACAAGGGTAAGCGTACTACCCTTTAGTAAGGGTATTCGTAAGCGTATGATGTTAAAAATGAAGCTGAAACCATGGTAAAATCAAAATCATCCCGAGTCGGTATGGGCACGCTTTACCAGGAAGCCCAGCCACTGCGCTTTGACCAGACGTTGGTGCTGCGGCAGTGGATGCTCGGCTTGTTTGATAAAACCTCTTTTGACCAGCTCGCCGAGCCTCTTAAAGCCCCTGAATTAGAGGGGCTGACGGAAGACAACAACCATAAATATGTGCAGGCCTTGCTAAACCTGTGGGAGTTTGCGGAGTTCCCCGGCGATACACTGCTGGACTATGACCAGAACATCGTCAAGCACTCCATGGCGCTGAACCAGAGACGGGAAACACCTGTCCGCTGGAAGTATTTTCAATGGCTCACGCTGCTGTTTACCGAGGTGTATCTGGATCGCTTTTTCCGCGCGCCCGAAAAGCTGCTTGCAGACCTCAATGGTTTTGTGGAGCAGTTCAACGGCGACAAGGTAGAAAGAGACCGGGTGCCGCCTTATGAGGCCGCCGATCTGCGGAAGCTCGCCTTTTGGAATGCCACAGGCAGCGGCAAGACGCTGCTCATGCACATCAATATCCTCCAATACCGCCATTATCTTGCGTTGTATGGCAGTGAAAGGGAACTCAATCGAATCATTCTGCTGACGCCCAACGAGGGTCTGTCCCGCCAGCATCTGCAGGAATTCAGGGCTGCGGGCATGGAGGCAGAACTGTTCAACAAAGATGGCGGTTCGCTGTTTGCAGGTAAGACCATCGAGATTATTGACATCCATAAACTGCGGGAAGACAGCGGCGAAAAGACGGTTGCCATTGATGCTTTTGAATCCAACAATCTGGTACTGGTAGATGAAGGGCATCGCGGCTCCAGCGGCAAGGAAGCAGGCCGCTGGATGGAGGCCCGGCGGCGGCTTTGTGAAAACGGCTTTTCCTTTGAGTATTCTGCAACATTCGGCCAGGCGATGAAGGCCAGTGGAAATCGCGATTTAGAAAAAGAGTACGCCAAGTGCATCCTCTTTGATTATTCTTACAAATATTTTTATCGGGATGGGTTTGGCAAAGATTACCGCATTTTGAACCTGGCTGATGATTCCGACGAGGAAAGACGAACGCTTTACCTGACCGCCTGCTTGCTGGCGTTTTACCAGCAGCAGCGGCTGTATAAGGACAGGGCGGCTGCGTTTCATGTGTTTCTGCTTGAAAGCCCATTGTGGGTGTTTGTGGGTGGCAGCGTAAATGCCGTGCGGTCGGAAAACAAACGCAAGGTATCAGATGTGGTGGATATTCTGCTGTTTCTGGCAGCATTTGTGAAAGAAAAAGAACAGAGCGTGGCCCTGCTGAGCCGACTGCTGGGAGGTAGGCCGGGATTACTGGACAAGCGGGGCAATGAAATTTTCGCGACCGCCTACGGTTATCTGAGCAAATGCCGGCTGACCGGCCAGCAGGTGTTTGATGATATTTTACAGTTACTGTTCAATTCTCCTACTCACGGGCTGCTGCATGTTGAAAATCTTACCGGTACCGATGGGGAAATAGCCCTGCGGATCGGGGAGTGTGAACCGTTCGGTCTTATTAACGTGGGTGATGCGGCAAACCTGTGCAAGTTATGTCAGGAGCATCCCGCGCACTTGGTGGTGATAAGCAAGGAATTTTCTGGATCGCTGTTTGCAGTGATTGATAAGCCGAATTCAACGGTGAATGTGCTTATCGGATCGAAAAAGTTTACGGAGGGATGGAACAGCTGGCGGGTCAGCACCATGGGACTGATGAATGTGGGCAAGTCGGAAGGCTCCGAGATCATTCAGTTATTCGGGCGGGGAGTGAGGCTCAAGGGGCTGGGCATGAGCCTCAAGCGTAGCAGTAAAATCAGTGGCATCGACCGACCGGAATATATTGGAATGTTGGAAACGCTAAACATCTTTGGCATCCAGGCTCAGTACATGCAGCAGTTCAAAGAATATCTCGACGAGGAAGGTCTGCCGGCCAATGAGGATCGAATTGAATTTATTTTGCCGGTGGTCAAGAACCTTGGCGGCAAAAAGCTCAGGACAGTTCGTCTCGCAGACGATGTGGATTTTAAGCGCGACGGTCCCAAGCCAGTGCTGGATGCGCCGAAAGAAAATCTTCTCAGATATCCGCTGGTGGTGAACTGGTACCCGAAGATTCAATCGCAGCAGAGTCGAGGATTGGCCGGCATCGAAGAAATTGCGGCTCTTGAAGAGGGGCATTTAGAGCCGCGCCATTTGGCCTTCATGGATATTGACCGGATTTATTTTGACTTGCAGGCCTACAAGAATGAGCGCGCTTGGTATAACTTCAACTTGCCGCGAGAAAGTGTTGTGAACCTTCTGAATCGTTCTGATTGGTACCGGCTGTATATTCCGGCCGCCGAGTTGGAATTTACCCGCTTTGACCGTGTGCGACGGTGGGAAGAGATCGCCGTCGCGCTGCTGAAGAAATATTGTGATCGCCTGTATAAGCACCACAAGCAGGAATGGGAATCGCAGCATCTGGAATATCGTGATGTGGCGGAAGATGATCCGAATTTTGTCAGCGAATACCGACTGATGATTGAGCAATCAGCGGATACGATTACAACCAATCTTGAAAGATTGAAGGAAATGATATCCCATGGCAAGTTTGGCCAGGACTGGTCATTCGGCCAGATGGAAGCATTATGTTTTGGCCAGCACCTCTATCAGCCTCTGCTGCATTTCAAGAGCCAATTGGTGGAAGTATCGCCGGTATCGTTGAATGATGGGGAACGTGACTTTGTTTGCGACCTAAGGACATTCTTCAATAAGAAAAGGGAATTCTTTGCAAACCGCGAGCTGTATCTGTTGCGCAACATGAGCCGGGGACGCGGGATCGGTTTTTTTGAGGCGGGAAATTTCTATCCGGATTTCATTCTCTGGTTGCTGGTGGACAGCAAGCAGTATGTGACCTTTGTTGATCCGAAGGGATTGCGGAATCTGGAAGGTTTAGAAGATCCGAAGATTCGCTTTTACAAGACAATCAAGGAACTGGAAAACCGGCTGGGCGATCCGAACGTAATTTTAAACTCATTTATCATCTCCAACACACCATCGCGGGTGGTAAACTGGTGGCGCGGCAATGCCAAGGCTGAACTCGAAAAGTGCCAGGTCTTATTTCAGGATGAAGACAAGGCAACGTATATTGAGAAGATGCTGCGAGCGGTTACGGGGGAGTAACTATATTTTTCTCGCCCTACCCTCACCATCATTGGCCTATAAAATCTACATGGAAGGATTGCCACAATATAGCATGCACACTGTGTCACCGACCGGGTTAACCCCGGTCAATTATTGCCGCCCCCACATACCCCATTGGGCCAGCCTCCCGGCAACGTGCTTTCTCTGAACCGATTCTTTTCCCACCCGCTCTTTGCCCACCGCCCGCTCGTCTACGGTCGCCCGATCCTTGAGCCGATAGCTCCGCCCGGTGATTGAGAGTATCTCCGCATGGTGCAGGAACCGATCCAGAATGGCCGTGGCTGACGGCACACCTGCCAGATACCGAGCCAATGCAAGGCATTCCTGAATGCTTCGTTGCGGCGGTCGTTGCAGATTTTGCAGCAACTGTATGCGATGGCAATACCTATCAGATACGCTATTATTGCCATCGGAACAGCATAATCGGCCAACAACCTGCCCTGCCGGCTCGGGTGCGGGTTAAAATCAGTCGGGAACCATATATGAAATTCGAATCATTGGCTTTTAATCCGGTGGATGGAGATATAGGGGCGGTTGGGGCCGTTAAATCGCATGTTTCATTGCTGCTCGAAACTTGTGAGTCGAAAGTCGCCGAGGTGGCGCGATGAGTTGGATGTTGTTTCTCGATGAGAGCGGGCATGACCATAACAATACACCCTACGAGGTCCGCGGTGGATTTGCCATTCACGCCTCGAAAATATGGCCGTTCATTCAAGCGGTTCAGACGCTCGAGCAATCGCTCTTCGGCGGTCATCTGCGGGACCACGGTTTGGAGATCAAGGGATGTAAGCTGCTCCAGCCCCGTTGCTTTGAGTGGGCCGCGCAGGGCGACCCAATGGATAATGCCACCCGGCGCAAGCATGCTTTGAACTTCCTCAATAACGGCAAGCAGAACCGCCAACCGCGCCGGGACGAGTTTACTGCATACGGGCAGGCGTCCCTTCTGATGGCCGAGCGGGTGCTGGAATTGCTTTTCAGCCACGAGGCGAGCATCTTTGCCAGCGTGATCCCCCGTGATGCCAAACCACCGCCGGTGCCGCAAGGTTATCTGAGAAAAGACATTGTGTTTCTTTTGGAACGTTATTTCTATTTTCTGGAGGCAAAGCAGGAGACCGGTCTGATGGTGATGGACGGCACGGATAAGCAGGCTGATCAGCGATTCGTTCGCGAGATGGAGCGGTACTTCATTCAGACGCAGATCGGACGTCAGCGCACGCAATGGGTGGTGCCGGTGCCGTTTTTTGTGGAATCGGATATGGCTTATGGGGTACAGGCCGCAGACTTGTGCATTTATTGTCTGAACTGGGGTTGGCGTCTCCGCGATATGACCGAACCGACACGTAAAGATATAGAACCGTTCTACAGGTTAATGGAAAAGAGCATTTGGAAGGGTGATGGCTATCGAGAAGGGAAGGTCTTCAAAACATCGGGAACGGTGTTTGTGCCCGATCCTTATGTGGCTCGGCCCCGGCCGGGCGAAGCGGGCGCATAAAAAAAGCAGGTAATGCCTTCGGGGCCACCGTGGCAGCCCCTCGGCCGAACCTGCAAATAAAGTATGAGCTGTTGGAGGTTCAAAGTCAAGCGACTTTCGTGGAAAACAAAACCCAAAACATCACAATCTATCACTACTGTCCGGTCATAAGTCAAATAAATACCATGAGTTACGATCATGCGGTGTTTGATGTTGCATGCCCTGAGTCGAAAAAAGCTGATTTATTGGGGTTTTTTCGAGAATCGTGACGCCGACAATTTGAAGTATTTTGTTCATGTCCTGCGGCAGTTGGTGTCGCTGTTTGAATTGCGCCACCAGCACATATACGAGCACCGCAATCCAGAGTTGTGTCTGCACAGCGTTGGCACTGCTGCCAAAGAACGCCTTGATGTGGAGGTGCTGCTTAACCCATTTGAAGAAGAGTTCAATCTTCCAGCGTTTGCGGTAAAGCAGGGCAATCGTCTGAGGATCGAGCATCAGGTTGTTGGTTAAAAACCGTAAGCGCTTGCCGGTTTTTGGGTCAACATAGCGTACCACGCGGAGCGTATCGGGATACAGTCTTTGCGAGACCGGACCGCGCAGTCGGACAAGCAGGTCTGAGCGAACCGGTCCACGCGAGCGAACTGCCCGACGTTGCCGCACGCCGAAATCCATGGTGCGTTTGGCCCGGGTAATGAAAAAGGCGCCCGCGGTATGGACGCGGTAAAGTCGAGCGAAGTCAACGTACCCTCGATCCATTACATAATAAGCCCCGGGCCGGAAGGCAAGTTGGTCAAGGATCCGAACGTCATGCACTTTACCGTGCGAAACCCGCATGAATACAGGGATTCCAACGTTCAGATCAAATAACGTATGAGCCTTGACCGCAGCTTTATGGCGACGGAAGACCGCCCAGGGAAACAACTTTAGGGCCTGTAAATAAATAACTGATACCATTTGTGGTTATTGTCCGATAATAAGGAGGATGGATCGCGCAACGCTG
>JBMFVY010000062.1:0-18048 GCA_049965755.1 Phycisphaerae bacterium | reverse complement strand
GTCGCAAGCATTCTGCCTGAGGCCCTGAGGCCAGGCTGACAATCTTAACACTGCTTTAATTGGGCCGGGGAAACTAAAAACTCCCCGGCCCTTTTTTACGCCCAAGGCAGTTTTTTCCGCCAAGGCAGCGAACAACGAATAATCCGGAGTATTCCGGAGCGATCCGATAAGTTGATCCCATCAGCAGTCTGTCGTATCCGCGTCCCCGCCCCCAATCGCGATTTGAGAATTCGCCGAGCCCCTTCTGCAAGCCGGCGAATTCGCCCATGGTTTGGCCCTGGGACACACTTCGTCGAATCCGCCACAGACCCGCCGCTACGGGCGCGACAATTTTTTTCGGGCGGCGTAATACGGATGTGCGATGGGGGGGGGACGGTGTGGCGGCATGATGTAATCTGTTTCTTTCACACACGAAGCTCGCCAAGATTCCGTCACCGGGTCTGCCCGGTTTATCCCACCGCCATGCCCTGCAAACCGCGGCTTCGGACCCAACTGAGTGTGGCAATTTTTCCGAGCACCGCTGGGGGCGCGGGTGTCCTCACCCGCTTTCGTTCAGGAAACAGCCTTGGCATGGCCCATGGCGCGGGGCGGTATCACCGCCGCAAGCGTAACGTGATGCGCTGTTGTTGGCGCATGATGGTCAGTGTCATGGTCTGCCCGGTGCGCAACTTCCGCCAGGCTGCGATCACCTGTTTCGCGGCTGTCACACGATGGCCGTTGATCCAGAGTTGATCCGTCACGAGGCCGGCCGGCACCCGTGCCTCCAGGGCCGCCAATGCAACCGCAGGCCCCGGCTTCCACTGACAATCACTCGTGCGCCGGGCGCAGCGACATAGCGAATGGGGCTTTGCGATAAGCCGGAATCTGCGGCGGTGAACACAAGAGGTTTGTGCAGATCATAGGTGCCGGCGCTGATCATCGCCGTTACACCCCCGACCGGAAATTTTCCACCGGCCTTGCGCCGGCGAATGGCGGCTTGTGCCCCGGCCAGCGTGCGAAGAGGCTCGGCGGCTGAACCGCTGGCTGAGTTGTGGCCATGGGACGCTACAAAGAGCGTCAGTCCCGGTGGGGGGGGTAAGGCTCGCGGCTCGGCCAACGAGAACCACGCCGCTGCAGGTAACAACGGCGATCAAGGCACACAGCAACCATTTGCAATGAATTGATTTCATCGGGTCTCCGCCCGCGTCTATTTTTACCTGGCGCTCAGTAGTCGTTCACGCCTTTCGGTTGTTCAGTCTCACAAAAGTCCGAATACACTGATGATCCCCTCCTCGCAGCGGCAATACAAAGGGAAATTACAAACCATCACCATAGCATAAAGTGGCAAAAATCCTGATATCTGCCGGATGAGTGGAGCGGCCGGGCATTGGCCAAAGCGGCATGGCTGCACTCACTGACAAAACCTGTCAACGGCATATTGCCAATCCGTAAGCCTACGGCGCCGGGCTCGGGTTGCATGGGCCCGCGGTATACCGCCTTTTCGGTTCTACAGCAGCACCTGGTCGCACTTTTCAAACAGATAGCCTCGCCGGCAGGAAACCACCGATTTGCTCGGGTCGTCCTCATAGTGGTATTGTCCAAAGGCCGGTACCGAGGCATTTCGTCGCACGAAAACCGGCGTAAAATGTCGTACAATAGCGGCGGCCACAGTGTTGAAGCGACAGGAGGTTGCGTGCCGGGGATTTTGGGGTTCCATCCAGATACAACGATGCTCATCGCGGCCGGCCTTGCCATTCCCATCGGTCTGGTGCTCTGGCTCAATTCCGTCAAAGAAGCGATGGTCCTGATCACTTTATTCCTTTCAGCGCTCGGCTTTGTTACACCATGGCTGCTTCCGCTTGATCATTTGAATTTTCTCTCCCGCGTTGCGATCGGGTTGGGCGGGGTGGTGGTGGGAATTATTCTCGGTACCCTCTGTTTCAGGCTCTCGCAGGCGGTGCTGCTGGCGCTGATCGTGGGGGGGATATTGGGCGGCGGACTCGCCTATCACGATGGCGCCTTTGCGTCACACCCCGCAGTTGTCGTGAAACCTCACGGTGCAAAGTCCCGTCCGGTGCATGCCACAACGCATCCGGCCGCCGCAGACGGAAAAATTATAAATAAAATACGAAAAACAGCGGTGCATCTCTGCAAGGTTGTCCGCTCATCCCTCCAGCGTCTTCCCGCTCAGCAGGCTGGCGGTGTCTACGCTCTGGCCATCGGTTCCGCTCTCATTACCCTGCTCGTGGCCTTCATCTTTCCGGAATTGGCTTCATTAGCGGGCGGCGTCTGGGCCGGATCGCTGCTGATGCTCGGAGGGGCGATTATCTGGCTGCAATACTGGCAGCCGAAATGGGCTGGAAATTTTGAAACCGCACTCTGGCCGCAGGTAACGTTTCTTCTGCTCTTGGTCATCGGCACGGCCTTGCAGAGTCGTCACCTCTTCAAACTCAAGGCGGCTCGAAAATCTGCCAAAGCGGACGGTGGTAAAAAATCCAAAGGGTCCGGAGAGAAAAAATGACCCGCATCGCCGCTGCATCATTCGCCGGCGGGGGAGTATCGGCAACCGCAGGGGCAATCTCATCCGCACCTCCGCCGGTTGTACCGCCCGCTCTGGCTCACCTCTCATTGGCCGCTGGATTGGTGCTTCTCATGGTCGGCCTCATCATGATGATCGCGGCCCGTCGGCATCACAAGGCGATTGTAGTTCTCCTTTCCGCCGCGATGGGTTGGTATGCCGCGCTCTCTCTGGCGCACGCATCGCCCCTTACCGCCATCATCTATGCGGCCGTAGGCACGCTTGCCGGTTTGCTGCTTCTCGGCATCATGCGCCTCGCGGTTGTGCTTTCCTCCGCCGCCGTAGGGGCGATGATGGGGGCGGCGATCTGGAGCACGCTCCAGCGGCCGCCTGATTTCTGGTGGCTCTCGGCGGCCGCAGGATTCATTATCCTTGGCTTTGCGGCGTCGCTGCTCTATGACCGTCTTGTCATATTCGGCTGTACGATGCTTGGGGCCGGCAGTGCGGTGATCGGGGCGGCGGTTGTGTTGCTCCATGCCGGTTACGCGGCGCAGGTAAGTCGGCTTTGCGGGCCTCGCACCCAGTGGCCACTGCGATTGGCGGTAGCCGTACTCGCGGTAACCCTGCTGAGTTTGCTGATACAACTGGTGGATACGCCCAATCAGGAAGATTCAAAAGGTGAATAGGTAAAAAGCTCAATGGAAAATCGAAATCGTAACAATCTGAGTCTCCACATCGATACCCTCGGAGATGATCTCCGCCACGCGGTGTACGTGGCTGCTGAATCGGGTTATGCGGGCGTTGCCGTCGGCATCAGTCATCCCCAACTGGCGGCTGCAGATTTTGGCATAACCGCACGCCGGCATTTCATGAAAATGCTCCAGTCCAGAAATCTCAATCTCGCCGCCGTCCGTGTCGGTGCCGGAGCCATGGGATGCAGCGACTGGAATCATGCTGAACGGTTGATCCATCAGGCACAGCGGGCGATGCAATTGGCTCGCGATTGCCGTGCAGGCGAGGTGGTGATTTATCTCGGCGAGCCTCCTGCAGGTAAGATTTCCACCGACACCGGCCCGGCAGCATCAAAGACAGAGGATCATGATGCAGGGGAAGCTGCGGCGATTACCCGGTCCGTGCTGGATGAAGTTCTCGCGGCAGCCGATCGGACCGGAATCAAACTTACCTTGAGTTGCGGGCATGCGGCGTGGCTTGCATCCATATTGAAACAACATGTCAGTAAAACGCTCGGCGCCGCCCTGGATTCCGGCCGGGTCCTGGCCGCCGGATATTCTCCGCCGGAGGCCGCCGTAGAACTCGCCGGCATGATCCATACCTGGATCTGTGCGGATGCGGTGCGCAGCGGGGGCGCCACGCAAAGCGTTCTATTGGGCAGCGGCCGGGGAGATTTTCGTGCCGTAGCGGATGTGCTTGATGAGCAGGGTTTCTCCGGAACGGTTATGGTTGATATCCGTGGTCTGGCCGATCCTTCGGCAGCGGCGGTCCACGCCGCCCGATTGCTGCTTGAAGTGATGGATCGCAAATCGTCATCCTCGCAGCGCGGGTGAAGAGTGCCCGTCCTGCAACATGGCCATCGCGTCCTCTGGCATAGGGAGTATGCACGTATGTCCAATGCTCAACCCATCGTGCCGATCATCCACCGCCTTTCGGCGACGCCTTCCACCCAGTTACTCGCAGCGCAGCGCACGGCTGTGCTGATGACGGAAGACCATCCTCCGCCCATCGGTTATTGCGAGGTTTGGATCGCAGAGACGCAGTTACGTGGACGCGGGCAACACCATCGGCCGTTTGCCAGTCCCCCGGGCGGGTTTTACCTGAGTCTGCTGTTGACCGTCGGCCGGCCAGTGGGTATCGAAATACTTCCCCTTGCGGTGGGGTGGCAGTGCGCAAGGGCTTTAACCGCGCTCGGGTGCCCGCCCGTTACCATTCGTTGGCCCAACGATTTATGCCTCGACGGCAGAAAACTCGGCGGCATTCTGTGCCAGTCGGTCATCAATGGCGACCGCTGTCTGGCGGTTATAGGCGTCGGCATGAACACCAATTCCCAGCTCCGCGATTTTCCTGACAAACTTCAGCCATTTATCACCACGCTTGCCGAAAATGGGGTGGTTGTCGATCACGAAGTACTCCTTCAGCATTTCGTAACCGCCATGCAGGAATTGCTGGATCCCGATGAGGTGGCACGCTGTGCGATGCAGGCAGCGTCCCTTGATGCGGCGCGGGGGCGGCAAATCACCGCGATTACTGATGGCCTTGAGGTTGAAGGCATCTCGCAGGGGTGGGGAAAGGATGGGCATCTGCGACTTGATACGCGGGGTGGCACCCGTGAACTCCTCTCCGCCACCATCACCAAGATTGATGGGCGGATGGTACGTCTGGAGGATTAGCTCGGTATCTCCGTAGCCGCAGTTATAAAGCGGCTGGGTGTAGCAATTTTTCCGGGCACCGCTGGGGGCGCGGGTGTCCTCACCCGCTTTTGTTCAGGAAACAGTCTTGCCATGGCCACATTGGGGCCATATGGTGCGGATCTTTTAAGGCTGCCCGGAAAAATTGCCACTTACCCAAGCGGCTGAAGCGGCTTGGGCGGCATGGCTTGATTTGACAATCGCGCCCGCCGTCAATAACCTACAATTTTGATAGACATTGCGGAGGTATCACAATGGGCAAATTGTACGCAAACATTACTCAGACGATGGGCAACACACCGATGGTGCGGATTAACCGGCTTGTTCCGCAGGATCACGCTGCGGTTTACGCAAAATGCGAATTTTTCAACCCCTTGGGCAGCGTCAAAGACCGTATCGGCGTCGCCATGATCGAGGCGGCTGAAAAACAGGGGGCGATTAAAAAAGACACTATGATCATGGAGGCAACGTCGGGTAATACCGGTATTGCCTTGGCGTTCGTCTGTGCTGCCAAGGGATACAAACTCAAATTGTTCATGCCGGAAAGCATGTCACTCGAGCGCCGCAAATTGCTGCGCATTATGGGTGCAGAACTGGTCCTTACCCCCGCTTCAGAAGGAATGCCCGGTGCGATCCGACGTTGCAATGAAGCCGCCGCCGCAGATAAAAATGCCATCATTGCCAAGCAGTTTGAAAATCCCGCCAATGTGGAAATTCACTCCAAAACCACAGCCGAAGAAATCTGGCGCGATACCGACGGTAAGATCGATTGCATTGTTTCCGCCGTCGGCACCGGTGGAACCATCTCCGGTGTTGCCGGTGTTTTGAAGAAGCGCAATCCGAATTTCAAGGCGATTGCGGTTGAGCCTGTCACCTCGCCGGTCATTACGCAGTTCCGCGCGGGGCAACCTCTCAAACCCGGCCCCCACAAGATTCAGGGCGCCGGTGCGGGTTTCATCCCCGCCAATCTCCACACCGATCTGGTGGATGACGTCATTCAGGTTTCCAACGAAGACGCCTTTGCATGGGCTCGCCGTCTCGCGGCCGAAGAGGGTATCCTCGCTGGCATCAGTTCCGGGGCCAACATCTGCGCCGCCGCACAGGTTGCGGCTCGCCCGGAAATGAAAGGCAAAACCATCGTCACCATCATGTGCTCAACCGGCGAACGCTACATCAGCACCGCCATGTATGACGGCCTCGACAGTTAAGCTCGGTTCAGTGCGAACGCGGGGGTGCATATTGATCCTGCGGTCGGCAGGATTCGGTGGATATGGATATTTATCGCACAGCTCGCGCCAGTTCCTCGGCTCCCGCTCAGCCGCTTCTTGATCGCCTTGATCCGATCGTGGCGGAATATGTCGATGGCATTTCGCCCGATGCACTCGCCGTCTGGGACATCCGCCATCATGACGCCGGGCCCTGCTCCCTTCATCTTTGCCTGTGCGACGATTGGGCCCATGTCCACTGCGAATTTCGCCGGGACGAAATGCCGCCGGATTCCGATCTCCATTCGCTCATCGCCCGTAAATTAGCCACCTTCACCGATCCCCGGCGCCGCGTACTGCTCAAGGTGCGCGATGGCACCTTCGCACACGACGATCTGACCCATCTCCGCCAAGCGCTGAATTTAATACCTGGCATCGCGCATCGCGGGCTTAAGGTGGAGAACCGATTTGAATTTATTCCCTGCAACGCATACGTGCCTGCCACAGCCTTTCGCGTAACCGATTTTACTCTTGAGGTCGATGCCGCAGCCGCCGGCGACGTTGCCGATGCCCTGCGATCCAACGGGTTTGAAATTGAATCCCGCTCGCGGGTTTAGAAAGGGCGGGCTCGTGCATATGCATTTGGATAAGGATTCCGGTCAGGCAACCCCTGTGGTGGTCGAAGGCCTTATGCCCGCGTTTACCGCATCGCTCATCGCCGCTGGAATCTACACCCTTTTACCCGCCGGCATTGCACTGGGGCCGCGATGGCTTTTACTTACCATCACGCCGTTGATGCTGCTGACGCTCGCCGTGTTCCGCCGGCGCGGCTCGCGGCACGCCGCCCATATCGTCGGACATATCTCGACTGCCGTGATGACCACCTTTATCGCCTACTCGCTGATCTTTCTGGTTGACGGGATATTCCGCGGTGCGGTAACGGCGCCCGTGATGCTTCGGGCATCCGGCATTCTCTGGGTGATGAATGTCATCGTCTTCGCCCTTTGGTACTGGCGGCTCGATGCCGGTGGCCCCTTGGCCCGGGCCGCCCGCGGCAACCACGACAGCGGCTGCTTTCTCTTCCCCCAGATGATGATTCCGAAAGCGGACACACGCGCCTGGATACCCCATTTCGTTGATTATCTTTTCCTCGCCTTTAATACCAGCACCGCGTTTTCCCCCACCGATACGGCGATACTCTCCCGCTGGGCCAAATTACTGGTCATGGCGCAGTCCATCATTTCTCTTGGCCTCGTTGTTCTGGTGGTCAGCCGTGCCATCAACATCATCTGATCCTGATCATCCGGGATAAAAAACTCCGGCATTGGCGAGTTTGACTTTCCACCGCTATCTTTATGGCAACATGAGTAAGGAAATGATTCGCATACTGGTAGTTGATGATGAAATTGAGCACGCCGACGCGCTCTGCGAGGCGGTTGCCCGCATGGGATTCCCCGTGCGTCAGACCCACTCCATCGCAGACGCCAAAAAGCTCCTCGCCCAGGAACTTTTCGACCTGGTGATCACCGATCTCCGCATGGAGAGTCCAGATGACGGCTTCGAGCTGCTGGAATTCATCAAACGTTCCCGGCCCGACACGCAGGTGATTATGGTGACCGCCCACGGGGATGTCGCCGCCGCTGTCCGGGCCATGAAAACCGGTGCCTTCGATTTCATACAAAAACCTTTGGATATTGATTTGATCCGCCAGCAGGTTCGCCGTGCGGTTGAGCAGATTCAGCTAACGCGGCAGAACAACAATTATCGAGCGGCGCTGGATCAGAAATTCGGCATGGAGGGGATCATCGGACAATCCGGCCCGATGATGCGGGCCCTTCAATTGGTGCGCCAGATTGCCCCCACCGATATCAGCGTGCTGATTGTCGGTGAATCGGGGACTGGTAAGGAATTGATCGCACGGGCGCTGCATCAGAACTCACACCGCTCCGCCGGGCGATTCGTCGCCCTGAACTGTGCCGGGCTTAATGAAAGCACGCTTGAAGATGAACTCTTCGGCCACGTGCGCGGCGCCTTTACCGATGCCCGCACGGACCGGCAGGGGCGCTTTGAATACGCCGATCATGGCACCCTGTTTCTCGATGAAATCGGTGATATGCCGATGGCCATGCAGGCCAAATTGCTGCGGGTTCTGCAAGACCGGCAGATTACACGACTTGGCTCCAACGAGCCGATTCAGGTGGATGTGCGGTTCATCTCCGCCACCAACAAAAATCTGGAAGAAGCCATCGCCAAGCGTGAATTCCGCGACGATCTGTACTTTCGCATCAAAGGCGCCACCATCGCCTTGGCACCCCTCAGGCAGCGCCGTGAAGATATTCCGCTGCTTATCAAGCACATGCTTGAAAAAATCGCCCGCCGGGATGGCAAACCCGTTCCCAATCTCTCCGGCGAAGCGCGGGATATTCTTGTCGCCTATGATTGGCCCGGAAATGTCCGCCAACTGGAAAATGTCATTGAAAGCATGGTTGCCCTGAGCACCGGCGACACCCTGGGCATTGACGATATTCCCGCTGATATTCTCGGCCAGTTCTCCGTGCAAAGCGTCACCACCACCGCCCTGGCGCCGATTGACCGCAGTAGTTCCAATCAATCTCTCGCGCTGCCCAATCTCGCCGGCGTGAGTCTTGCCGAACTGGAACGGGAGGCCATCGAAAAAACCCTTCAGCTTGTACAGGGAAATCGCGAGCAGGCCGCCAAAATGCTCGGCATCGGCGAACGCACGCTTTACCGTAAAATCAAGGAATACGGTCTCATCGAATGATTAATCTCTCAAACAGATGGATGGAAGCAAATGGATAATTATCGTGTGGGCATCGGATTCGACCTGCATCGGCTTGAAAACGGTCGGCCGTTGGTGCTGGCCAATGTGCCCGTGCCCCATTCCCGCGGGCCGGTGGGGCATTCCGATGGCGATGTCGTCATACACGCCCTGATCGATGCCATTACCGGTGCTGCCGGCATGCCCGATGTCGGAGAGCTTTTTCCCAATACCGATCCGCAGTTCAAAAATATCAATTCAGCCCGTCTGATTGAAAAAGTAATGGAAGGCCTGCGGGCGTCGCCGTGGCGGATTGTCAATGTGGATGTGATCGTCATTGCCCAGCAGCCGCGGCTCTCGCCCTTCAAACTCCTCATGCGTTCGCGCCTCGCCGAACTTCTCGGCATTCCCATGGACCGAGTGAATATCAAGGCCAAAACCAACGAACATGTCGATGCCGTGGGACAAGAACTGGCCGTCGCCTGCCATTGCGTCGTGATGCTGGCGCTCAAATCATGAACCCCACCCCAATAGATGCCCCGCTCCGCAAGCCACCGGCTTCTCTCCGAGAGCGGCATGTCCTGGGTATTGACCCCGGCCTGCACCTCACCGGCTACGCAGTGTTGCGGATTTCACGCCAGCCCGCCCTGATTGAAGCCGGTGTCATTCGCGGTTCATCCACCGGTGGGCTTCCACTTCGTCTTGCCGATCTGCACCGACAGATTGCCGAGATCATCGACGAATTCTCAATCAGCCATATTGGTGTTGAACAACTCTACGCCCATTACAAGCACCCTCGTACCGCTATTCTGATGGGGCATGCACGCGGCGTGATCCTCCTGGCCGCCGGTGACCGCCGCGTACCCGTCATCGATCTGCCGAGCACACTGGTAAAGAAAACGTTCACCGGCAATGGACATGCCACCAAAAGCCAGATGCAGAAAACCGCCGCCAGCCGCTTTCATCTTCGCAAGCCACCCTCTCCTCCAGATGTTGCCGACGCCATGGCCATTGCATATGTATTGGCCATGCGGTTGTTAATGCCGTAAGCCCACCGCACCGGCACCCAGCCGATATCTCCGGGGTGTGGCAATTTTTCCGGGCACCTCTGGGGGCGCGGGTGCCTCACCCGCTTTTGTTCAGGAAACAGTCCTGCCATGGCCACAATAGGGCCATATGGTGCGGACCTTCTAAGGCTGCCCGGAAGAATTGCGACGCCCTATCTCCGGCCGGAAATTCCATTTCCTCGCACAGAGCCGCAACTCGTGGTAATCTGGCGGCTGTCGAAGTTTGGCGGAGGCCGCGGCATGCAGGATAAAATGATCAACGCGCTCTGCGGCACCCGCAAAAAGCAACTCTCATTGGCCGCGATTATCATCGCCATCTGGCTGCTGATGTTTCCCCGGCTGCTCACCATTCCGGTTGTGGATACTCAGACGCAGCGGTACTTCACGCACTCCATTAAGGAAGCGGCGGAAGTCTACCTCACCTGCCGGATCATCATCGGCACACTGGGCCTGCTTGAACATTCGCAAGTCAGCCTCCGCCCCTTCGGCGTCGGCGTCCAGACCGAGCCGGGGCAGATGCTCGATCCCGTTTACGACATGGCAGAACGCGCATCTGATGTCATGGTCACCTGCATCGCTTCGCTGACCGTCGAGGAAATCGGCTATGAAATCACCTGCGCCTTTGCCCCCTATCTGCTGGCGATTCTGCTGCTCTCACTGGCGGCACTCGCCTACGGTGGCTTCGGTCGCGAACATCTCATCTTCAGGCGAATCGCAGGCCTTACGCTGATTCTCCTGAGCCTCCGCGTGGCACTGCCGATTTCAGCCTTGGTAAACATTGAAATCCACCAACATTTTTTCGCCGCGCGAATTGCCCAAGCTCGAAATCAGATCGATATCTTCCCGCCGCAGGATATTCAGACACTCACCAGCTTCAAAATGCCCCGTATGACCGGAGTGTTTTCCGATCTCACCGCACCCTTTGAGTTCGTCAAACAGAAAACCGTCGCCATGGGAGAGCTTGTCGATATGGCGATCCGCCACGCCGGTTCTCTCTCGCAATCCTTTGTCGATCTCTGTGCTCTATACGTGGGGGAATTTGTCATTCAGGTCGTCATTCTGCCGCTGCTCGCCTGGTGGGTGCTGGTGCGCATTGCCAACGCGGCCATGGAGGCCAATCTGCCGGTGATCATCCGTCACAACACCCGCGGCAAAACATCCTCCGCTTCGCCGGCGGATAACCCCCGACAATAATCCGATTGGAGTTTTGTGGTCCAGCTGCGCGCATCAGCCGTTCAAAAGACGTGAGCATATTCCGGAGCAAGATGCGCTTTTGCTATTTCCCCTGCCGCTCGCGTTCCTGCTGCCGCAGCGTCGCCAGCCTCAGCCGCCGTTTTTCACCCCGTGTCAGGCTGGCCAGCCCGTGCTGGCTCACCTTGGCGAGAATTCGGTCAATCTCATCCTGCTCTTTCTGTTCTTCTTCCACACGCTTTTTTACCTTCTTCGTCCACGCACCGGATCGGAGACGATTCTTTATGTTGCTGCTGCGGGCGCGGCTCATATCAGGTTGCAGTTGTGACAGCAATCCCGGTGCATCAGATCGGAGTTGCCGGAGCATCACCAGCGAACTGTAAAACAGCAGCACCCAGAGCAGGATGCTGAATAACCCCAGATGGGCATGAATATCAAATATGCTCCACGCCACCATCACCGCCGCCAGCAGCATCCCCGCCCAGCACGTGATATTGACCGCCTGATACGCACCTGTCGCCGGCGCCAGAACAGCCTGCAGAATGTATCCCCCGTCAAACCAGAAAAATGGCAGCATGTTCAGATACATCAGCATTAAATTCATCAGATAGAAGGAATACAGAAAACCCATCGCAAGATTGCCGCTGAAAAACGCCCCGCCCTGCGGGATGTCAAACAGCGCCGCAACCGGATTCACAAATGTGGGCATCGCGGTGCTGTGCGTGATGATCACTAATGCAAAATAACAGACCACCGCCAGAGTAAAATTGGCAATCATGCCGCCTGTCTGGGCAATAAACATCGGCCACGGACCGGGTGCGTGCGATGGGGGAAGCATATTTCCAAAAGGACCGACAACAAATTCTTCATGTGCCCCATCGGCATACTTGGCAAAAATGAAATGTCCCAGTTCATGGATCAACAGGGCCGAAAGGGTTGCGGCCGCCAGCAGAATGGCCGCGGCAAACCCCGCACCAAGGTGGATAATATTAACCACTTGCAGCAGCAGAAGAAGCATAAGCCAAAAATGCAGCCGTACGCGGACCGGTCCGTATGTGCCTGCCGGCAATGACCAGTTGAAAAGCGATTCCGGGCTTGTGAGCGGGTTATCTGTCGCAAACCCACCGGAGCCCGTGCGATTATATGAACGATCTCGCCAACCCATACTACATTATCCGATCCGGTTTCTGGTCCATTCGCCGGATGGCCATCCGGCAACCACGTCCATTTCAACGACTTCCATTTTACCGATTTCCTGAACGACTCAGGTATTTGAGAATCACCGCTATCGTTTTTCCGTCCACGATCGAGTTCGATTGGATCAATTTAACAACTTCCTTCACCGGCATCGGTCGCACGCTGATGGTCTCATTTTCTTCCAGCGCCTGGGGGCCGGGTGTCAATTCGCAGGCGACAAACGCATACATCTTCTCCGTCAATATGCCGGGAGAAGTGTAAAACCAACCCAATGACTCTATTTTCGCGGCCCGATAACCGGTCTCTTCCTCCAATTCCCGCCCCGCACAGACATCCGGCGATTCTCCCTTTTCCAGCGTTCCTGCGGGCAATTCCAGCAGCGATTCTCCAACGGTATGACGGACATTTTCAATCAGCACGATCCGTCCATCCGCCAGAATGGGCAGGATGATCACCGCACCCGGATGCAGCACCACTTCTCGCTGAATCTGCTTCCCGTTGGATAGCTTGACGCTGCGCAGCGCCATGCTCACACGCGAACCTTCGTACACGATCTTATCAATCAGCCCCGGCGAATTGCCCATTGAAAACTCCACGAGCGTTTAGTCTCTTTATCGGCCTGAATCATATCCTATAATGATGTGAAATGGTTGGCCGACGCATTTCACGTTCCGTTCACGAATCATCATACGCATCCGATGCGAGCCAGGATGAGCCGACCCACGATTCGCAATCATTTACCTCCGTTCCCGGTCAGTCCGCATCCGGTACCGAGGCAGAATCCCCAAGCCCACAGGTCGATTCGGAAAACGAGCCGGGCGCCGCTGATGATTTTGACGACAACATCGTTCTGGAAGTTCCCACAGGCGACGTGAGTCTTCCGCTGCCTGAAGAGCCCAACGATATCCGCCTCCCCCGGTTGCATCAAAAAGCCCTCACGCTACCCGAATCACCAGGCGTTTATTTTTTGAAGGATTTGCGTGGCGTGGTGATTTATGTCGGCAAGTCACTCTCGCTCAAACATCGCGTCAGCAGCTATTTCCAGCCATCCACCGATCTGGGGCCGGTGAAGCAGCGGTTGTTGGATTACGTGGTCGATTTTGATACGCTTCTCTGCGATTCGGAGGTGGAGGCCCTCCTGATTGAAAATCGCCTCATCAAAGACACCAAGCCCCGTTTTAATGCCCGGCTTACCGACGGCAAGAGCTACCCGTATCTTGAAATTACCTCCGGTGATGATTTCCCCGGCGTATTTGTAACCCGTCAACCCCGCACAACAGGCTCCAAACTCTACGGCCCATTCACCAGCGGTTACGCCTTGAAACAAGCGGTCATTTACATGCAGCGGGCATTCAAATTCCGTACCTGTCATCTGGATATTTTGGAATCCGACACCCACCGCAAATTCTTTCGCCCATGTATTCTTTACAACATTCATCAATGCTCCGCTCCGTGTGCTGCAAAGATCAGTCGGGAAGACTATGCCGCCGATCTCGACAGGTTAAAACACTTTCTGGAATCAAACCGGGGCGATGCGCTGCGTGTTATGACGGCCGATATGCAGGCGGCCGCGTCCGCTCGGGATTTTGAACGGGCGGCGATGCTGCGTGATCAGATCAAGGCCCTCCGCGCGCTGTCTCATCGTGGAAAAGGCGCCAAAGTCATGCAGCCCGAGCTGTTCTTTCAGAATCATGCCGACGGACTCAAGGACCTGCAGGATGTACTCGAACTGCCCGACCCCATCCGCTCCATTGAAGCCATCGACATCGCGCATTTTCAGGGTGAGGCGACGGTCGGGTCGCTGGTGACCTTTATCGACGGCAAGCCCTTCAAGGATGGCTATCGACGATACCGCATCAAGACCGTCTCAGGAATTGATGATTTTCGGTGCATCCAGGAAGTGGTATCGCGTCGCTACCGCCTTGCGGGCGCCGGCGAGGAACTTTATCCCGATGTGGTGCTCATCGACGGCGGTCAGGGCCAGCTGTCAGCGGCACTGGAGGCGTTTTCCAAAATGGCTTGCAAACCTTCCATGGTGATCAGCCTGGCCAAACGCGAAGAAGAGATATTTGTTCAGAACCGCTCAGCACCGTTCAAACTCTCTCGCACCAATTCTGCCCTGAAATTGCTGCAACATGCCCGCGATGAAGCCCACCGCTTTGCGCAGGGGTATCACCACCTGCTCATCGCCCGGCGGCAATTTCAGGATCTGCTCCACGCCAAAAATAAACGCAAAAAAGGGAACCCACGCACCCGCGGTGCATCCGCCACCGACGGGGTGCCGCCCGATGCGGGCGCCGCCGCTTCCGCACCGGTCAGCGATCCCGCTGAATATAAAGTGCTGACCGAGGATGAACTCAAGGCCAAACTCGGCGGCAGAGGGGGCGAAAAAAAGAAGCCTCGGCGGCGGGGCGGTGGAAAATAGATCACGCCCAAATCC
The DNA here is from genome assembly GCA_049965755.1 of Phycisphaerae bacterium. Classification (GTDB taxonomy): domain Bacteria; phylum Planctomycetota; class Phycisphaerae; order WQYP01; family WQYP01; genus JAJZGD01. The sequence goes on along the minus strand of JBMFVY010000062.1, from coordinate 3,249 downwards.
TCAACGCCGGATGTGGCCCTTGCCGGTAACAATAAATTTGTAGGTGCACAGATCGGCGGCCCCCATGGGGCCACGGGCATGAAGTTTGTCGGTGCTGATGCCAATCTCCGCTCCCAGGCCGTATTCGTAACCGTCAGCCCAGCGTGTCGAAGCGTTCACCATGACGCTTGCGGAATCCACATCGGTCGTAAACTTCTCCGCTGCCGCGATGCTGCGGGTCATAATCGCATCGGTATGACCGGAACCATATTGATTGATAAAGTTGATCGCTTCATCAATGGAGTTCACCTGCCGAATGGCAACAATCAGATCCAGATATTCCTGGCCCCAATCCGATTCCGTCGCCAGCTTGGCATCCTGCAGCAGACCCAGTGAACGGGAATCCGCCCGCATCTGCACACCCGCTTTTCGAAATTCCATCGCAATCCGCGGCAGCACCTGCGCGGCGATATCTTTGTGAACCAGAATGCACTCGGCCGTGTTGCAAACCATGTACCCGTCCACTTTGGCACTCACCGCGACTTTCACCGCCATCTCGGCGTCGGCGTCCCGATCAATGTAGATATGGCACACGCCTTTGTAATGTTTGATCACCGGTACCGTCGCCTGTTCCACCACCGCACGAATCAGCGATTCGCCGCCGCGCGGAATCACCAGATCGATCAACCCTTCGGCCTGAACCAACGCCTTTACGGCATTGCGATCCGTCGTTTCCACAATTTGAACGCAATCCGGCGGCAACCTCGCCGACTGCAACGATTCACGTATCACGCGGGCCAGCACCTGATTGGTATGGATCACTTCTTTGCCACCGCGGAGGATCGTTGCATTCCCACTTTTGAGGCAAAGTGCAGCGGCGTCGGTCGTTACATTCGGCCGGCTTTCATAGATGATGCCTATGACGCCGATGGGCACTCGACGCTTTTCTACCCGCAGGCCGTTGGGCCGATCATACGCCTCAATGGTTTGACCGACCGGATCCACCTGTGCCGCCACCTCGCGAATGCATTGTGCCATCGACGCGAGCTTTTTGTCCGTGAGGGTCAGGCGGCTGATCATCGCCGCCGCAATCTCATCATGCCGCGCCGCTTCCACATCCGTCGCATTGTGATCTAGTATTTCCGCATGGGCCGCTTCCAAGCCGTCTGCCATCTTGCGCAGGGCGTCGTTCCGGATTTGGCCGTTGGTGGCCCCCAATATCCGGGCTGCCGCACGGGCGTTGCGGCCCATCGCCTCGATAACGGCCTTCATCTCGTCGCTGGTATCAGGGCTGGGTTTGGAAATTTTACTCATGTTTCAATTACAACTCCTTCCCGAATTGTATACTCCACGGCAATAAATATCGAAGCAGGACATCTGCCCACACCGGCGGACAAATGGGCGGAGAACCGGAAACCCCCACCTTCGCCGTGGCGTCGATTTCCAAAAATCCTCTTAAACTGGTGAGTTATCTGCGTTGCGAAGCGGAATATGCCGCGTTAGACTTCGACTGGTAGGCACAGAGCGAAAGGCAAAAAGTTGTGCGCTAAGAGCCGCTGAATTTCGGTCCTGACGATCCATCGGTATGTGATGTTGTGCGGATATTTGAGGTGAATTAATGGCGAGGCCTAAATCGATTTTTGCAATCGTGTTCCATAACCCCCGATTCGGCTTTTCAGGCATCATCATGCTGATCGCCTTCGGTTTTGGAATGACCTCGGCAACGCAGGCGAAGACTTGGACACTTCGGCCGGACACGGGTGTCCGTTTTACCCTCTCCTCCAGCACGGGACACTACCGCGTGTATTGGTCCAAAACCCGTTGGGCTTACAGGGGTGTAACCACCACGTTGCCGGAAGATATCAAGCAATCGACCGTCAGCACATCCCTGGGCAAAGGAATCCAACTTAGTTGGAAGCAGGTGGGGGTGCCGACAGAATTTACCGCCACAGTTTATCCCAAGCGCGGGGCAATTATTTTCAGCGCGGCTCATGAGCTGGCGGGCGCCCGCTTTCCTGCCTTCACCAGCGCACCACCGGCGCTGATGCATATGGGGCTCACACGGCAGCAGTTTTCTCCCCCTCGATTCAGATTGGTCGACACCGCAACTCCTTGGGTATTTTTCAATAGAAAATTTCAGACCTGTATCTTCTCTCCCGCATCGGAAATACTGGTCTCGCGTCTTTATGGTAATGGCGAGAATCTCATCGCAGATGGTTTTAATAAAGGCACCGTCGGCATCGCACTGAAAGAACCCCATCAGACGATCATGATATTTGGAAACGGTATTCGCAGAACCATTGCTGCGTGGGGTGCTGCCTTCCGAACCTTGCACCATCGGCCAGCGACATCACAGGAGGCGACGCCCATCTTGCGTGATTTTGGCTATTGGACGGATAACGGTGCCTCCTACTTCTACAACTACGACAAAAAATATGGTTACACCGGCACGCTTCTGAAAATGGCGTCCGAATATGCCGAAGATCACATCCACCTGGGATACATGGAACTCGATAGCTGGTGGTATCAGAAGTCATACCATTTCTTTACCGGGCGTAAGCTCAGTGCGATGAATGGAAATTTGCCCCGGCATAATCGATGGAACCATTTCGGAGGCATATGGCTCTATCAGGCCTCACATCAACTTTTTCCCCACGGCCTCGCTGCGTTTCAACATCAGCTTGGGCTGCCGCTCGTCGTACATACCCGCTGGATCGCCTATCACAGCCCCTACCGCAAGATGTACAAAATCTCCGGTATCGCGGCGGTAGATCCGGCCTACTGGCGGTCACGGGCAAAATATCTGGCCGACAGCGGGGTGCGTGCCATGGAGCAGGATTGGCTCGTCAACATCTACGGTCGATCCCCGCAACTTCATATTCATCTTTCTCTGGCACGAGATTTTGCCCATGGGATGGCTCATGCAATGGCCGCCCGACATATATCACTTATTTATTGTATGGAGACCGGTCGGTTCCTCATGGAAGCCGGTGTTCTGCCTGATGTCATCTTCATGCGCGGCGCAGGCGACCGCTTCGTACCGGCGTTCTGGCGGGACTTCATCTACAATTCCATGTTCATCCACGCTGTTGGCGCCTGGCCTTGGTCCGATGTTTTCATGAGTCATGAACGCGGAAACATGCTCCTCTCGCTGCTTTCCGGCGGACCGGTGGGAGTAGGTGACCCACTGGGTCGGATTGATCCGAAGAATATTGACATGACCACGCGGGCGGATGGTCGACTGGTGAAACCGGCGGCTCCGCTGATGCC
>JBMFVY010000061.1:0-19137 GCA_049965755.1 Phycisphaerae bacterium | reverse complement strand
ACCTGGACCAAAGACGCCGATACCATCCTGGCAAAGGTCGCCAACTGTAAAGCAGCGTTAGGGACAGTACACTAGCACCTTTTTCGCGGCGGTGAGCTTTATTTGGTGGCCCGCCGTCATCCTACTGCTTCTTGCGCCGCTGATGGCGCCAGTACTGTCCGCGTGGCGGCGGAAGAGGGAGCTTGGCCGGGCGACACCGCGGACAGCCGCCTATTAAAAAGGTGTATGGGCTACCACCAAATGTATTGGATGGATGCAACCAGCCGGCAGCTTTCCCGCGCCGCCCCCGCGCGTTATGATTTTTTCGGTAGCCGAGATGCCGAGGCCGTGTTATGGTCGCAATCAATGAAATGTTAACGCCTGCGATGGACATGAAGCCGCGTCGCGGAACGCGCCCACGTGTGGCAGGCCGCCGTGGCAGCATCACGGTATTAAATTCCGACTGGAGCACGCCAGCGGCCGGCACGCAGCCGCTGGTGAATAATCTGTATCAGGGCATGACGCTGGATGCGGTGACGGGGCTTTACTATGACCGTTTCCGGAATTACAGCCCAACGCCGGGAAGATGGACGAGCCAAGACCCGTTGCAATACATTAACGGGGCCAATACGTATCGGTTCGTCGATTCCTCGCCGGTGGGGAATGTGGATGCGAGCGGCAAAGGCTGGTTGCGCTGGTTGTTCCCGACCGGCACATCGTGGGGGTACATGGGGATGGGGGGCACCATCCGCTCGTCGGCGCCACCGCCGACGCTGGGCGGATTGGTCTCGGGCTTGGGGCAGGCCGCCACCGCGGTGGCCGAGGCGATGCAGTACTGGGGCAACACTTTGCTTACGGGTGTATTTGGCTTTGCGCACGAGGGTGGCCTGCCGATTGACAACTGGTGGCCGGGTTCCCCAATGTACGAAATGGTCGTACAATCTCAGCAAGCGACAGCGGTGGCCCAAGCCCTCTCGCGGAGGCTGCGGAGAATAGTAGTAAGCTATTTTAAGGCAAATCCAAGGGCAACACGGCTGTCGCTCGATTTCAATTACAGCTTTCCCTCCGAGTTTGGCACAAGCTTTACTCCCCCTGGCATAATACAAAACATGATGCTTGGACGGGTTGACTTCCACGTCACGGGAACCCTAACCGCAACCACAGCCTGTTCGGCAGCGGGCCTGGAGGTGAGGTATTCCTATGGACCGGCCTGGTGGATCAAGGACCTTTACCACTTTACCCATAACCCTAACGAAGCGGGCGACTTCTGGAACCTGATCAGGTGGCGTGGCGCTGAGGTGGAGGACTCGGTGCTTCTGCCGGCGGCTCAGTGAGGAGCCAGGTGCTCTCAAATTTGGTACCGCTCTTAAACGGAGGGCGATTAGGTGACGTTTTTAATGCGAGACTATCTTCGGCTAGCTGACCGTATTGGGCTCGTCGCTGTGCTTGGCACAGCCCCGTTATTCGCGTTAGCGCCCTACGCAGGTGCAGGAGCCGCATCCATTATCGCGGCGGTTTGGTACGCGATGGGCATTGGAGCCATGGCGTTCTTCGTTATCTGCGCGATGCGCTTGCGGCCCAGCGAGATGGGCAACGAGGCTCCAGTGCCTCCCGCGGGCGTCGCGCACAGAGCTCTCGCCATCGTGGTTTTGGTGTTCTTGGCGGCGGGCGTTTCCCGAGTAATCATGCCCGGAAGAGCGCGCCATATCTCGAGGGCCCGCCTCACAGCACAGGAGGCCCGCCGATCACGTGCGCTCCGAAGGATTGTCCTGGCCTGCGAGGCCTACGCGGAATTCGCCAACCCCTCGAAATTATTCCCGCCATCCCTGGCGGTACTGGAACGTTGGCTTCGCTGTCCGTCGTCTGCCACGGCATTACGATCGCTATCCCCTGGCCAAACCCCGGCTGGGACGGAGCGGGCAGTGCGCGACTTCAGGCGTGGTGTGGGGGATGTGTATTGTGGGTCGGGTGTTCCGTCCTCCGGCCCGGCGTATATGGTTCTCTTGTCCAGGCTCGATGTGCCGGGGGGCTGGCGTGTCCTGATGGCCATGTCAGACGCCTCGATAAAAGTGCTGCGCGCGGGCCAGTTTGCGACCGCTCTTCGGGCCGAGGCACAGCGGCGGGCTCTTTTTCATGTGCCGGGGTGCGGGGCCCTATTTAAACAAGTCCTGCGTGGAGGGAAATGGGGTCGCAATTAATTTGCGGCCCGTGTAATGATCGCATTTAATGATGAACCAATGCACAACGCAGAGACGGCCGCCGCACACGGCCGCTGGTGTGACCACTGCGGACAGCCACCTTTGGCGGATACTCGGGATATCGGGGGCAGGCACCTGGTGGATGAGTGCAACTAGGCGGCGGCTTCCGCGCACCGCCCCCGCGCGTTATGATTTCGCAAGGCATTCCATTTTGAGGCCGTGCTATGGTCGCAATAGATGGAAAATCAATGTCGGGCCACGGGTCCGGAATCGCCCGGCCGATGGCCGGGAACACAGACAGGAATGTCTGTGTCACATTAAGTTGGGCCGAATGCCGCGGTTTGCAAGACGGGGCGGTTCGATAAAGCACACCGATTCAGTGACGGAGCCTCTGCGAACCCCAGCGACCTTTGCGGTGAAAAAAGGGTAGTTCCGCCGCGCGGAGCCGCGGAGTTGGCGCGAAGACAGGCGAATAATCATATCTCACACCAAGCCGTCGGGAGCAAAAAGACGGTACGGTAGATCGCGAGGATTCCGTGCCAAAACCTTTGCGCACCATTGCGGCCTCTGCGGTTGAAATAATATCAAAGCAAGGCTGCAAGATGCACAGGGGCGGTGCGATCAAGCGGGTAGACCCGGTGACGGAATCTTTGGGTTCTTCACCCCTCGTGTGAGACAAGGCAAATGACATCATGCGTCAGCATGAAACCAATTTCCCTTGCGAACCCCTGCGTCCCCGGCGGTGAAAAAGGTTGGGGGGAAACGGGAACTCCCTGCCGCGGTGACTCTCTGGCCGATATTCCACGAGCCACGGAAAGGCCCGATTGGGGCCGCCTGAAAAAAAATGCCACGCCCGCAGGATATCTTGCCTCAAAAGTGGGTATGAGCCAAGGGATTGATCACTTGCTGATATCTCAACGGCCGCATATATTTCCGATAATATTCAGGGTTTCTTTCTGCTGATGGAGAATTACTATGGGGTCTGAAAAGGGAAAGCTTTCATCATTAGGGGCAATTTCGCGGCGGGCCTTTCTCGCGGCGACCAGCGCAGGGGCGGCATTGGCTTTAACCGGCTGCAGCAGCATGTCGGGCGAATCGGCCATGTCCATGCCCAAAAAGCTGGCGTGTTATAAAAAGCACTTCGGCACACTGCCCAACGGCCGGAAGGTTGACCAATTTACTCTCACCAATTCGCACGGCATGGTGGTGCAGATGATCACCTACGGCGCCCGTTTCCAGCGGATCATCATGCCGGATCGAAAAGGAAATCTCGGGGATGTGATCCTCGGCTTTGACAATCTTGCAGACTATGCGCGTTCCCGTGCCATGGATCCCTATTTTGGTGCCACCATCGGCCGATATGCCAACCGTATCAATCATGGCCGATTCACCATGGACGGCAAGACGTATCACCTGCCGCTCAATGACGGGTCGTGCACGATTAACGGCGGGCCGCACGCATTTGATCAACAGGTATGGGACGCGGAACCGGTGACGGAACTCGGTATGCCGGGCATCCGTTTCAGTCTTTTCAGCCCGAACGGTGAAAATGGCTTCCCGGGGGATCTGCAGGTCAATGCCACCTACGTCCTGACCGATGACAGCACCGTTAAAGTGCACTTCCGGGCGGTTACCAACATGTCAACCGTCATCAACATGTGCAATCATGCCTACTTCAATCTGCTCGGCCCGGGCACCAACGCGATGGGGCATGAGTTGATGATCAACGCGGATTATTACACGCCGGTCAATCATCATTTCATTCCCACCGGCGCGATGGCTCGCGTGGCGGGGACCGCGCTGGATTTCCGCAAGCCCATGATTGTCGGAAGCCGACTCAAACATTTCCCCAAGGGTTCCAAGGCCTGCTTTGACCTCTTACCCTTCGGCTACGATTACAACTGGTGCCTGCGCAATCAGAACGAAAACAAACTCGCCTTGGCGGCCGTGCTCAGCGAACCGACCACCGGCCGATATATCCGCTGCAGCACCACACAGCCGGGCATTCAGGTTTATACCGCCAATTTCCTCACCGGCGATATCAACGGGATCGGCGGCCGGTACTCTCGCCATGGGGCCATTACGCTGGAGACTCAGCACTACCCGAATTCACCCAATGAACCGCAATTCCCGTCCACTTTGCTGCGACCAGGTGAGATGTTCTATCAACGAACTGATTACCAGTTCGGCGTCCAAGCCTGATGGATGGGATCGGCTGAAAAAACCTGCAGGGCGGCATGTGGTGCCGCCCTTTTTTTCTGCGCCGGTTCTCACCTCCCGGCCGGGAAGCGATGGTTCATACCTTCGCCGCGGCTTTATTCGCTCTCCTGACGCAATCTGGCCAGTACGGAAAAGTCTTCGAGAGTACTCGTGTCGCCGGCTGAAACCTTGCCGGCGGCAATATCACGCAGCAGCCGCCGCATGATTTTGCCCGACCGCGTTTTGGGAAGGGCGTCGGTAAACCGCACATCGTCAGGACGGGCGATGGCGCCGATCTCCTTCACCACCCAGGCGCGCAGGGCATCTTTCAATTCAGCGCTGGGTGCGTGGTCCTCTTTGAGCGTTACAAAAGCGCACAACGCCTGGCCCTTGATTTCATCGGGCCGATCCACCACCGCCGCCTCCGCCACCGCTGGATGGGCGACGATGGCACTTTCCACCTCCATGGTGCCCAATCGATGTCCCGCCACGTTGACCACATCATCCACGCGGCCCATGACCCAGAAATATCCGTCTTTATCGCGGCGGGCGCCGTCGCCGGTGAAATAATACGGCTTGATCTGCGACCAGTACTGGGAAATGAATCGTTCATCGTCCCCATAAATCCCGCGCAGCATGCTGGGCCAGGGGCGGCGGATCACCAGGAATTCTCCCACATCCACGGGCACTTCCCGTCCCTGATTGTCCACCACCGCCATATCCACGCCGAAAAATGGCAGGGTACAACTGCCCGGCTTGGCTGCGATAGCGCCAGGCAGCGGCGTACACATGATCGACCCGGTTTCAGTCTGCCACCAGGTATCCACAATCGGGCAGCGCCCCGATCCGATCACGTTGTAATACCACATCCACGCCTCTGGGTTGATCGGCTCGCCGACGGTACCGAGCAGACGTAGCGATGAAAGATCATGCGCTTTGGGATGCTCATCACCCCATTTCACAAACGCCCGAATTGCCGTCGGGGCCGTGTAGAAGACGCTGACCCGATATTTTTCAATAATTTGCCAGAACCGATCCGGGCCGGGATGATTCGGAGCCCCCTCGTACATGACCACCGTGGCCCCGCAGGCCAGCGGCCCATACACCATGTAACTGTGCCCGGTAATCCACCCCACATCGGCGGTGCACCAGTAGACATCCTCCGGTCGAAGATCAAACACGTATTTGCACGTCAAATACGCCCCCAGCAGATATCCTGCCGAGGTATGCACCACGCCCTTGGGCCGGCCGGTGGTGCCGCTGGTATAGAGAATGAAGAGCATCTGTTCGCTGTCCACAGACACCGGCGGACATTGATCCGATTGGCCGGTCGCCAGATCGTGATACCAGATGTCACGCTGCGGTTTCATCTCCACCGCCCTGCCGATGCGTTTAACCACCACGCAGTGGCGGACGCACGGGGTCTTGGCCAGCGCAGCATCGACATTGGCTTTCAATTCCACCACTTTACCTCTCCGCCATCCCCCATCGGCCGTGATGACCACGGACGCCTTCGCGTCATTAATTCTCTCGGCCAGCGCTTCGGCGGCGAAGCCGCCAAACACCACCGTATGCACAGCCCCGATTCGGGCACACGCCAGCATCGCGATGGCCGCTTCGGGAACCATCGGCATGTAAATCGCCACCCGATCCCCCTGGCGCACGCCCAAGCTCTGGAGACCGTTGGAAAGTCGGCACACTTCCTTGAGCAATTCGCGGTAGGTCAGGGTGCGTGAATCGCCTGGTTCACCCTCCCAAATAATCGCGGGGGCATCACCGCGCGAGCCGATGTGCCGATCGATGCAGTTGGCGGCAACATTCAACCGGCCGCCGACAAACCATTTGGCGAATGGCGGTTTGCTCCAGTCCAACACCTGCTTCCACGGGTTTATCCACGTGAGTTCCTGTGCCTGCTGATTCCAGAATTCGTCAGGGTGATCGATGGATTGGCGATACAGTTTTTCGTACGCCTCGCGACTGCCGATGCGGGCACGCCGGGCGAATTCGGTTGGCGGGGGGAATACCCGATTTTCGTGCAATACCGATTCAATATCTTCGTGTGCCATAATTCCTCCGGATACCAAAACGCACCTTTCTCCGCGGCTGTCCACCGCCTCTATTCACGCATTTGATACCAATTGGCCGCCTGCGTCAAAGGCACAAGCCAAAGAACACTCACCGCCGCGACCATCTTATCGGGGTGGTTACCTGTGCGATAGGTCTGATGTTCTGTATTTACCCGGTTGGACTTGCGTTCGTGCTGGCGTGAGGCGTGGTGCCCAGAATCTTCTCAAGCCGTCCACTCGCCATTCGCCTTGCCGGTAGGCTGCTCGGAGAAGGCCGGAAACCGGTGCAGCACTGACCGATGAACCTTGCTGCCACGCGATGGAATTCCATTTTTCAACGCCGGGTTACCACCACCGCGGATATTTATACTTCCATGATCTTCAAGGCGATCCGCCCGCTCCCGAGCCGCCAGAACCGACTGCCGAGATTATTTCTCATCGCCGCCATATTCGAAATGCTCAAACTCCGGCCATGTTGGTATATCAGTTTGGTACCGGCCCTGATCTCTACGATTTCATTACTGGAATCGGCAAGAAACAGGTCGGCGGTGGCGTTGGGCGGAATCTGCACGCGCAGATCAATCCGTCGATGCCGCCGTTGCCAATCGCAGGCGATTGGGCCGTAGGGAGAGGTATGCTCAAATTCCGCATGCGTCATATCCGCAGGGAAAAGGGGGCGCATGGTAAAGTGTTTGAAACCGGGATGAGCTTCATCCGGTTCGATCCCCATCAGTCCTTCGTAAAGCCAGGTGCACATCGACCCGAACACGGTGTGATTGAGCGAATTCATAAACGGGCTGTGGCTATCAAAATCCCAGCGCTCCGCCACCGTGGTGCACCCTTTTTTCGCCATATACCCCAGCGACGGATAGTTGGTTTGGGCCAGCAGGGCGGCGGCAAGCCGGTGATAGCCGAAACGGGAAAGGACGGGGAGCAGATGCGGCGTGCCGACGTAACCGGTGGAGATGCCCTGCCGGGCGGTGATGTCCTGAACGATGTTCTGCACCACACCCCGCTGCGCCCATGGGGGCACAAGATCAAATGCCAGCGGCAGGAGATTGGCGCACTGCGATCCGTTCCCATATTGAAGTTCGCGACGATTGAGAAATCGTGCATCAAATGCCGAGGCCATCGCGCCGGCGGCGGCGTGAAAATGTTCGGCGTCGTGGGGAGCGACCCAGCGAGCGGCCCGGGCGGTAATCTGCACCGACCGGCATGCGATTGCGGCACTGATCAACTCTTCAGGTGTCGGGACCGGTGCCATCCAGTCGCCGAAATCCGACCGGATAAACACACCCCCGGTGCGGTTGGCCAGGATATAAAACGCCCAGTCCCGCATCAGAGGGTACGCCTGCCGGAGTCCAAATAAATCTCCATTAAATATAAAGCTGGTGTACGGCACGACCACTGCGGCATCCGATCGGCCGGGGCATCCGATCGGCTCGTCGCCGAGGCTCGGGGCGATGATGGTGGGTACCGCGGTGCGGCTGTGACGGCGGGCGGATGAAAATTGCGCCGCATCGGCCATATCCACCGTCCATTTGCGAAAAAATGCTGCGGTGTCCTGATTCCAGCAGGCGGTGCGGGCAAATGCCGCCCCATCGCCCAGCGAGCCGGTTCGACTGTCGCGCTGCGGGCAGTCGGTCAGCACGCTGAAAGTGTTGGATTTGCCGCTCCACCGGGCCATGCGGTCGACGATATTATAAATCCGCTTGGAGCACCGAAAACTCGATGCCTCCGCCACCGCCGTGCCCAGCACCATGGACGTAAAATCACCGGGCATGGGGCGGCGGGAAAGCCCCCTGATTTCAACATATCGGTAGCCGTGATAGGTGAAACGCGGCATCCACGTTTCGACGCCGCTCCCCGCGCAGATATAGATGTCGGTGGCGGCGGCGGATTGCAGATTATTGCAGTTGATCCGCCCGTTGGGATAGATGGATTCGGCGTGGCGCAGCTCGATCCGCCGGCCCGCAGGTTCCCGTACCCGTATTCGCATCACCCCAGCATGATTCTGACCGAAATCCAGAACGAAAATTCCGGGTGCGGGTTCGGCGATCAGCCTCGGCTCGATGGTGTCGATGATTCTGATCGGTTCATCAGCGCGAGCGGAAAATGCAATACCGTCGGAAACCGGAGCACTCTGGGCGGAGAACCATGCGGAATCGTCAAATTGCGGCTGATTCCAACCCGGTAGTTCCAGTCGGGCGTCATGCGTTTCGCCGTTATAAATGGAATCCGACACAACCGGCGAAGAGTGAACACGCCAGTTGTCGTCGGAGCAGATCACCTGATGCGATCCGTCGGCATAATCAATATGCAGTTCGCAGAAGCATTTGAGATTATCACCCGGAGCGGCGGCACGCTGGGATTGCATGGGGCCCAGCCCGCTGCTCCACCAACTGTTGCCGAGGACGGCGCCGATGCAGTTGGCACCCGATCGGATCAGGGGCGTAACATCGTGCATATCGTATTCAATTCGGCGCTGGTATTGCGTCCAGTTGGGGGACAGCACATGGTCGTCCACCCTCCGGCCGTTGATATGCAATTCACAGCTTCCCAAGCCGGACACCAGCGCCACCGCCCGGCGCACGATCCCGGCGACGGTAAATTCCCGGCGCAGCAGAAAACTCCGCCGCGGGGCGTCGAAATTCATATCCGGAGTCGCCCACGACTGGCGGCCGAATGACACCGAATCGGCGCAGGATGCCCAGCCGGTATCGTCAAACGCCGGCGCCTGCCATCCCCGCATCGGCGATGAATGATATTTCCACTGATTTAACACCAGCGTCCGTCGCACACCACCGGGCAGGACGACGGTGACTCCGGCGGCGGCATCGGAGCGGGCATCTGCGGCGGCATCGACGGCCAGCACATTCCATCCGCGATCCAGACGGGGATGATCCGCACCAATGAAGCACTCCATCGCATCGCGTCGCTGCGAGCGGATAATCTCAACGCCATTGAGAAAAGCGGTATGCGAACCGGTTACGGCCAGATAGATGTGGTAGAAGCAGGGGCGCTGGGGACAGAAAAAGCGGACACGATAAAACACGCGGCCGCCGGTCACATGTGCCGGCCGTTTCCATCCGAATATCCGGCGCGGCTCATGAACTTTTTCCATGATGGGGGAGGTAATCCACTGCGCCCGCCACTCCAGCGGATCCAGCACCCCCATGGTCCAGCGGCCGACGGGTGACCAGTCAGACGCGACTCCATACTTATCCCACACCCGCACCTGCCAGAAGTATTCGCGGCGTGATTGCAGTGCTTTGCCCGCAAAAGGTACCTGCACACTTTCATCGGAAAATATCCGTCCGCTCTGCCAGATGTCCGCCTCGCCTGATGTCAGGGCGGATGGCGAGGATGCAACGCGAATCTCATAGGCAGACTGCCGATAGCCGGGTTGCCGGGTGTGATAAATCCAGCCGAGATGCGGTACGGGAGTATCGATCCCGATCGGATCGATTAACGACTGGCAGGTGAGGGTAAAGCCATTTTGGCCTTTATCCGGTCCGATATGTGCTGCCGCAAACGACGCGCGGCTGCCGATGGCCGCCGCCGAGCCGGCGATTAAAAAATGTCGGCGATTCCACTTCTTTATCGCCATAACTCAACTCCGCATCGGCCTTAAGACGCTGCCAACCCGTCTGAAATCGCAGATGATATCCTACGGCACGCAACATTATCGTATCGCGTGGCAAGGTGCAAAAGACCTGAAAACCCGGATGATTGGTCGTTGGCGATGGGGGAGTTCTCGCGGGTTTTCAGCATCGCTGCCCGAAGGTTGAGCAACAACGGGGTTGCCGATGGCCGCTGTTCCGGAGGCAGATCTCCACCGGAAAATAAAATAACCAACACCGCTGAAACTTTCTCGCAAGCCGAGCGTATCTACTCACCGTGGCCGTCGATGAATCGATGTGGGCCTGAGTGATGGAATCAGGGCGATGGGCCGCCCCAATGATGGGAAATGCCCTGCGTTAAGTGCTCTGCGAGAAATACTCAATGAGCGATCGGCCTATAGATATTTTTTTTAAGGAGCGCACCATGCGAAAATTTTTGGCAGGTTTGGCAATTATCGGTTTAATCGGAGGTGCCGGGGCACTGCAATTCAGTGTCACTCCACCGGCTGCAGCTCATTCGATGACGCCCCATGCAACCGGCAGCATCTCCGGAAAAGTGGTGGACTCAAGCGGTAACCCTGTGGCCGGCGCCTTCGTACGAATCATGCGCTTGCCGGGTCGAGGTGGGCACGGTCGGCACATGCGCCGGGGCCGCTGGCAGAAACCAACTCCCGGCAAAACCGTATGGCATGTGATGGTGTTCGGCGTCACGGCTACCGCCGATGACGGAACCTTTACCGCCAACAACGCCCCCGTAGGACGTTATCGAATCATGGTCATGGATCGTGGTGTGGGTTTCGGCCACACACGCAGACCGATTTCGGTCACCGCCGGTGCTAATGCCGATGCGGGCACTATAACTCTGCGCCAGCGAGGGCATGGCCGCCATCATGGCCGCAAGTGATCCCCTGCCGGAGTTGCAAGCGCCAAGGTCCCGACACAACCGTCCATAAGGCAACTCCTCCCCTCCAGCAGAGCCGCAACTTAACCCCGCAAGGTGACCACTTGCGGGGTTTTTTTATTGCCTTATCCCGGCGTCACCGCGCCGGTGCGATTAAGCGATCAGGCGGATAGAATCTCGTCCGTTGCGCCGCGTCGTATAACCGTTTTGCGACCGGCTTGTGCAACATCGAATTGGGGAAATGCTTATGAGTCAGCCATCCACGCCGGTGTTTTCTACGGTGCAGCGAGGCGGAAGCCTTACCGTCAGTTCAGGCAGCCCGTGGGAGCCGAAAATCGGCTACAGCCGTGCCGTGAAAAAAGGGAATATGATTTTTGTCAGCGGTTGTGTGGGCATTGAGGCGGATAAAACCTATTCGACCAATGTAACCCGGCAGACGGAGCGTTCGCTGGAGATCATCCGCGGCGCCTTGGAGTCATTGGGGGCTTCGATAGCCGATGTCGTCAGTACCCGCATGTACATCACCGACATTGCCGAATGGGAAAACATCGCCCTGGCCCACGGAAAGGTCTTCAGTGAAATTCGGCCGGCAACCGTTATGGTGGAGGTATCCCGACTCATTGATGATGCCGCGCGGGTTGAAATTGAAGCTACCGCCATTGTCGGCTGAGCAAAAAAACTCCGCCGCTGCACGGCTGGGCCATCTGTGGAGGCTGGCGGCCGCTGCCGCTTTGCTTGCCGGCGCCCTTCAGGCCGGGTGTCAGTCGGGCGGTGTCGGTGGGCAGGCTTTGAACAATGGGTCCGTGATGCCCTCCGGGCTGTCATCGGCGGCGCTGCGCCGCATCGCCGCCCGCAAGCTCGACGTGGAGCCGACGACCGATGGCATCGGGCAGAAAGGTTTTCTTCTCTCCGTCGGTCCATACCGGATTTTTACCGACATTAAAAATCCAATTCAGCAACGTCTCATTATGCGGGTGTTGAAGCACGCGCTGCGCCGATTTGAGTCTCTGCTCCCCTCCGCCCATCCCCGCCCGCCCCTGAAGGGGTACATCTTCGCTCACCGTCGGCAATGGGCGATCTTCACCCGAAAAATGATGCCGAACGTCGCACCCTACGCCATCAAGCCGGTGGTTTACGGCTACGACCGCAAAGGTGTTTTTGCGCTTCACCGCACCAGCGTTGCGGAGATGCTTTCGGTTCTCGCGCACGAGGCGTGGCTTCAATTCAGTTATGTATCCCTGAAAGATCATCTCCCCGCCTGGATGGATGAAGGATTGGCGGCACAGTTTGAAGCGGTCTGCTGGCGACACGGAAAGCCGAAATTTATCGCACCGCTCAATTATCCCCGCTGGCTGGCACTGCGGGCCGTGTGCCAAGCCGGAGATTTTATCCCGCTTCATATTTTCACGCGGATGGACGCCGGCGCCGCCGTCACCACCGGACCGCAGATGACGGAAATCTACTACGCGCAGCTCTGGTCCTTGATGCTTTTTATCACGCACCATGACGGCTGGGGCATCATGAAGCGGGCGCTGCGCAGCAGCGAGATGGGGCGGCTCACGCCGGTGATGCTCAAGGCGGGGCTTTCAGAGTACGATCTGGCCCACGAAACCACTCGCTGGAATATGGTTGCCGGACCGATTTATTTTCATCACTTTATCTCCCCCCATCCGCGACAATTTGCCGCCCAATATCGCGCGTTTGCCCGGCGTCTCGCGGCTCACTGGCCGCCGAAACTCTCCCATTGAATCGGACGTTCCCCGCGACCGATCGAAGGGTCGAATGGATTCTTGGCGCGGTCGGTTGTGCGCACGGAGCGGCCATCCCATGGCACGGACTTCGCCCTTTGGGTACCCACCGGCGCCACTATGCCGCCAATGCCTGCATCAGCAGAGTTCCGCCCGTCATGATCAATACCGCGTAAACGATGAAGAAAAATCGGTGATCGCTTAATCGCGTATTAATGACACGCCCGAGCAGCAGGGCCGGAAGCATAACGGGCAGTGAAAATAGAAAATAGCGCAGCACACGCCAATCCAATAGGCCCAGCGCCATGTAACCGCCCAGCCCGACCAGACTTGCCGGCAGAAAATACCCCTGGAGCGTCGCTCGAAACTGCTGGGGCGACCATCTTCGAAGCGATCCGTAAACCGCCAGCGGCGGACCATTCATGCCGTACGCACCACCGAGCACACCTGCGGCAAATCCGCATCCCAGCAGCCACCCCCAGTGATCCTTTTTGAAGCTCCGCCGACTTCCGCCGCGGATGGAAAACACCGAAAAAGCAATGATCACAGTGCCCAGAATGACTTTGACAATGTGGGCGTCAACGCGGGTGAGTAATAAAAAACCAAGTGGGATGCCGAACAGAGTGGCAAGCAGCCATACGCTTACGCTGCTCGTCTCAATTCGCCGCCAGTCCTGAATCACAACTGTTCCGGCCGCCACAACGGAGACCATGACAGCCAGGGGGGCCGCAACGGTAATCGGTATCCGCAAAGCCAGAAGCGGAACCAAAATAAGCGCCTCGCCAAAGCCGAGCGCTGAGCGAACCAGCGTCGCGACAAAAACGACGATCAGCACATAGAAGAGCAACGATTCTGCCACGGGAATACCTTCCAGAAAAGACTGCCGGGATTGTTTCCATTGAAGAACCCATCTTGGCGTTTTGGCGGCAATAAATCCACATCTGCCTGAGGGTGAATCTGATCCTCCCGGACGAGGAAGGGATCAGTGGGCCAGCTTCATTTTAGTTTGTCGAGCGGTGCAAACACCAGCACCGTTTCGCGAGCAGGCACCTGACGCCCATCGGATAAAAATGTCGGCCCGATGAAATTAGGATGCGTTTTGAGGCCCGTCGGCGCGACGACCATGAAATGATCCGGCGGCAGCGGGATGTCGAATATCAGGTGACGGAAGATGTGTCGCACGGGTTCAGCCGCCCTCACCACGCCGAGCGAATAGGGCCCGCGATTGAATATGACGGTGCCGAGATTCACCGCTGGCACGATCTGCAGGACCGTGTGGTTTCGTTGGCGGTTGATCTCGGCCGTGAGAAGAAAGATATCGTCGCAGTTATGAAAGGTTCGCAGGACAAGCCGGCCATCCAGGGGGCGAAACGCAATAAACTGGTGGTGCACATTCATCTTAGCGTTCACGACGACCGCCTGAAGTGCCGCCGTCTGAATATAACTTCGCTGCGATATCAGACCTTTAATGGAATTCAGTATTTTCGAGAGTTTCTTCCACCGGCTGAACGAGGCCGCTCCCGTCCGCAGTCCATTACTGCGCAGCGTCCGCCGATCGGTGTGCGATATTTTCAGCGGGGAAAGCAGTTTCCAGATGGCGGCATTATGATTGAATTGACCTCGCGGCATGTTGAGCGAAATCATCTCCACCACCGTTGGCGGCGTGTAGGCGTGCGGTGTATGAATGACCTTCGGCTGGGCGGATGGTTGAAGCGGCTGCGATATGCCGACTTTGATGGGGCCACGATGCACAACGGTGCAGGCCGTAGGTAGCAGCAGCAGCCCCAGTGCGAAGAATCTGCAGATTAAAGCGATCATGCCGGGATGGTGCGGTCTGTATGATGCGTATGGCATATCCATGGGTGACACCGGTGTATTATTCAAAAAGTTCCGCCTCCGCCGGGGCTTTCGGCGGTGTAAGTTGCAGGTGTGTCCAGCCCGATGCCGTCAACTGACGCCCCTTGCTGGTCCGACGCAAAAAACCGGATTGAAGCAGGAACGGTTCAATCACATCCTCCAGCACGTCACTTTCTTCCCCCATGTTGGCGGCAAGCGAATCCAACCCCGCCGGCCCGCCGTCGTAATCGCGGGCGAGAATCATCATAAACCGCCGATCCAATGGATCGAGTCCCCTCTCATCAATACCTTCGAGTTCCAACGCGCCGGCCGCCAGCTCGGCTGTAAGTTTTCCGGTACCGCGAATCAGGGCAAAATCTCGCACCCGCCGGAGCAGCCGATTGGCGACACGCGGCGTGCCACGCGATCGGCGGGCGACCATCTCCAATGCGCCGGGCTCATGCGCCATCGCCAGCAGCGACGCCGATCGCTTCAAGATGGTGAGTAAATCCGCCTCCGAATAAAAATTCAAGTGATGGACAATTCCAAATCGCGCTCGCATCGGGCCGGAAAGCAGGCCGGACCGGGTCGTCGCACCGATCAGGGTAAACGGATTGATCTTGATACGGATTGAATCGGCATGCGTACCGCTGCCGGTTACCACATCCACCACAAAATCCTCCATGGCGGAATAGAGATATTCTTCAACCGCCGTCGGCATCCGATGAATCTCATCGATGAAAACCACATCCCGCGGCTGAACATTGGTCAGGAGGCTGACCAGATCCGTCGGCCGGGTCAGGGCGGGGCCGCTGGTAATCCGCGGCACGGAGGTGTGGAGTTCGTTGGCGATGATGTACGCCAGCGTGGTTTTGCCCAGGCCCGGCGGGCCGTGCAGCAGCACATGCTCCATCGCCTCATTCCGGGTGCATGCCGCTGCTATTCCGATCTTGAGTTTTTCCACCAGTTCCGGCTGGCCGATATATTCGGTGAGCAACTGCGGTCTGAGCGGGCTGGCACCACCGCCCCCGGATTCCGGTCGGTCTTCCGGCAGTTCATCCCGCGTCACGATCCGATCGCGCGTCATCATCCACCTGCCTTAAGTCGATACGCGGCCTGCGTGATGGTGGAGGCATCGACCAATGTCGGGTCGGCGCGGCACGCACGGTCCACCAACAGCTGTGCGTCGGGTCGCTTTTCACCAAGTTGAATCAGTGCAATGATCGCACGTTCCTGTTCCGCCGTTCGTGGGGCGGCCGCTGTCGTCTGCGCCGCCTCCGGCCCCAGTTCCAGCTTACCGGAGAGTTCGGCGATCATCTGCTCGGCGGTGCGTTTGCCTACCTCCGGCAGGGAGGTCAGAAATTTGGCGTCGCGGGAATTGATGGCGGCTGCGATGCGGGCGGCCGGTTGTACCATAGCCCTGAGGGCCCGCCGCGGGCCGATCCCCTTGACCGTAATGAACAACTGGAAAAAATCCCGATCCGTCGCCGTCAAGAATCCGATCAGCCGGGGTGTGAGCGACCCGTGGCCGGGGCTCCCTTCCAGATAGTCAATGGTGAAAAACTCCACGCGTTGTCCCACCTGCGTCTGGAGGTGCTTCACATCCGCCGCCGCCACCAGAATTTCATAGCTGATCATCCCGACAGTCAGTTCAACGGAATGTTCGTAAACGGCGCCGATCAGACCCTGTATGCGTGCAATCATCGTCGGAGATATTAGCCGATGCCCCCGCTGGATGAAAACCATCTTTTCGGGGAATCTTTTTTCTGGACGTGGCAATTCCTCCCGCCGAGGCGCGGCGGCTGCTGGTAGGGGGGCCATCCGAAAAGTTGCGCATCGCCGCGGAGTGCCGGGGCATCCCTGTGCGGGGCCAGACCGCTGAGCTGTTGGTTTGTCGGCGGAGATGATCGTGGCGCATCGCAAGGCCGGTCACACAGAGCTATTGTCCAATACGACGCAAAGCCGAAAACCCCGCGCTGCCGGGGAAAAAAGTATCATCTCGTCAATCCGCAACACGATTCCGGATTTGCGCTACCGATCAACTGATCAACCATCTCCCGTTCCGCCGGCACGCCCTTTCCGAACTGATTGCCGCACCAATTTTTATTCCGGATAAAATAAGGGCGGTGTTGAGGAGAATGGACTGAACCAATCATCATCCGAACCTGAATGGGAGCAGACCGATGCCCCTGCTTTGGCCCGGGAACCGGCGGAACCCCCGCCACGAGTGCTGCAGCGCGCCCATCCTGAATGGGCGCAGCACCCGGCAAGCCCGCGGCTTGTTTTGCGACTGGCGCTCCCCGCCATCGGTGAACAGGTGCTCGGGGCGGTCGTCGGTATTACTGATACCTTGATCGCCGGCCACATGCCGGGAAATGCCAATCTCATCTCCGCTGCCACCGCCGCCGTGGGATTGATGACCTATCTGCAATGGTTTGCGGGCCTTATGACGGCCGCACTGGCTGTGGGGGCCACCGCCATCGTCTCGCGAGCCGTCGGGGCGAGGCGCATGCGTATGGCCAACCGCGCCGCCGGAACCGCCATCTCCGCCGGCTTTCTGATTTCCATTTCCACGGCCGTCCTGTTATTTGCTTTTGCCCACCCGATTGTCCATATCTGCGGCCTCACCGGGTTAGCGGGTCTTTATGCCATCGAATATCTTCGCATCATGGTCGTCACCATCAGCTTGCAGACCGCTGGGCAGATCGGCATGGCGACCGTCCGCGGGTCGGGGGATACCATTCGCCCCATGTGGATCATGGGGGCGGTGATGGTCGTCAATGCGCTGGCGTCGGCAGCGTTTACCTATGGCTGGTTTGGGGCGCCGGCTTGGGGGGTACGCGGGAATGCGTTTGGAACCCTGCTGGCCTATGCCGCCGGCGGCCTCGGAGCCGCCATAATCCTCTTCGGCAAGCGCTCGCGCCTGCGCATCCGCCTGCGGCATCTGCGCATTGTGCCCCACGTTCTGATGCGAATCCTGAAAATCGGTATGCCAAGCTGGTTTGAAGGCATGCTGCTTTGGGGCGGGCAATTTTTGATCGTTATTTTTGTCATCAACAGCCGAACCGACCCGAACGGCTACACCATGGCGGCCCACACGGGTGTTCTGCGCGTTGAATCCATCGCGTTCCTGCCCGGGTTCGGTTTTGGAATCGCCGCGTCAGCCCTTGTGGGGCAGTACCTCGGGGCCGGAAAACCGGAAGAAGCCCGCCACGCGGCCCACATTGCCAATCGCTTCGCCCTGATCACCATGACGGTTCTGGCGATGCCGATGATCTTTATACCGCGATTTATGCTCTCCATGATGGTGAATTCCGCCCCGGTTATCGCGGTCGGCAAATGGCCGATGATATTTGCCGGCCTTGCCCAACCCGGCTTTGCCATCGCCATCGTTCTCTCCGGCGCCCTGAAGGGAGCGGGCGAAACCGTACTGCCGATGCTCGGTACGGTAAGCGGTATCTTTCTGGTGCGTGTGATCCTGCTGGTGCTAATTTTGTGGTGGATGGCGACGCATGGTATCACCGGCGCTAATCTCACCGCCGTCTGGATCGCCGTTTTTATCGATTTGTCCTACCGAGGTGTATTTAACACCTTGGTGTTTAACCGTTCGAAATGGCAGCAGAAGCGCATCTGACAACCCAGATTATTCCACCCTGAGGCCGCCAGTATGGAGAACGCCTCGATTCGAGGGCAGGGCAAGTCGGCAAAATCAGGCCTTGCCTTGGTTCCGCCAGGCACCTTGCGGTCGCTGCGCCGGGGCGGTGATAACGTCGGAAGGGCAGGGCACAATGGGTCGGAATGGAACGCAGAGGCTTTGGCGCTGAATCGTTACGCTTCGCTGCACCGCCCTACCTTGCAAACCGCGGCGTTTCCAACTGAGCGTGGCACAGACATTCCTGTCTGTGTTTCCTGCCATTGGCCGGGCGCCCGCGGCCCCGCAGCCGTTAAACTTTCACCTATTGCGGGCACTGCAGTTGCTCCAGCATCCAAGTGCCGTGCAGTTTGCGGCCGCGCGGCGCACCGGCCAGTGGCGGATGAAAGCGTCCGCTCGCTGGGTCGACCTGCCGCGTCCGGCTTTGTCCCTTGGCTACCGTTGTCCGCCGCGCCCGTGGAGGGCGAAGCCCGCCTTGCATACCGCACGGAGCCGGCGGACGCCTTGGTGGCTGTACCACGCCGTCGCACCCCCGCCGACCCATTTGAGAAAAGCCGCCACGCCGGGGGAATTTTCGTCAAGCCGGTGGAAATGTGACAGCGCCGCCTCGCGTACGGGGTTACGCCTTATTGAAGCTGCCGCGAGCACTGACATCGCTGTCACCGCTTTGGCCAGAAACCTGGCACCGACCGCCTTCACCCACACCCCCTGCATCGTCCCCGGCACCGCGGAGCAGGTTGGAAAGTACTTGCCTCCGGCACGCCCCGCCAAGGGTGCGGCGCCGAACATAAACATACAGGAGATCCGCCCGCCGCCCAGCGCGTTGCCCGCCGCGCTAACCGCGCCGAAGCTGAACAGAATAGGGGTAGGGAAGACCGCTTTTAATGCGGTCTCCCCTCCCTCCGAACCGGACGTGCGGATTTGCCGCATCCGGC
>JBMFVY010000060.1:0-19273 GCA_049965755.1 Phycisphaerae bacterium | reverse complement strand
TTCGGCATGGCAAACCCCCTGAAAGACAGTGGTTTATCGCAAATGCGGTAAGCCAAAACCGTAGTTTACGGTTTTTTTGAGGCTTGTCAAGCAAACAATTGCACGATTAGAACATCGAGCAAACGCCCATCAGTATTGTGTTTTATGATACTGCGCCCGGCGGGGGTCGAACCCACAACCGTCCGCTTAGAAGGCGGATGCTCTATCCAATTGAGCTACGGGCGCTCGAAACATTGGCCTGACAACAGTATCCGCGCACACGCCCCCATCTGTAAAGTGATTCAGCAAAACTTTCTTTCACCTCTGAGGTCGCGGTGGGACGCGGAGATATCGGCACGAATCCATTCGCTTTACGTTCCGTCTTGGCCGCCGGGCTATTTCCAACCTTCCCCCCGGCAAGCCGGGGTTAACTGACCATCGCTTGCACGCCGTGCAGCGCCGCACCCGCCCAAGGACGATTTACTTTCGTCGATTGTTTGGTATATGTTAGGTATCTGATTATGGGAGTTTTTATGCCGTTATCTTCACCCGCTGTTTTACGCCAACCGCCGCTTGGAAAAGTGCTTGCGCTGATTGCCACCTGCACTCCCGACCTATCGCGAAAGTCTCTCGGCACGCTGACCGCAACCGTGTCAGCACCGCTTGGAGGCCGGCCGCAGATATCGCATCCCATCCGACCGCACCGTGCCTCGGGCACACTGGAACTGCTGTGGAAACTCCGGCGGCATGAACACCGTCCGGCCCGGCGGGTGCTGATTGAGGAAAATATCTGCCGCCTGTGCAAACCGCTGATATCCGCAACCGCACGCCGTGTGCAGATGGCGCGGGGAGGAGATATTGAAGATTTCATGCAGGAGGGATTTATTGCGCTGATTTCCTGCCTGCGGCGATACGATCCGGCGGGCGGTGTCGATTTTGCCGCATTTGTGCCCAAACGTATCCGTGGGGCCATGCTGGATGCCGCCGACAAATTCAACCGCCATTCCGCCTGCCCAAAGCCCCAGCTTGCCCCAAGGGAAATTGCCGCCGATCCGGCGCCGCCGCAGTGGATGATTGATCTGGAAATTGCCCATCTGCTCTCTCCGCTGCCGCCCGTGCAGCGGAATATCGTCATCCTCTGCATACTCGACGGCATGAGCTGCCGCGCGGCCGCTGCGCAGCTCGGCATCCACGCCTCCACCATCAGTCGGCAACTCCGATCCGCGCTTGACACAATGCGGAAGCACGCCGGAGTCTGATTAAACGCCACATTCTTTTTGCAGCCACTTTTTCAAGGAGTCATTCCATGCCTTCAGCCAATCCACGTTTTGAATTGCTCAATTCCCTGATGCATGACCCCGATCAAAACCGCGACGCCATCGTTACCATCCTGCAGGAACTCGCGACGGTGAAGGCGGGGAATCTGCGATTCCGAACGCGTGAAGATGCGCAGGATGCCGCCGGCGAGGCCCTGCTGCTGGCGATTCGAAAGCTGCATCTGTATCGGCCGCAGCAGAATGCGGCGTGTACCTATTTCGGGCGGATGATGACGCGCTGCATGCTGAAAATTCTCCGGCAAAATCGGGAACAGTTCTGCCGCCATGATGTTTCCGGAAGCGAAACGGAGATGGGCGGATCATTATTGGACCGCGGTGCCTCGCCATGGGGCAAGCCGCTGCCGCCGCTGGTGGACTGCCAATTGCAGAGCTCCGCGGACCGCAAGCGTGCGGCACAGGTGATTGACGACGCCCTGCGGGGTGCGATGGGTGAGCGCGGGCGCGGCGATGCCGCCATGGATGAAAAGGTGGAACTCACCATCGCCATCCTGCAGATGATCCGCAAGCGGCTTTTGGGGCGATTCAATCGGATCATCACCGATCAGGCGATTCGCAGCGGCGAGAGAAGCTGATCGATGAACGGAGGCCGATGGTGATAGCGGCGATTAATAGTTTTTTGCCGCCGCGTCCACCTATACCGCACGCGGAGAATCTCAAAAGCGATCTGCCGATGCACGGCCGACACTCTCCCCGGCTATGCCCGCACTACGGACGCTGAACATCGGCAGCCTGAAGCGCTTTCCAATCTGATTCTCCTGAAGTGAGTCTTGCCCCGCAAAAGCCGGCAAAAAAGCAAACCAAGGCTCGCATCTGCACTTTTCCAGTGCGATTCATCAACGCATCGATTAATCTTTGGAACGATGGAAAAGCGGAAGATCATCGACGGTAAGGTGTGGATAGCGCCCGGACTCGGGGTGATGGCGGGTATTGCCGTCGGCTTGATACTGCGCCCCCATTCCACCGGCGGCACCCCGGCTGCCGCGATTTCCGCCATGCAGATGGTAATGGCTTCGGGCACCGCGGGAGCTTTGGCCCCCCGCCTTGCGCCGGATGCTCCACGGCGTTCTCTTATCACCTGCCTGGCGGCGGCAACGTGCGGCCTGATTGCCGCGATCGGTGGTTTGCTGCCGGTAGGCGAAATAGTCCGGATCGCGGGGGTGACGTGTCTTTGGTGCACGTTCATCTACGGTTTCAGTGCGGTGACGGATCAACCTTCGGGCGATGATCGGCGAGTCCCCCTGCTGGCGGTGGCACTGGGTGTCATTCTCCCGCTCTGGCCGATCGTTGCCGCGCCGCTGATCGGAGCAACCGCAAACACCGTTGCCGCAGGACCGATGAATTTCATACTCGGCCTTTCCCCCTGCATCTGGCTGATCCACATCACGCAAAGCACAACCGGGATGAACGCCATCGGGTGGTTTCACTCGCACCTGCTTTATCGCATCGTCCCGCTGGGACAAAATGTCCTCATGCCGAAGGTCGTGCCCTGGTATTGGCCTGCCGCAGTATTCGGCGTATCAGGTGCAGGCTTGACGTGGCTCTCGGCATGGCGGCGAAAGCGGACTGCTGAAGCGCGATCGGATCGGCTGGCCTCGGCGCAACAGTGCCGATAGACTACTGAAGATTTTTGTGGCGGCGGTCCGGGCCGGGATTTAGCGGATGAAGTGAAAGTTCCCAGTGAGCTATCAGAACGGTTCAATGAAATTACGCTATCTGCGATGGTTAATGGCTGCCGCCGCCGCTGCGGCCGTTTATAGCCCTCTGCTCACCGGAACCCTCTTGGCGGATAATCCAGCTGGTGCCCCGGCCGCCGCGAGTCATCCAACCCCCTCGCTGGTGGGATACACCATCTCCAAAGTGGAAATTGTCGGCGCCACACCCCACGCACAGAAATTAATCCAAAATCAGATACGCATCCTTCCCGGTGAATCGTACGACGAGGCTGAGGTCTCGGTGGATGTAAGATCTATTGCTTCACTGGGGCTATTTTACTCGGTGGAAGCGCAGATCGTACCGCAGCGCCACCATCAGTTGATGGTGCGCTATGTCGTCAAACAACGTCGGGTGCTGAAGCGCGTGGAGTTCCAAGGCAACCGGCATGTGCGCACCAAGACGCTCAAAGATCTGGTGCTGGCGCATGCGGGTAAACCGATCGATCCCTTCTACTTCCGCACGGATATCAACGCCATCAAGCACCTTTACCGGTCGAAGGGTTTTTTGTACTGCCACGTGACGCTCAACAGGGCGGATCTGGCCCGGGGCATCGCTGATTATCAGATAACCGAAGGGCCGCGGGTGTTTATCCGCTCTGTCCATTTCATCGGAAACAATCTTTATCCATCGTGGTTTCTACATTTCAAGGCGCAGACTTCATCCCGCTGGAAGCTGTTCTGGTTTCTTGTGGTGCACAAGGGTGTGCTGTCCAAAAGCGATCTGCAAGCCGATATGGCGATGCTTCGGCACCTGTGGCGGAAAAAAGGATATCTCGATTGCCGCACGGCGTATCATCTGATCTTCAATCCTGATTATCACCGGGTGACGGTGGACTTTATCATTCACCCGGGGGTGCGGTATCGAATCGGGCGAATTTTGTTCAAGGGGGATACCGTATTCCCCAAAGCGCAGCTCATGAAGCTGGTGCGATTCAAGCCGGGCATGTATTACGACCGTGATTTAATCAAGGCTGCGCAGCGAAGAATCGCCGACCTCTTCGGTCGGGCAGGATATATTTACAGTCAGGTGACGCCCAGTTTTGCGTACACCGTCAAACCAGGTATCGTCAATATTGACTTCCACGTAGTAGAAGGCAAAACGTACCGGGTCGGCCGGGTCATCATCCGCGGTAATACGCAGGTACAGGATCATGTTGCCCGGCGCCAGGTACGGCTGTTTCCGGGGAACCTCTACGATACCACGGCGGTGCGGCGGACGAATCAGCATCTTGATGCCCTGGGACTTTTTGCCCATTCGCACATCACCCCCATCGGCAGCAAGCCCGGCGTGCGCAACGCCCTGGTAAGCCTCACGCCCACCAACACCGGTCGATTTGCCATCGGCGTGGGGGTATCCACCGATGCCGGGCTGCTCGGTCAGATCAGCGTGACGCAGCAGAATTTTGACATCACCAACTTTCCTCATTCCATCGGCGAACTGCTCCGCGGCCAGGCTTTCAAGGGGAACGGACAGTATTTTTCAATATCTGCAGAGCCGGGCACCGTGTATCAGTTGTACAAGGCCACCTTTGCCGAACCGTATCTGTGGGACAGCCCGTATAGCTTCCGCAATACGGGATACTTTTTTACTGAAATATATAATACATATAACCTGAACCGGCTCGGCGACCGGGTCACGCTCGGACGGCGCATCACCCGACATCTGAGCCTGACATTGGCGTTCCGCTGGGAGAATGTCAATCCCAACAACATTCAGTCCGACTCCGCACCTGAAATTCAGGCCCAAGCGGGAAATCATTATCTCAGCAGCATCACCCCGGGCATCGAATACAGTCGGACGGTGGGCGGAATACTCCCCTATCGCGGCTACAAACTGGGCGCCACGTGGGAACAATACGGCACCATGGGGGGTAACTACACCTTCTCCAAGATTGATCTCTTCGGAGCCTATTATCACACGCTTTACCGCGATCTCTTCGGCCGACGCACCATCCTCATGCTCCGCGGTGATGTGGGCTTCATTCCGCTGGGCCAATCGGTTTTCTTTGAGCGATTCTACGCCGGCGGCATCGGGTCGCTGCGGGGTTTCACCTATCAGGGCGTGACACCGCGAGCCGGGCCACAATTGGACGGCATCGGCGGCAACTTTATGTATGTGACCACGGCAGAAGTCAACTATCCGCTGTATCAGAAAATTCTGCGGGGTGTGGCTTTTGTGGATGTCGGCGACGTGGAGCCGAATGTCCACCTGGGACAGATACGCGTGGACTTCGGCATCGGCGTGCGGATCATTCTTCCTTTCTTCGGCCGCCTGCCGCTGGGCATCGATCTGGCGTATCCGATTATCCACGGTCCGCAGGATCATATATCCTATGTCAGCTTTGCCCTGGGCATTCCGATGTGAGGATGGCCCTGCGACGGCAGATGATGATTTGATGATGTCAATAAACTTCAGGAGTAACCCAATGAAAGTAAACATTCGATCCATCCGTTGGAGTCTTGGCGGCGCCGCGGCCGCAGCGGCGGTGATTCTGCTGCTGGGCCGCCTGCAGGGGAATCCGGGGAACATTGCCGCAGCCCAGACGGCGGCACCGTCCGGAGAGAAAATAGCGGTGGTGAATCTCTCGTCGTTGCTTTCCGACCTTGATGTGCAGGTATACGACGCGCAACAATTTAACAAACTGCAGGAATCGATCGCAGCCAAACTCAAGGCCAAGCAGGCCGCCTTGAAGAAAATGAGTGAGCCACTGAACCCGAATTCAACGCTGGCCCTGAAGCCCGGCACCGAGGAATTCAATCATCTCAGGCGAAAAGTCAGTCGGGCAGCGGTTGCCTATGAGGTGTACAAGCGATATTCGCAGCTTCGCCTGCACAATCGCATCCTTAACAATAATCAGGAGATTTATCTCGATATTTCAAACGCCGTTGCGGCGTATGCCAAATCGCACGGGATACGACTGGTGTTAATGAAAAATCCGCTCCCAAAAAATATCAGCTCACTGCGAGCGTACGGCGAGATGGTACAGACGCGCATCGTGCTTTATTCCGCACGATCCGTCGACATCACCGACAAAATTGCCGCCGCAATGAATCGGGCGTGGACCAAGGCGCACGGCTGACCTTCGGCCGGGAGGTGCGGAAACCATGCCGATGGAAACGGCACGGCATCGGTGATCGCCCCTACGGCAAGGCAAGGCAAGGAGATCGCCCGCATGAAGTTTTCTGCACGTGACGTTGCGGCGTGGACCTGCGGCGAATGCGTCGGGCCGGCAGAAACGATCTTCACCGGCATTGAGGTGATCGACCGGGTTGGGCCGGGACAGCTTACACTGATCGGTGCCAAGAAATTCGCCCGCGATTTTTCCCAATCCCCCGCCGCCGGCGCTCTGTGCAGTGAGGATATTGACGTCCATCCGCGGGCCGATCAGGTCATCATCCGTGTCGCTAACGCCGATATGGCGATGATCAAGGTGCTGGAGCATCTGGAGCCGCAACTGGATATCCCTCCCGTCGGGGTGCACCCCACGACGACGCTTGCCGCCGGCGTTCAGATCGATCCTACCGCCCGCATCGGCCCACATTGCGTGATCGGCGAAAATGTCGTCATCGGCGGCGGAACGGTTCTGGAGGCACAGGTGTTCATCGGGTCCGGCTCTCGCCTCGGCCGCGATTGCCGACTTTACGCCCAATGCGTAGTGCGGGCGCAGAGCACGCTGGGAGACCGGGTGATTCTGCACAGCGGGTGTGTGATCGGAGCGGATGGTTTTGGGTATGTTTTCTCAGGTGGAAAGCACTACAAAATCCCTCACATCGGTTCCGTGCGTGTTGAAGATGACTGCGAGCTCGGTGCCAATACCTGTGTCGATCGCGGCAAGTACAGCCAGACGGTGATAGGAGCGGGCAGCAAACTGGATAATCTGGTGCAGGTGGGGCATAATGTCCGTCTGGGAAAACACACGATTCTGGTGTCGCACGTCGGCATAGCAGGATCGGTAACCGCCGGCGATTATCTGGTGATGGGCGGCGGCTCGGTACTGGCGGATCACATAAATGTCGGAACCGGCACCCAAGTGGCGGGCTTTTCGGCTGTGGCTGACGATACACCACCGGGGGCGCGAATGCTCGGTGCTCCCGCCCGGCCTGCACGTCAGTTTTTTGCCGAGCTCAAGGCCCTCTCCCGACTGACCGAAAGTCTGCAGGAGTTGAAAGACCTTAAAGAACGGGTAGCCAAGCTTGAATCAACCGCAGAAGACGATCGCGAATGAAACGACGGTGTCGGGTCGCGGCCTCTTTACGGGCTGCGAAAGCCGGGCCGTATTTTCTCCCGCGCCCGTGGGGCACGGGGTGGTCTTTGTCCGCACCGATCTGCAGCGCCCCGTACGCATGCCGGCGATTGTGGAACACATCACCAAGCGGGCCCGGCGCAGTACACTCCGCAGCGGACCGGATTCCATTGAGACCATCGAACACTGCATGTCGGCGATTGCCGGCCTCGGCATCGATAACATCCAGATCAGCGTTTCCGGCGGAGAATTGCCCGGGGTCGATGGGTCGTGCCTGCCTTATGTTGAAGCGTTGGAAAAAGCCGGCATTGTTGAACAGGAGGCCGACCGCCCCTATCTGCGGATCACCGAACCGCTCGATGTGACCGACGGCTCGGGCACCCTGATCGCCACCCCGCCTGCCGGTGATGAATTTCAGATCATCTTCGATCTGGATTACGGTGCGGGAACCGTCATCGGCCGCCAACTCTATTCCTACCGGCTCGGACCGGATTTCAAGGACCAGATAGCCCCCGCCAGAACGTTTGTATTGGAAGAGGAGGCCCAGATGCTGCGCAGCCGCGGGCTGGGCCTGCATCTCAAACCGGGTGATGTGGTGGTGGTCGGCCCGAACGGACCGATCGGAACCGATTTCCGGTTTGCCGACGAGTGCGTGCGGCACAAGGTGCTGGATCTGATCGGCGATCTTTATCTGCTGGGATGCCCGATTCGCGGGCGGATCGTAGCCTATAAATCGGGCCATGCGCTCAACCATGCTCTGGTGCGACGGATGCGGGCGATGCTGGATTCCCAGCACAACAGCGAACTGCTGAAAAAAAATGCCGTCGTCATGGATATTCGCACCATCAGCAAAATTCTGCCGCATCGCTATCCCATGCTGCTGGTCGACCGCGTTATTGAAATGGACGGCGATCGACGGGCCGTGGGTATTAAAAATGTCACCGTCAACGAGCCGTTCTTCCAGGGGCATTATCCCGGCCAGCCGGTGATGCCGGGAGTGCTGATTGTTGAAGCCATGGCCCAGCTTTCCGGATTGCTGCTTTCGCATAAACTGGAACATACCGGCAAGGTGGCATTGCTGATGTCGCTGGATAAGGTCAAGGTGCGCCGCCCCGTGGTGCCGGGCGATCAGCTCATCCTGGAGGCGGAAAATATCCGGGTGAAGGCTCGCACGGGTCACGTCCGGGCCAGCGCCCGGGTGGGCGATCAGCTTGCCGCCGAAGCGATTATTAAATTTATGATTGTTGACGAGGTTCAATAATCCGGTTCTTCGAGAGGTATGATGTCTGAACCTGCCAATACGTATCGTATTCACCCCACCGCGATTATTGAATCCGGAGCTCAGCTTGCCCCGGATGTAGCCGTGGGCGCCTATGCGTGGATCGGTGCCAACGTGACACTCGGCCCGGGGTGCGTGGTGAGCCATCATGCCTGTATTGATGGGGATACGACCGCCGGGGCGGGGAATAAATTCTTCCCCTTCTGTACCATCGGAAGCATCCCACAGGATCTGAAATACCGCGGCGGCCGATGCCGTCTGGAAATCGGCGATCATAATACGTTCCGCGAATATTCCTCGGCCCATGTCGGCACGGAAGACGGAGGCGGCGTCACACGCATCGGCTCACAGAATCTCTTCATGGCCGGCGCCCACGTCGCCCATGACTGTATCATTGATAATCACTGCATTCTGGCCAACAACGTTCTCCTCGCAGGCCATTGCCACCTGCAGGATTGGGTAATTGTGTCCGGTGCAAGTGCGCTGACGCATTTTGTTTCTGTCGGAAGGCATGCCTTTATCGGTGGGGTGCTGGCCATTGTTCACGACGTGCCCCCCTACACCATGTACGGCGGGGCACCTCCGGCGGTGCGCGGGATCAACCGCGTCGGGCTTAAGCGGCGTGGTTTTTCACCGACCGTTCTTCAGGCACTTAAAGATGCCTACCGCATGATCTACTGCCAGGATATTCCAGCAACGGTGGGAATCCGTCAGGTGCGTGAGGCGTATCCTCATCAACCCGAGTTGCTTGAACTGGTGGAATTCATTGAACGCTCGGCACTGGGCAGGTCCGGCCGATATCTGGAATCCGTCCGCGGCCCGAAAACACCCCCGAATGGTGATGGCCAAACATCGCGGGAAGGAAATCCTGCCAATGGTGAATGAATCCGCGCCCGTGGATGTAGCCGTCATCGGTGCAGGACGAATGGGCCGACATCACGCACGCATTTATTCAGCCATGCCGGGGTGCCACCTGGTTGCGGTTCTGGACAGTGACGAGAAACGCCGTGCAGAACTCGCCGCCGCCCATCGGTGCCGCGATTTTGCCGATATCCACGCCATGCTCAGCGCCGGAATCTGCCCGAGGGCGGCGACCGTCGCAGCACCTACCGTCCACCACCGGGCTATTGCGGCCGAACTTTTTAATGCTGGCATTGACGCCCTGATTGAAAAGCCACTCGCGCCGACGGCTGCGGATTGTCACGCGATTATTGAACACGCACACCGCTACAACCGCATATTGCAGGTGGGACATTCTGAACGATTCAATCCGGTGGTGCGGGCACTGAGCCGGTACAAGCTCGAGCCGCATTTCATTGAGGTTCAGCGCGTCAGCCCCATGACCTTTCGCAGCATTGATATCGGCGTGGTGCTCGACATGATGATTCACGATATCGATATCGTCGGCCACTTTGTGGGCGCTCCGGTTAAATCCGTGGCCGCCGTGGGCGTATCGGTGATTTCTGATTTTGAAGATATCGCCAATGCCCGGCTGGTCTTCACCAACGGATGTGTGGCCAACCTCACCGCGTCACGCCTAGCAACCAAAACCGAGCGAAAAATGCGGCTCTTCAGCCGGGATATGTATGTATCGGCGGATTATCATAAAAAGGCGGGCGTTGTCATCCGGCGCACCGCCAATCAGGATCAACTCGATCATCTGAAAGCCAAAATCCGCAGCGGCGAAGTTGCCGAACTAGCAGACCTCGACTACACCGAACTGGTCAACTATGAACCGCTCACCATTGAAGATCGCGAGCCGCTGCAGGTTGAACTTGAATCATTTTTACATGCCGTGCGAACACGCTCCATCCCGGAAGTATCGGGAGCCGACGGTCTGCGGGCCGTGGATATTGCGGAAAAAATTACCGAATCCATCGCCGAACATGCATGGCAATCTCAATCGGTGCCCGGCTGAACACCGCGCTCGCCATAAAGATTTAATCCGTCAGTCTTCGCCCGAAAAGCCGACCGGCATTGGCGGTTGTCGTATCCGCAATCTGCGCAGGCGTTACGCCCCGCATCGCAGCGACATGTTCCGCTGTATGCACCACAAACGCCGGCTCATTAATTTTAATACTCCGCTTCGGCACCGGGGAGAGATACGGGGCGTCGGTTTCCACCAGCAGGTGGCTCTCCGGAACCTCTCGGCACGCGTCGGCCACGTGGGCGGCATTTTTGTAGGTAACAATTCCCGTAAATCCGATATACGCCCCCAGGTCAAGCCATGTCCTGACTTCCGTCACGCTCCCGGTGAAGCAGTGTACGACACAATTCTTCGGCCGCTGGTTGCGAACAATGGCCGAGGCGTCGTCATGGGCGTCGCGCACGTGGAGAATCACCGGAAGATTCAGCTCCACAGCCAAGGCCAACTGCGCTTCAAATACGCTCGCCTGCACCTCGCGGGGTGCGGACGCGTGGTGATAATCAAGGCCGCACTCCCCCACCGCAAGGAATTTGGATTCCTGCCTGAAATACTCCCGCAGGCCGATGATAAAGTCTGCCGATATCTCGTGCGCGTGGTGTGGATGTACACCCAGTGCGCCAAAAACACCATCAAACCGCTGAAGCTGCTGCAGCACTTTCGGATGATCGCCGGCATCCGTCCCGATGGTGATCATGCGGGTGACACCGGCATCTGCTGCGCGAGCTACAACGGCATCCGCCTGCTCGATCAATCCGGGGTAGGTCAGATGGCAATGCGTATCAATAAGCATGCAGGCATCTTACCGAAACCGGTTCTACCCCGCATCCGACTGGATTCCCGGCGGCACAAGCTGCCCGGCGGTTTATCCAAACATTAGCCGTTTGCTCATCAAACAGTAGTGGCGGCCGGTTAATCTTTTCTCCGTCACGCCCGCTGCGTGTGTTAAACCCGATCGCAAAGATTAGGGAATGCTCGGAGCGGGATGACGGCAGACACCCTCGGCGGTGTATGCCTCAACTTCGTCCATCACACCTCTCTTCCGCCGGGAGCTGTCGGTTTGCCGACAGTTCCTTTTTTTTCCCCGCCCAACCATTACATTGCGTGAGCAGCGGTTGGATGTTCCGCTTTTTTTCAGCATCTGGAGGATGTGCAATCAGGATCCATTCCGATGGCACCTGATTAAACATGGGATGGCAACGCCTGAATAATGGCATGAAATTCGTCCGTCGCCGTATGATCCGTAAAAAGGCATGCCGATTACCCATACGGTAGCGGCTCAGGCAATGCGAGGATTATCTTGATGGTTGCCATAAGGATCACTCGGAGTATTACCAAACTGGTGGCAACGGTTGCGGTGCTGCTGCTCACCGGGCCGCTTTGGGCGGCACTGCCGCATCTCGACGCTTCATTTAAATCCGCCCGTGCCTGGGTCAGCGGAAACGATCTGATCGTGACCACCGGTCGAATCGAGAGCCGGTGGCGCTGGACCGGACGCGGTTTTCTGACCACATGTATCACAAATCTGCGCAACGATCATCAATGGAATCACGCAACACCCGATGCCTCCGCCGACTGGGCCTTTCCATCATTGACCGGCGTCGGCAAACTGATTTCTGTCCGGGCGCATGAAGGCAACGATCAGGGATTTACTTCCGCGCATCTCACCGTGTAGGCCGTTATCGTCTATCCCCGGAATAATATCGGCCTGCGCTATGTGATCTGGGCTTTTCCCGGTGTATCCGGTTTACGCACGCAGGTACAGGTGCGACGCCTGTACACCACCGTATTAGCAGCCGACAACCGGATGGATACACGCGACAACTACGTATCGTCCGGTGTGGTGGATCGCGTGCCCGTCAATCTTGCAGGAAAGATCGTCACATGGATCGGCTACTACTCCGATACCCAACGTCGCGATAAACCCGGTACGCCCATTCTCCGTACGCAGCGGAATATGTCGGCCGCTGCGCACGGAAAAATCATGTGGGCCAGTGGGGCGGACATAAGCGATCATCATGGCAACGGCCTGATCATGGTCAAGGAATCGCACAAATGTGTTAATACTCCCCATCTGGGCGCAAATACGGGATGGTTTCAATGGAATCAGCACGGCCTGGCAAATACCGGTACCGGCTGGTTTCTCCACGATGTGCACCATCCGACCTATCACGACTGTTGGGCGAGCTGGGTCATCGTCTACCACGGTAATGGGTTGGCAATGCAGCGCGCACTTAAACGCTTCGACCAGACGCGCTTCCCCATTCATCCCCGGCAGGATATCTACATCATGACCAATACCTGGGGCGACGAAGCGGCGCGCGGCGCTCGCCTCAATAATGTGCTCAAGGAAATCAAAAGTCAGGCGAATCTCGGCATCGATGCACTCGAGATTGATGGCGGCTGGGAACGAAAACGCTACAACCGCCGACCGTCATGGCGGCCGGTATACCCCGATGGATGGAAAACCATCCGCGCCCGTGCGGCCAGGGAGGGAGTCAGGCTTGGACTATGGTGCTCGACGGCCTGCCCGTATACGGATATGGCATGGAACTACGATCACGGCGGATTCAGATACTTCAAAATTGATTTGGGTGTTTTTCCACGTATGCGCGACGTTGCGCGGGTAATAACTCGTGCCCGCCGCCTGATTCTTCTCAGCCACCATCGCGTAAGCATCAACTGGGATATCACCGAAAAGTCGCCGCGGATCGGATATTATTTTGGACGCCAGTATGGCAATATCTTTCTGGAAAATCGGCAGACCCAGCAACCCCAAAATGCCATTTATGTGCCGTATCTTGTATTGCGCGATGCCTGGCAGGTGGCCAAGTATGTCAATCTCAATGAATTTCAAATCCCCACGTCCGATGTGGATTTTGTCAGTCGCACCCTATCCGACGCATGGCGCTACCCCAATAGCTATTGCTTCATGCAAACCATCATGGGATCACCGATCTTCTTCACGCCGACGCATCTTTTTACCCCGGCCACACGCCAAAAACTTCGAAAATTGATCGCCGTCTACAAGGCTCATCGATCGACTATGTATGCCGGGTATGTTTTCCCCATAGGCAAACTGCCCGACAATGCTACATGGTCGGGATTTCAAAACCAGAATTTTCGTACCGACACCGGGTTTATCACACTTTTTCGGCAGGTGCACAATCACCATGAGCACCATAAAGTGGCCTTGGATTTTGTTGCCGGCCGGACGCTGACCATCACCAATCTGCTCACCCGCACAGAACGCACCGTTCATGTTCCGGTCTCAGGAAAAGTAAATTTTACCATCCCGACGGCACCGGGATTCCTCTATCTTCAATACAAGGTGGTAAGCGGCAAATAATACTTATCAGAGGCCGTTCGTCCGCATCGCCATGCGATTCTTTCCGGCAAAACGCCGTGTGCACTCCGCCCGAGCCGATCATTGTGGGTTTCGCCGCCCAATCGGTCTCCTGTTACCATAAGCATCGGTATTGAACGCCGCATCGAATTTTGAGAGCGGGCATGGGGTTGGACAGAAACGATATGCCGATCAGGATCGCAGGTATTGATGAAGCCGGTTACGGCCCGCTGCTGGGCCCGCTGATTATCAGTGCCGTCGCCTTTGAATTGCCGGGCAAGCTTGGCGACGAAATGCCCGATATCGCCGCGCTACTTTTCCCTGCGGTGGCCGTGCGCCCGCCGCTTCCGCATGCCGCATTGATGGTTGCCGACAGCAAACTGGTGCATCGGCTGCAGAACGGCCTTGTGCATCTGGAACTCGCGTGCATATTGGCCGCTGAGCTCGGCTGCAGTTCCGCGCCCCCCGCCACGCTTGAGCGCCTCGCCCAATCGCTGCGGTGGCAGGCGAATTGCCCCCTGCCCTGGTATAACTGGAAAGAGGCCCCCGTTCCGCGTTGGGCCGATGAGGGAACCCTCGGCATCACCCGTT
The DNA here is from genome assembly GCA_049965755.1 of Phycisphaerae bacterium. Taxonomy (GTDB): domain Bacteria; phylum Planctomycetota; class Phycisphaerae; order WQYP01; family WQYP01; genus JAJZGD01. The sequence goes on along the minus strand of JBMFVY010000060.1, from coordinate 4,861 downwards.
CCATGCTGGCCGGCCGTATGGCCGCGGGTAATATCCGCCTCTCCATGGCCCATACCGCGATTATCGACGAACAGCAATTCAATGAGCTCACCGCCAAAACCAACAACAAGGCGGCAGTATTAAGCACGCACGGGATGATGCTGCTGAGGGAAATCGTGGACCAATGCAAACAGGGGGATGCGTGGATCGTTGTGGATAAAAACGGCGCCCGCGATCGGTATCTCGATATGCTGATGCGGACATTTCCGGAGGCGATGTGGCGGGTGTACCGGGAATCTCCGCTGCTGAGCCGATACCAATGGGCACGGCCCGGATGCGTGATTCGTATTGATTTTCAGCAGAAAGGGGAGCAGGCCTGCCTGGCGACCGCCTGGGCAAGCATGATCTGCAAATACCTGCGTGAGCGGGCGATGGAGCAGTTTAATATCTGGTGGCGATCAGAAACCGGCAGCGGCGTCAAACCGACCGCCGGATATTATTCCGATGCCCAGCGATGGCTCTCCGAGATGGCGCCGCATCTGGAACGCTGCGGCCCGCCGCTGGAGCATTGGGTGCGCACGCGGTAACCGCGGGCACGCGCATGGCCGGCGCGGAAAAGGGACATGGCTTAGCCTGGCTGGACGCTGTAGCCGCCACCGTATACTGATTCCGAAGTCCTCGGAAACATCGGCATGGGTCAAAGATAAATACTCTGAGGCATGGTCACAGTATCCACTCACAGATTCAATCGATGCGCCATCAACCCAATAGGTTCCAGACGAATGCGGCTCCGTGCCGCCGCGAGGATGGTTTCCCTGTCTTCCCGCGAAAGGGTACTCAGGTCGCCACCCTCAAAACAAGTTAAGGCCTTCATGCTTTTCATGGGTTGAAACGTCATTCCGAAAAGGGTTCGCGCAGCGGATAGGGCATGGTCAAGATGTGCTCCCGCCCGTAACATCGCGGCGATATCCCGATAATCTTTGGCTTCCACACGTTGCAATATCACTTTGACCTTAAATGCCATCAAATCTGCCAGCGATGCCACCAACATGTTCCCGTCGTCGGTGCACTCCGGTTCTCCGACTCGACCATTGGTAATCCCACCACAAAATGATATTCGGACCGGACGCTCGTCCGGCCTACTTTCTGAAACCAATAAGGACCAGCTATTTTCTGTCTCCTGTAACGTGGTAGACTTGTCGACAAAGGGAAATGCCGTCTGCAGTTCCGCCTTATCCAATTTCCGCTCTGTAAAGAGGTCGAAATCAATGGATTGGCGATGTCCGAGTCGCAACGCCACCGCCGTTCCCCCATAGAGCACAAAGCCCATAACGCCGGCCGAACGCAGCAATGGCCACCAACGCTTCTGGTCAGGAGGCAGAACCTCCCAGCAAGTCACAAATGGTTTCATGCCAATCTCCGTTGCGGAAGCGGAGGAACCGCGCCCAACTCCGCCAGTCCCAGTCGGTAATGCCAATAATGCCAGGACCGCAGATTAAATTCCCCAGGCTCAGCACTTTTGAGCACCTCGCGCAGACCCTCATCCCCCGCGATGTCGGCAAGTTCCTGCACGTCATCAAAATCGCCGATATTCATCACCTGCGCAATAATACGATGCGGAAACGCCAGTGCCTCTTCCGGGGTCTTCCACCAGACGTACTTCGACGCCATGCGTTTGAGCAATTCTTCATCCATAATATCTATTATACCCATCGAGCCAACCCCGACACGCCGAAGCTGGAGACAGGCCACGGTGAAGATACCTGTCCCCCATCATGTCCGAGGTTAGTATACTTCCATTATCGACTCTCGCACGACGTCCGCCATGATCTGACGATATCTCAGCTGGCAGAGCCTGATGCGAAAGGCCGATTCCACGGGTGATTTCCCATTCGACACCGGATTGAACGGCCTATCGATACTTGATCCGTCCACCGCCACCGTGCAGCGGCCAGGCGGTCGCGACCCATGGGCGGGCCGCAGAATCGCAGGTCGCAAAATCAGTCGATCGCCTCAACGAAGATGCGCCGTTTCAACAGCGGGTATTGTGCCGGATGAGAGCCTGCTGGCACGAAGGGCGTTTCAAGCCATGCAGTCGGCCCAAGTTTGAACCACTCGTCCCCGAATCGGCGCTGCTGGAGCATTGGGTGCGCACACGGTAGCTGCGGGCACGCTTGGCCAATCCCGCCCGCCGGCGCGACTTGCATTCCAGTCATTGTGAACTTATCGGACGGACTGTGTGATGCGCTAATTTATCCCGAACTTTCCTGTGGAAATTTATTTGCCTTTCTTGTTGGGGGGGGGGGGGTACACTTTATCCACAGTGGTCATCCCCACTGTGGGCATGACGGGCTGAAAGGCCACGAACGGTTACCAGAATGATAAGGGGGTTTCGATGTCAGGTGTTCCACAGGCGTCTCCATCCGTGGGTAACTCTCCATCGAAGGAGGATAAGAACATGGCCATCCTCGTGTGGGTGCTGGGGTTATTTCTCGGCCCCACGCTGCTCGGCTTCATCCCCAGCCTAATTTTCTATCTGTCAAACCGTGACAATCTCGGCTGGCGTCGCGATGCCACGCGCGAAGCGCTCAACTTTCAGCTTTCGTTCACCATTTATTTCTTTGGCTGTTTCGTCCTCATTTTTGCGCTGATCGGGTTTTTGTTGTTGCCGGTAGTGGGGCTTTTGTTGCTCATTTTTTCCATCCTCGGCGCGGTGAAATCCTCCGCAGGGGAGATATACCGCTGCCCGATCGCCATTCGCTTCCTCAAATAGGCGGGCTCACCGGTCGCATTCTCTACGCCCGGCTCGAATGATCGCGTTGCCAGATCATTGAAATTACACCACGCTTACGAGCTGATGTAACAGCAATTGCGCGAGCCTGACAGCCCGGCCCACCGAGTTCCTGACGGTTTCTTCCCGCTGGTATTTTTACCTGGGTTTACCGCCGCCGCTTCGCTCGCGCTGCTGCGGGAATGGGCACACCGCCGAATGTTCAGCGATGAAAGCAGCAGGCCGGAAGATTTAGTCCAGTCGATTGAGATGATCGCCGACGATATCGAGTGCGTCATCGAGCGAGCCGCCGGAAGTTAATAATTCCAGTGCGCAGGCCCGCACCGCATCCCGTCGCGATTCGTCCGTGAGATATTCCACAGGCGATTTGCCGTCCACGCGGGCCAGCAAAAGCGATCCGAGCAGCACCGCGCCCCAATCGGCATGGGCGGCGATCAGCGACGGCCCGGCAGCCTCGCTGTATGCGTGCCACGCCTCATCGGCCATAAGCATAAACGCTCGCCAATGCGGCGCCCGGTAAAATCCTTTGAGCAGCAGGTGGTTCATGAGCGTCGCGATATCAAATATCGGTTGCCCCACAAATACCACTTCAAAATCCACGATGAACACACCTGAATGATCGCCGGGTTCGGGACTCACGAGGATATTTTTCGGAGAATAATCGCCGTGAATCAGGCAGATCGGATCGGAGAGCAGAAATTGGCACAGGTCGCCCAATCGCTCGGCAACGGCGGGATACTGTGACTGCAGGTGCCTGAAGTAGGGATCGATGCGTTGTTGTTCAAACAGGCGGGCATCGGTGAAGCGGGCATGCCCAGCGCTTCCCATGGTGGCGCGGTGCAGGTGCGCCAGCCAGCGGGCGGCCTGAGTGATCCACCAGCGTTTGCCTTTGCCGGCGAGGAGGGATGTTTTGAGATTCACATATTCCGGCGGTGCGGGGCTGATGGCCAGCACCAAGTTCTCCGCATCTTCCCAGAGCACCTGCGGCAATGTTTCGGTCGGCATCCGCTCGGCAAGCATCCGGAGTGCATCACGCTCCAGCCAGATACGGTCGCAATCGACCTGCCACGCGGCGGCCACGCGAAACTGCTCCCGCGGCTGTTTGAGCACGAGGCATTTACCGGCCCGCATGCGCTGATCCGGCACACCGCGTTTGATCTGCCCCGGAGTGCGCAGGTCGGTGCCGACCGGTTCGCCGGCATTCATATCGAGCACCTTGAGAACCATGCCGGAGACCCCGCCGCCAAGCTCCTGGATCAGCACATCGGTCGATGTAATCTGATTTTTTGCCAGCAGATATTCAATGACATTTTGGGGTGTCAGTTCAAACAAGATTCAATCGATCTCCGTTTCTGTGGGCGATGCGGTGCCGCGCCGGTTCATCCGGCATCTCTCGTTGCAGGGCGCGGTGGTTTAATGTTTGTCGGCAATTGCCGAATTTTTGTCTTGCGGGCGGTGAGGGTATAAAGACGGCCGGATTTCAGCGTCGGGTAGCGCTGAAATAATTCGGCGATATCCCCCTCCGGTGATTGGATAAATACGACAGCCCCGTGAAACGCGATTCCCTGATCATAGATGGCGTCGATGTTCGACCTTTCGGCCGTTACCCATTGCAAGCCTGATTTCGCCATCCATCGGCAAAGTTCGGGTGTTGATGACGCATCCACATCGTCAGGATGGATCGATTGGGTATGGTGTCCCAGTTGGGTGAGCCGCTGACCAACTGCCGCATCCACGGACGGATCAAGGTAAAAGCGCATCAATGAAGTCCTCAATATGCGGGGGGCATTCAGCCCTTATCGACCTGCCCGCTTCAGTTATTCCACATCCCCGGCGCACCCGCCCCATGCGGACACCGGGGATCGAAAGAGTGTAGTTTACCGGCGGATGAGTTGGTATCCATCTGCAGCGGCGGCAACGGACGACGCCGGGCAGATCGCCACGGGGAGCGTGGCGGCACATCTTTTCGCATAACCGAATAACAACCGGACATCCAGATTGTCCATTCATAAAACGAGCCGCTTGCGTTGTAAGGTTTTCCGAACGGCATGATATGAACAGATGTCGATATGTGGCTGTGTCCCGGGTCGG